>JAIOQB010000091.1 GCA_021413585.1 Planctomycetia bacterium
CCCGTCACTCCCCCGCCGGATACGGCCAATCTACCCGAGTTGAACCCCGAGAAGCCGGAGGTTGCTTTTCAAGAACCGGAAGAAGTCGTGAAGAGTTCGCAGGAGCAGATCAGCACAGAAGCCGTCGCGAAGTCGAAGCCGGAAACGGATGTGCGAGAGGAGCGGATCAAGAAAGAGGTTCTGCAAGACTACAAAACGCTAGCTCCTGCCACGGGTGACGGAGCCGCGGCGGCCGACCCAGCGTCGGGAAAACTCTGTTGGCGGGCCTTCACCTGCACGCATCCCAAGTGCAGCGGGCAAGGCAAGAATGGCAACCCCTATCTTTTCGCCTACCGCTACGACGGAGTTACACTCGGCCCCAACGGACAACCCGATTGGTCGCAGAACGCTGCCAAAGAACCCATGACCATGCTGGGAGTCTGTCCCGCCTGCGGCCGGGCCAACACCGTGGCTCCCTACTATCCACCCGACATTGCTCAGCAGGCCCGCGAGATCGATAAGAAGGTCAATCGCATCAAGGCCGCGATCACCGCCGCGATGCGCCAAGGCGGCCAGGCGCCTTCTGCCATGTTCACCGAGCTGGACGAAACGCTCAAACAAAGAGCTGCGCTGCCGGTCTATTATTTGTGCGACTGAGAGCCAATCCCAGTCCCAACCAGAGTATAATAGTTTGGCGACTGCGATCCCTTTCCCGGACCCCCGTTGGGCCGCCATCCTGCCAAAAATCCTTCCTCCCACCTTGCGCCGTTCCAACACGGATTGCCTCCATGCCCCAGTTGACTGCGAACCGCATCCCATTAACGATCGGCCTGGCCCTAAGTTGTGTTCTGCTCTTCAGCGCCCAGGCCCATTCAAGAGACGCCGATCCTAAACACTCCTGGGACATCGAAAGCCTCAGCCGCGCTCCAAAATTTACCTGGGTGGATGAGCAAGGCCCCGTGCGGGGTCTCTACTTCGATGGCCCGGCCTATCGCGGCAAGCCTACGCGCGTGTTTGCATACTACGCATCGCCGGCCACCATCGCGCCGAAGGATGCGCCCGCGCCGGCCGCCGGTACAAAATACCCTGGCGTGGTGCTGGTCCACGGCGGAGGCGGACATGCCTTTGCCGAATGGGCCCAGCTCTGGGCGAAGCGCGGGTATGCGGCGATCGCGATGGACCTCGTCGGCTGTGGGCTCAAAGGAAAACGCCTCGACGATGGCGGCCCGAACAATGCCGATGACACGACGTTTAATAACGTCAATCAGCCGTCTGGCGATCAGTGGCCCTATCAGGCCGTGGCCGACGTGGTGCTGGCCCACTCGCTGCTGCGCAGTTTTCCTGAAGTGGACGCGGACAAAACCGCCGTGACGGGAATCAGCTGGGGCGGCTATCTCACCTGCATTGTGGCGGGAGTCGATCCGCGCTTCAAAGCGGCGGTCCCGGTCTACGGCTGCGGCTTTCTACACGACAACAGTTATTGGGGTCCGCGGATGCTCAAGGCGCTGAAGCCCGAAGACCGAGCCAAGTGGGTGCGGTTGTGGGATCCGTCGAGCCACGTCGGTTGCGCCAAGATGCCGATGTTCTTCGTCAACGGCACGAATGACTTTGCCTATCCGCTGGATAGCTATGCCAAGACCTACAAACTAGTGCGGAGTCCGCTGAACTATCGCGTGACCGTCAACATGCCGCACGGGCACTCCCAGGGCTGGGCTCCGGCCGAGATCGGCCTGTTCGTCGATCAGCATTTGCGGGGGGGCGATCCACTGCCCGTGATTGCCAAGCCAGCCGTGGCCGATCAGAAAGTCTCGGCCAACGTGACCAGCAGCCGGGAGCTTAAGTTGGCGGCGCTGCACTACACAACCGACCAGGGCGAGTTCCACAAACGCCGTTGGACGAGCAAGCCGCTGACGCTCGACGGCAAACGTATCTCCGGCCCCGTTGCACCGGCCGAAGCCGCCGTCTGGTTCGTGACCGTCACCGACGACCGGGGGGCGATTGTTTCCAGCGAGTTGATGTTTAACGAGAAGTGAATATGAAACAAAAAGACTGCTAACATGCCATCTTTTCATTTTCGATTGCTGATCCTGATTTCGGCCTCAGCCTTGCCACTAACTTCATTGGCCGCGGATTGGCCCACATGGCGGCGGGATGTGGGGCGGAGTGGGCAGACGGATGAGCAGCTTGACGCCAAGGCGCTGCGGCTGAGTTGGTCACACCGGCTGCAAGTGCCGCAACCTGCTTGGGACGGGCCGGCCAAGTGGGATGCGTTTGGCAATAAGCCGCGGCTCAACTCATTGCGCGATTACGATGAAGTGTTTCACGTCAGCGTCGTGGGGTCGTCGCTCTTCTATGGCTCGTCGGCCGATGACGCGGTGCGTTGCCTGGATACGAAAACGGGCAAGGAGCAATGGATATTCGTCACCGATGGGCCGGTGCGAATGGCGCCCACCTGGTCCGACGGGTTGCTCTATTTCGGTTCCGATGACGGTCACGCCTATTGCCTGCAAGCGAGCGACGGCAAGTTGGTGTGGAAGACTCGCCCAGCCGAAGATCAGCGCCGCGTCATCAACGATGGCCGGCTCAATTCGTTCTATCCAGTGCGGACGGGAGTGATGGTGGATGGAGGCACGGCCTATTTTGCCGCTTCGCTATTGCCCTGGCAGCCGTCGTATCTGGCCGCAGTCGATGCCAAGACCGGCAAGGCTGAAGGGCCGGGCAGGTACATCGTCAAGCTCGACGGCGTCACGATGGAAGGAGGACTGTTGGCCACGGCCGATCGGCTAGTGCTGCCGCAGGGGCGGGTCTCGCCGGCGCTCGTCGAGCGTTCCACCGGCAAGTTGCTTGGCGCTCTGCACACAGCCGGAGCCGGCTGTTTTGTATTGTTGACGCCCCAGCAGGAAGTGTTCCACGGCCCGGGCAATCGAGATGGAGCACTCATTCAAAGCAAGTTGCAAGCGCCGCCGTCGAAAAAGACCACCCGGGCACAAATGGCTCAGTTCCCCGGCGGCCGCGCGATGGTCATAGGCCCGCGCGGATGGTACCTGATGAGCAACAAGGCTCTGGCCGGTATCGATCCGGAAACGCGCCAGACTCGCTGGCAGGTGAAGGAAAAAGGGTTGATATCCTTGGTGCTGGGTGGCGATACGCTCTACGTCGGCGGCGACGATCGCGTCACTGCCTACCGGGCAGATGACGGTGCCGTACTCTGGCAGACCAGCGTGCCAGGGCAAGCTCAGGGCTTGGCTCTAGCCGACGGCGCTCTTTGGGTCAGCACCGATGATGGATCAATTCTCTGTTACCGCCCTGGAGCAGTGCCTGCCGTCTTAGCCCCCGGCGAGCCGCCGGGGGTCGTCACAACTCGACCGACGTATGCCAAGACCGACACTGAGGCCGGCATCAACGTCGGCCCGTACATTCAATTCACCGCGCCCGGAACCGCGGTCATACGATGGGAAACTACCCAGCCATCTCCGACGGCGCTAAACTACGCCGAGCCCAACAGTACATCAGCGCGGCGCGCGGTGCAAGGCATCCGCACAACCCATGAAGTAAAGCTGACGGGCCTGCGTCACCGTCGCGACTATATGTATTCGATCGAAACGACCATCGACGGCCAGCAGCGTCATTCTCCGCGGCACACGATCGAGACGTTCTTTAATTACACGCTGCCGGAAGTGCAGAAAGACACGGCTCGCTTCGCAGAGTCGCCGCCAACTCGCCATTATGCGGAGGCGGCCGAATACATCCTCAAGACCAGCGGCACGCGGCAGGGCATTTGTCTCGTGCTGGGGAATCAATATGGTCGGTTGGCCTGGGAATTGGCAAAGCAGAGCCAACTCAAAGTGATCGCACTCGAAGCCAATGCAACCGCGGTCTACAACGCTCGTTTGGCGCTGTTGCCCAGCGGCATGTATGGCACGAGGATCGAAGTGCTACACCTGCCATCGCTCGACTCAAGCACCTTGCCAGGGCATTTTGCCAACCTGATTGTTTCAGATTCGGTGCTGGCGGGGGAAAAGATTGGCGTTTCAGCGGCCGAAGTGGCTCGACTTGTTCGGCCAGACGGTGGGGTGGTGCTCTTCGGCCAACCAGCAGGCGGCGCGCAGTCCGCGACAAAGGACCGCCTTACGCAATGGGCAGCCGGAACGCCGCTGAGTGCCAATGTTTCTATCTCCGATGCTGGTACTTGGCTCCATTACACCCGACCGCCGCTGACAGCCATCGGCCAGTGGACGCACCAATATGGCAGTTCAACTAATGCATCATTTGCTGGCGAATCGCTCTCTGGAGTGAAAGAATCCGGGGATCTGGTAACGCAATGGGTGGGCCGTCCCGGCCCACGCTATCATCCCGATCGCAGCGGGCGCAAGCCGGGGCCGCTAGTTGCCGGTGGACGATTGTTTGCTCAGGGGCTCAATCGGTTGATCGCCATCGATCAATACAACGGCACGATTCTCTGGTCGCTGGAGATGCCGTCGATGCTGCGGATGAACATGCCCCGCGATTGCAGCAACTGGTGCGCAGATGAAAAGCATGTGTATGCGGCAGTCGGCCCGCGATGTTGGAGGATCGACGCCGCCACGGGCCAGGTGCAACACACCTGGGAGGTGACACCCGGGCCGCAAGCCGACTGGAAGTATCAATGGGGCTACGTGGCCCGCGTGGGTCCGCTGTTGCTAGGCAGCGCGGTAAAGG
>JAIOQB010000339.1 GCA_021413585.1 Planctomycetia bacterium
AGGGGCTTCCCGACAAACTCCTGGCCGAAGGGATCGACCCGCGCATTCCCTGGCTCTACAACTACCGGCTCGACTTCCGCTTCCGATAACCGCCCAAAGGTCCAATTAATGCGGCCCAGAAAAAGGCTGGCGCGCCGGGACGAACACTTGCGCGAACGGATGCGCGAACACTTGCGCGAACGGATGCGCGAACGCCAAACGCGATATTTCCCGGGAATACTGGGAATTGTCGGTTTTACCCCCCGGGGTATCGGCTCAGCCTGATCTAGCAGGATAGGCAGGATGGAGCCGAGGTCGAGATGCGTGAATTCAAACGTGTCGGTAATGCGGTCGTAGTGCGGAGCTGTGCGATCTTCGATAAGGCCACGAGCTCCGTGTGGATGGTTGCGGAATAACGAGCTTTCCTGATCAGCCATGACATTCTTCCGCAGGTCTTGAACGACTTACGCTGAGCTTGAATTGACATGTCAAGGACGGTGCCCGCCAGCCGCGCTTCGGCCCTTGTCATGCCGTAAGCGGAACCGGACAATGCGAGTCCAGAAATAGGCGTGCTTTAACTAAGGATGACTTGCTGTGATTGTTGGAGTTCCCAAAGAGGTCAAACGTGATGAATATCGGGTGGCCATGCTACCCGTGGGTGCGGGAGAATTGGTCCGTCGGGGGCACAAAGTGCTGGTCGAACGCGGGGCCGGCCAAGGCTCCGGCCTGACCGATCAGGCCTACTCCGACGAAGGGGCGGAGTTGGTCGATGGCCCGGCCGAGATTTTTGCCCGGTCTGAGTTGGTCATCAAGGTCAAGGAGCCGCAGCGCGATGAGTGGCCCCTGATGCGCCCCGGCCAGATGCTGTTCACCTACTTCCACTTTGCCGCCGATCGGCCGTTGGTCGATGCAATGCTGGAAAGTGGCGCGACGGCTGTCGCCTATGAGACGTTGTCGGACTCTAGCGGACGGCTGCCGCTGCTCACACCGATGAGCGAAGTGGCCGGCCGGATGAGTATTCAGGAAGGGGCCAAATATCTCGAACGGCCGCAGATGGGACGCGGCATCCTCCTGGGTGGAGTACCCGGCGTGGCGCCGGCCCATATCGCGGTCCTCGGCGGAGGCGTGGTGGGCGCCAACGCGGCCAAGGTGGCGGCCGGCTTCGGCGCCGACGTGGGTCTCTTGGACATTAACATGGATCGGCTTCGCTACCTCGACGATGTGATGCCGCCGAATGTCAATGTTCTCTACAGCGACCGGCACACGATCCGCGAACAGTTGCAGCGGGCCGATCTGGTGATCGGCGCGGTGCTGATACCCGGGGCGAAAGCGCCGCGGCTCATCGAACGCGAAGACCTGAAGGTGATGAAGCATGGGAGCGTGATTATCGACGTGGCCATCGACCAGGGTGGCTGCGTGGCCACCAGCCGACCCACGACGCACAGCGAGCCGACGTATCTGGTGGACGAAGTGCTGCACTATTGCGTGACGAACATGCCCGGGGCGGTGGGCCGGACCAGCACGTTTGCTCTGTGCAACGTGACGCTCCCCTGGGCATTGATCCTGGCTGAGCTGGGAATGCCGGCCGCGGCGGCGACGTCTCGCCCGATCGCTTCGGCAATCAACATTTACAACGGAAAAGTAACCAATCGCGCGGTGGCGGAGACGTTCGGTCTCCCGTGCGATAGTCGATTTGAATAGGAGAATAGCATGAGCACGAAACCTCTCGTTGGCATCTTGATGGGAAGCGATAGCGACTGGCCGAAGATCGACGCGGCCAAGACGGCGCTCGATGAGTTCGGCGTCGGCTGTGAAGTGCATGTGATGAGCGCCCATCGCACGCCAGAAGCAGTTTGCAAATACGCAACCACCGCGGTCGACCGTGGCCTCAAAGTGATCATCGCCGCGGCCGGCGGTTCGGCCCATCTGGCCGGCGTCGTGGCCGCGCACACGATCTTGCCCGTCATCGGCATCCCGGTCCCGACGGCGGAACTCGGCGGCCTCGATTCGCTCCTCTCCACCGTGCAAATGCCGGGTGACGTGCCAGTTGTAAGCGTCGCCGTCGGCATGGGTGGACCGCGCAACGCAGGCCTGTTCGCCGTGCAGATCCTGGCCACGTCCGATGCCGCACTGGCCAAGAAGTTTGTAGAGTTCAAGCAAAAGCTAGTGGAAAAGATCAGCGCGAAGGACGCAGCACTACAGAAGAAGTTGTAATTTCGCGATCCCTGACTCCTGACCCCTGACTCCTGACTCCTGACCCCTGACCCCTGAACCCTGACCCCTGACCCCGACCCCTAATTTATGATTGGCAAGTACCGACTATGGCGACATATGCCGATCAGCAAGCGGAAATCACGGAGCATCAGTCTCTACCCACACTCCATTGGATTGGCGACGTCGATGGCAGCTTGGCGATCATCGACCAGACCCGGCTGCCGCTGGAGTTAGTCGAGATCGAGCTGACGGATGTGGATGCCCTGTGGGAGGCCATCAGCACGTTGCGCGTGCGGGGCGCGCCGGCCATTGGGTTGGCGGCCGGGTATGGCGTTGTGTTGGGTGTCCGCGGTGCGGCGGAGGGCGATGAAGCGGATCTGATGGCCCGGCTCCGCAAGGTTGTCGAGTATCTGGCCGCCAGTCGGCCGACAGCCGTCAATCTATCCTGGGCGTTGGCCCGACAAGTGCGTGCGGCCAAGAAACTGGCGGGCCGGCCGCCGCGCGAGATCGTCGCCGGATTGCTGGCCGAAGCCCATGCCATGTACGAAGAAGACCGCGTGATGTGCCGGGCGATCGGCCGCCACGGTGCGGAGCTATTGGCCGACGGAACTGGCGTGCTAACGCATTGTAACGCCGGCGCCCTGGTGACGGCCGATTATGGAACAGCGCTGGGTGTCATCTTCGCCGCGCGGGCCGCTGGTAAACGGCTGCACGTTTACGTGGACGAAACGCGGCCGTTGCTACAAGGTGCGCGGCTGACAGCCTGGGAACTCGTGCAGGCCGGCATCCCGGCCACGCTGATCTGCGATTCGATGGCCGCCAGTGTGATGCGCGAAGGTCGCATTCAGGCTGTGATCGTCGGGGCCGATCGGATCGCCGCTAATGGAGACACCGCCAACAAGATCGGCACTTATCAGGTGGCGTTGTGCGCGGCGGCCCATGATATTCCGTTTTACGTGGCCGCACCCAGCAGCACGTTCGACCTGTCAATCGCCAGCGGCGCGGAGATTCCCATCGAGCAGCGGCAAGCACGCGAAATCACGCACGGCTTCGGCCGCCAAACCGCGCCGACCGGCATCGACGTTTATAATCCGGCCTTCGACGTGACTCCGGCCCGAGTGATTCGCGCCATCATCTGCGAACATGGCGTCATCGATCCGGTCAACGCCGAGCAGATAGCTAAAGTAGTAGGCACTCTCCGAGTGCCGTAACCGGAGTGCGGTGCAGTCTGAGTAGCGCGGAAATCCTGCCCTGCTACGGCACACGGAGTGTGCCTGCTACGATGTTTCGCCTTTACCAGCCTCTGGACTCGATCCCGCGGAAATCCGTTCTTCGATCCGCACGGCCAAGTGTCCCTGATGCCGGCCAACCCGGCCGTGGAACTTCGGCAGCCCTTCCACGGTGACCAGCACCGGCTCCGTGGCGGGGCGCGGCGTGGTGATGATATCGCCGACTTGCAGATCGAGTAGTTCTTCGTGCGTCATGGTTGTTTCCGCCAGATGCGCGGTCAGCTCCACGATTGCGCCTCCGGCAGAGGCCGCAGCTTGCCGGAGCGCCGCATTCGCTCCGCTGGCGTCCGCCATGGCTGCCGTGGCGAGTCGCCGCACATGGGGCTCGATCGCGCTCGTTGGCAGACAGAAGTAGAGTGGCCCGCGACTTTCGTCAAGTGCGATCTCGCAGGCAATCACGATCACGGTTTCCTCCTCTGTCGCAATCGCCAGGTTGTCGCAGTTGCTTTCAACCCGATCTCCGCGGAGCGTCAGCGGGACAATCTCGCGCCACACTGTTTGTAGCTCGCGAACGGCCGCCTGAAGGATCCGCCGCGCCAACCGCAGTTCGATCTCGGTCAGCGGTCGTCGAGGGATCGGGCTTGACGGATGACCGTTGCCACCCAGCATCCGATCGAGCATGGGATACAAGATCGCGGGGCTGATAATCAAAGCAGTCTCAGCCCCGAGTGGCTCGGCCCTCAAGAGGTTAAGGCACGTCGGTACGGGTAGTCGAGATGTGAAGTTGTCCCACCGCGTTTGCTGAATGTCGGCCAGCCTCGGCCGAACATCAGCACGCATGAGCGATGACAAACCCACGCCCAGCCGTTGGCAGAAATCGCTGTGCATCCGGCGCAGACCGGCCATGGCCCGCGGATCGAGAGTCACAAATGTATCGTTCCGCGACACGACATCGGCGGCATGCAACATCGGCGTCGAATCCATTTCCGACGGATCGACCGCGCCAAGCAGGCTCTGAATTTCAGCGGGGCTGAGATGGTCTTCGGTCATACGGAAGGGCTTAGGGGTTAGGGGCCAGTGAGAGGGCCATTGGATTTAATTGGTCAAGACTACTCCCTCACCTGTCCGCTGCCGTACACGACATACTTGTAGCTGGTCAATTCCTTCAACCCGCACGGCCCACGGGCGTGAAACTTATCCGTGCTGATGCCGATCTCCGCACCCAGGCCGAACTCGAAACCGTCGTTGAAGCGCGTGCTGGCATTGATCATCACGGCCGAACTATCAACCCGGGCGGCAAACTGCCGTGCCGCCTCGATGCTCTTGGTCACGATCGCCTCGGTATGCTGCGAGCTATAGGCCGCGATATGTTCGATCGCCTCGTCGAGCGATCCGACCACTTTGACGCTGATTGTCGGCCCCAGATATTCCGTGCGATAATCCTCGTCGCTGGCTTCCACGGCCTCCTCGACCAGTTCTCGCGTCCGAGCATCGCCGCGCATCTCGATACCGCGGCGCGTGAGTTCCGCACCCAGCTTGGGGAGCAGTTCGCTGGCCACATCGGCATGAATCAACAGAGACTCAGCCGCGTTGCACACACCCAGCCGCTGACACTTGCTGTTGACCACGATCCGCTGGGCCATGCCCAGATCGGCATCGGCGTCGATATAGACATGGCAGTTGCCGCTAAAGTGCTTGATGACCGGCATTCTGGCTTCGGCCGCCACGCGCCGGATCAGGCTCTCACCGCCGCGCGGAATGGCCAGGCTGATGTACTCGCTGAGAGAGAGGAAATGTCCCACCGCGTCCCGGTCGGCCGTCTCGACGAGCTGCACTGCGTCGGCCGGCAAGCCCACCTCCGCGGCCACGGCCGAGAGAATATCGACAATCGCCCGACTGGAATGGGCGGCCTCTTTGCCACCGCGAAGAATCACGGCATTGCCGCTCTTGACGCACAGGGCCGCCGCGTCGGCCGTCACATTCGGCCGCGATTCGTAGATGAAAAAGATCACCCCCATTGGGACTCGCACTTTGAGCACTTCCAGTCCGTTGGGCCGAATGGACGACTCCATAACCTCGCCGATCGGATCGGGTAGCGCCGCCACCTGTTCCAGACCGACCGCGATATCATCAATCCGCTCGGTGGAGAGCCGCAGCCGGTCGATGGCCGCGCCGGTGAGACCAAAACTTGGGGCCGCCGCCAGATCGAGCTGGTTGGCCGCCAGTATCTCAGACGCCCGCTCACGCAGCCGCTGGGCCGACATTGTAAGCCAGGCATTCTTAGCCCCCCCGGTCACGGCAGACAACGTCTGCGACGCCGCTTGAGCCCGCCGGGCGACATCGACACAATACTGTTTCAAACTAGTGGAGTCGGCTATGGCCATGGGATCGTGTCTGGAGCGGGAATTGGACGCGCAAGTATCGACCAATCTATATCTTAAGTCAACGTCGTTTGAGGTAAAGCCGCCG
>JAIOQB010000023.1 GCA_021413585.1 Planctomycetia bacterium
CTCGGCCGGCAATCGACGCAGCGTGTCGCAACATGGTGCCTCCGACGCGAGTACTCAGTACGACGTTAGTACTCAGTACTGAGTACTGAGTAAGCAGTTAGAACTGCTTGCCTGCACCCCTGCGATGCGCCCATATAAATCACTAGCCCGCAGCGCGAGCGAGGGCTTGCTCTGTTCCTCCCTCGCTTGCGCTTCGGGCTAGTGTTGGCAGCTTGCGCTTCGGGCTAGTTTCGGTTGCCTGCGTTTAACCTTGAATCCGCTTCAGGAGACATCCATCTCGATGTCGTTGATCGACACGTCGGCGTCGGCCGCGTGGGGATCGAGCACTCGGCTCCAGTCGCCGCTGCCCGAGCCGTGGCCACCCTGCCGTTCCGCCTCGCGTTGGCAGTTGATGCAGGTGGTGGCGTAGGGGAGCGCGTGCAGCCGGGCCATCGGGATCTTGGTCTCGCACATCTGGCAGATGCCGTAGGTCCCTTCGCGCATTTGCTCCAGGGCCAACTCGATGTTGGCCAATTCGCGGCTTTCCACCTCGGCCAACTGAGAGTTGATTTCGTCCTGGGCCGAATCGAGGGCGGCGTCGATCACGTCGCCGCTGGATTGCTCGCGCAGCTCCTTCAGCAGGCTCAAGTCGCCCGCCAGGGCTTTGCGCAAAGCATCGCGGCGCCGGATAAGAATCTGCCGCATACCGTTGTTTCCGTCTTTGCGTGTCATATCTGTTCCTCACCTCGGCGCGTCGAATCATTACGCTCGGCGAAGGAATCCCCCCTTCGATCAAGCGGCAATCCAGCGCAATTTAGAAAAGTGGACTTCCCTGGACCTGATATTTCCAAGCGGCCGTCTCCCAGCCGCAGGTCTCCCTACATGCCCGTTTTCCCTCAAACAGCTTGTTTCGTCTCGCCTGTCGATCGCCGCCAGTGGTGGTTGCTTTAGCTGGTCGTTCTAACTGGGGCGACCAATCGAACTATACTACGCGGCAACCCGATAAAGGGTCATGCCCCGACCGTTAAAGCTTGCCCAATTGACCGCTCGGCTGCCTGCGGCCACAACCGCTTGTCGCTCAATGGCTTGAATGCAGCCAAAGGTCATCAACTGTCACCGGGGCGAGCCCTTTCTCCCCGGTCTCGGCCAGCCGGACAAGTGGCGACGACCGCCATTCCCCCCCGCCCGAGGCGGAGTGCCGCGGAGGTGCATTCGCATGTGCCGCCGGATTGCTTTGGGATAATCGGCATATCCGGCACAGATATGCAGCCGAACTGGGTGCGGACGGGGTAAATCTTCCCCGCCCGGCAGAGTCGCTCTCCAAGGCCAATACTTCTTTGACCGCATATTCTCCGTAAGCTACATCTTCAATGAATCATTCCACTTACGGCACGCACCTTGCGGCCCGGGTGCCGCTCGGCGGCCCCGTTTTCAGCCCATGCCATTGATGACGCCATGCCACTAACGACATCGAGCACGACGCCAGGCGACTCGCTGTTTGAAGTTGCCGTTCCCCCGGCGCGCACCGAAACGCCTGCGGTGCCAGCAGGGGACGATGCGCCGGCGGCAAATGCCGCCGATCGGGAGGTTGCCTTGAGTTCAATTTCAGCGGACGCGCCGACGACCGATTCGCTGCCGACCGAAATGCAGGTGCTGCGCGACGAGCTGCAAAAGCTGCGGGCCGAATTGGACGCGCACCGCAATTCGGTCGCTGGTTCGCCACCCGCCACCTCACATCCCGCCAGCTCTCCCGCTCCGCCCGTCGCCGAGACCCGCGCCAAAACGGCCGAAGATCGAGAGCGCGAGTCGGACGACGAAGTGTTCGCCCGCCTGCGAGCGATGTCGCTGTTGAAGGAAGACAACGCCACCAGCCGGCCCAATGCTTCGCGCCCGGAACCAGACAGGGCCCCGGCAGCGCCCGCGGCGCCTGCTGCGCGAACCCACGAGCCGCCGCGCAGCGAACCCCGTTCGCAGCATGGCAGCACCACGCACAAGCCGGCGGCGGCAGGGCACCACGACGAAGAAGAGTCGATCGACACGTATATGTCGCGGCTGTTGGAGCGGCTCAACGGTGGGCGGTCCGGCGATAAGCCCACGCCCGATTCGCCCCAAGGCATGGCAGCGAGAACGGCGCCGGCGGCAGGACCTCCGGCTGCATCGCCGCCCACCACCGCGGCGCCGAGTGAACGGACGGCGCCGGCCCCCGTGCGGCCGACTGCGCCTGTCGTAGCTGAGGTTGAGGAAGAAGAGCCCACGATCGAGGCGGCCCCGCTCGTGGTGGAAGACGAAACGCCGTGGGATGCGGCCGTGATGATGCCGCCGCGCGGCGATCGAGAGCGACACGTGAATCTTTCCGCGATGCGCGAGCTGGCCAACCAGAACGCCCATTCGGCCATCGGCGCCAGCCTGCGAAAACGCTGGAGCGCCACCGGCTTAAGCCGCGGCGGCATGGCCGCGGGTGCGGCGGTGGTGGGCGTGACGGCACTCTATTTCAGCCGCGTCACCACGATGGAATCGCTCAAGATGCCGCTGACCGGGCTGTGGGGAATCGCCTTCGTCGCCACGGCGTTCTGGACCGCCCAATGCGCCCACCTCATTTCGAAGATCTGGCGGCTGAGCTTCACGGACAGAAAAGCAACTGTCGCCGCAGCCGCCAAGGCGGAGAGTCAGGCCGCGGAAGCAGCGGACGCGGCAAAAGACGTTTAACTACAGAGGTCTCTTAATGACCAATGACCAAAATTCCAATCTCCAATAGACGTGTGCGGCACCTGTCTTGGAGATTGGAATTTGGTGATTGGTCATTCCTGCTTTCTCTGTGCCTCTGTGGTGAAAAAAACTTAAAACCCTCGCGCCGCTCGCACGTCTTCAAAGTCGCGCAGGTGGTACCTGATGCCGACGAAGTCGAGCACTCGGCATAGGCCGCGCAGCGCCACGCCAAACCCGTCCGGCCCGCTGTACCCGCCGAATTGTCCGCCCCCTTTGAGGTGCGGCTCGAGATCGACGAACACGCCGGGGATGCCGCGCCGCGTAAGGGTCTTTTCCAGCGCGGGAATCGACGCGCGGAAATCGCGGAAGATGTTGACGTAGCCGCCGTCTCCTTGATCGGCCGGCACGAAGTCCGACAGCGCCCCCTCGTCCACGTGGTTTTTGCGGACGCCCCCCGGCTGCTGGAGATAATCCTTGACGTGCAGCCAGCCCAGCGATGGCTTCATCGCCTGGTATTGCAGGAACACGTCGTGCGACGAGAAGCCCTGCGTGAGTAAATTTGCCGCGTCGAACACCAGCACCAGGGCCGGATGATTCACGCGGCGCTGAATCTCCGCGAGCAATTGCCCGTTGCGCCCCACGAGATTCGCTTCGACCTCCAGGCCGAACGTCAGATCGCTGCGGTGGCACATCTCGGCGATCTGGCCGATCTGCTCGGTTGCCTGCGCGAGATATTCGCGCGGCTCGCTGCCCGCCGGGGGATAAAACGAAAAGCCGCGGATCAGTTTGGTTTCAAAGGCGTGGGCCAGCTCGCACGCTTTTTTCACGTCCTGCTCGAGGTATTTCTTAAACGGCACGAAACGGTTGGTGGTGCCGTCTTCCTCGTCGACCAGTTTTACCTTGCCGATCGGCGAGCCGAGCGATGAGACGTTCAGCCCGAACTCGTCTTCGAGGTGGCGGATCTTGGTGATTTCCGTCTTGGTCAGCTCCATAACGTTCTTCACGCCGCTGCCGACGTCGATGAACCGCACGGTGTAGTATTGCAGGCCCAACGCGGCCAAAGCGGCGAACTGCTCGACCGCCGTCTTGTGCGGGGCGGCCTCGTCGGCGAAGCCGCTGAGGATGACGGTGGGCTGTTCGTGGTTCATCGTTTAGGCTCGCGCGTTTAGGATCGTGACAGAGGAGAATTTGATTGGGGAGAATCGGGCCACGCGACCGTCACCGTGGTGGTGATCCCGCCGCGCGGCGTGAACGCCGCCCTCAACACCAGCCGCCGAGGCGTCAGCACCGCCACCAGGTCATCGAGAATGCGGTTCGTGGCGTGCTCGTAAAACACCCCTTCGTTGCGGAACTGTTGCAGGTAGAGCTTGAGGCTCTTCAATTCCACGCACCGTTTGTCTGGAGTGTAGGTGATCGTGAGCGTGCCGAAGTCGGGCTGGCCGGTCTTGGGGCAGACCGACGTGAACTCCGGGCAAATGATTTCGATGGTGTAGTCCCGCCCGGGAAACTCGTTCTCGAATGTTTCCAGCGCAGCGCGGTATTTTTCGCTGTCTGCCTGTTTTTTGCCTGCGGCACTAGTCACGTCTGCTGCGCTCCTTTTCTCAAACGGCCCATTGTGGCATGATGGCCCTGATGGCGAAAGGGCCACGGGGAAGTAATGACCAATGACTAAATCCCAATGACCAATGTTGGAGCTGCGCACAGCTTATTGGTCATTGGGATTTAATTGTAGCGGCGCGAGTTCACCATGAGCCCCAAAGCAGTCGTCCTTCTCTCCGGCGGACTCGATTCGGCCACGGCGGCGGCGGAGGCTCGCGCGGCGGGGTTTGAGTTGCTGGCGCTGAGCGTCGATTATGGGCAGCGGCACCGGTTCGAGCTGGAAGCGGCCCGCCGCGTGGCGGCCTCGCTGGGAATGGCGGAGCATATTATTGTCCAGGTCAATCTGGCCGGGTTTGCGCCGAGCGCTTTGACCAGCGACGTGCCGGTTCCCAAGGGGCGCAGCGAGGCGGAGATGGCCGACGGGATTCCGGTCACGTATGTGCCGGCCCGCAATACGGTGCTGCTGTCGCTGGCCCTGGCGCTGGCCGAGTCGCGCGGCGCCGCCGATATTTTCCTGGGCGTCAACGCGATCGACTACAGCGGCTACCCCGATTGCCGCCCCGAGTTTGTCGCCGCGTTCGAGCGCCTGGCGAACCTGGCGACCAAGGCGGGTGTCATAGGAACGCTCAAGTTTACGATTCACGCCCCGCTGATTAAGCTAAGTAAAGCAGAGATCATCCAGCGCGGCGTCGCCCTGGGCGTAGACTACGGCCTGACCCACAGTTGCTACGACCCCGACCCGCACGGCGTGAGCTGCGGCGAGTGCGACTCCTGCCGATTGCGGCGGCAAGGGTTTGCTGATGCGGGATTGGTAGACCCGGTAAGGTACCGTGTGTAGCAAGAAAATGACCAATGACCAAGATTCCAATCTCCAATAAAGATCTCGCGCACGCTTTATTGGAGATTGGAATTTGGTCATTGGTGATTCTCTCTCCGTGACGAACGCAATTCAATATGAAGTTGGTCCATGCGAATCGCTGAAATCTATCGCTCGACGCAAGGCGAAGGGTTGCTCACGGGCACCGAGAGCGTGTTCGTGCGCGCCAGCGGCTGCAACTTGCGGTGCTGGTTTTGCGATACGCCGTTCGCCTCGTGGCGCCCCGAGGGGCAGGATTTGCCACTCGACGCGATTCTGGCCCAGGTGCGCGAGTGGGACACGCCGCATGTGGTGCTGACGGGCGGCGAGCCGATGTTGTTTTCCGAACTGATTCCGCTGACCGCGTCGTTGCGGGACGCTGGCCGGCACCTGACGATTGAAACGGCCGGCACGCTTTATCTGCCGGTGGCCTGCGACCTGATGTCGATCAGCCCCAAGATGTCGAACTCCACGCCGTCGGTGAACGAGCATGCCACCTGGAGCCGGCGCCACGATCGAGTGCGACACGCGCCGCAGATCGTTAGCCGGCTGATGGACGAATACACGTATCAGTTGAAGTTCGTGATCGAGACGCCGGCCGATTGCGAAGAGATGCAGCAGTATCTTAAGCTGCTGCCGGAGGTCGATTTCAGCCGCGTGCTGCTGATGCCGCAGGGAGTCGACGCCGAGCCGCTCTCTCGCGTGACGGAGTGGCTGGAGCCGTATTGTCGCCAGGAGGGCTTCCGCTTTTGCCCCCGCCGGCAGATCGAATGGTTTGGCCTTGTCCGCGGCACCTAATGTTTAGCCGCGCCCCGCAGGGAAGCTCGCCGGGTGCCTGGGGCAACGCCCCAGTCGAGTCGGGTGCAAGCCAACTGGGGGGCGTTGCCCCAGGCACCCGAAGTCAATCTGCGCTATCGTGCTGGCGTCGTGGATGGCTTCCCCGTCACCGGCTTGATCGGCGCCGGCGCATGTCCGCGCGGCGCGAAGAACAATACAATCGCCGCGCCGCTGCAGACCAGAATCAGTCCGGCGTAAAAGAGCGGCCGCAACTGGTCGAATCCGTGGTTCCCTACGGTCGTTACCAGCGTGTTGACGACCGGCGCGCCGCCGAAGACCAGCGGCATCACATACATCGGCTTGCCGCCGTAATTGAAGCACAGAATGATCCCTAGCGCGCCGAGTGCCCCGGCCGCCCCTGCTCCCAGGCTCCACAACGCACCCGGAGTGGTCCACTGCCCGGCTGTCGATCCGGAGAGCATCACGCCCGGCACGATGACGGCGATCGCGAAGTAGGAGAGTCCGACGCAGATCAGCGGCCGCAGCCGGCTGCTCTGCATCGCCACCTGCCCTTTGTGCAGCACCGGGCCGTACACGCCCCACGCCAAAATCACCACGCCCACGGCGGCGAGCACCTTCAGCAGCCCGGGCAATTGCTTCAGTCCATTGAGAAAGCCGGCCGCGTCCGTCGAGATCAGCACAGCCAGCGACCCCAGCAGCACCATAATCAGGCCCGCCAGAAACATCGGGCCCACCTGTCGAAACGCCTTGGCCATGGCGATTGTCAGCACGGCGTTGACCACCGGAGCGCCGCCGAAGACCAGCGGCATCACATACAGCGTAGGGTTTCCCTTGAATCCGGCACTGGCAAATTGCAAGGCAAAGATCACCCCCAACGCGCCGATGGCTCCGGCCGCCCCGGCGATCAGGCTCCACAGCGTGCCGCTCATCGTCCAATGTCCCTGCTCACCGTAGAACTGCAAAGTCGAACTGGGGACAATCACGGCGATGACAAAGTAGGCCAGCCCGACGCACATGAACGCCCGCAGCGTGTTGGCGCGATTCTCCTCCGGCGTGGGCTTGACCTGCGAGTCGGCATGAAAGCCCACCTGGCCGTTGTGCAGCACCGGGCCATAGACTCCCCAGCAAATCACCGCCAAGGCAACCGTGGCCAGGATCAACAGAAATCTCATCGCAGCGTCTCCGAACGGGGCAGGGGGGAGGGAGCGGGCGGGCGTGCAGTTTAACAGATTGGCGGGGAGAGGTTTAGGCACCCTTTGCGGGGCGAAAATCCCAATGACCAAATTCCAATCTCCAATAAGACTTCCGTAGCTTCTTTATTGGAGATTGGAATTTGGTCATTTACTCATTCGCTCCTTAGCGCCGGCACCAGTGGTGCCCGCAGCGTGGCACGCACTGCCAGCCAGCCGGCGGCCAGGCCCAGGGTTAGCACGGCGCCGAGGGTAATAGCCAGCGACTCCCACGGGATGCGGGCACGCCCGCCGGCCAGGTGGGGCCAGACGGCCAACAGCGCCGCACCCAGGCCGATCGCCAATCCGCCGATCAGCAGCAGCCGATGCTCGGCCAGCACCAGCGACACCAGCCGGCGGCGGCTGAACCCTACGGCCCGCAGCAGGGCCAACTCCCCGCGCCGCTCCAGCACGCTGCGCAACTGAACCGCCGCCAGGCTGAAAGTTCCCAGCAGCAGTCCCAATCCGCCGAGGCTCTGAAACGCCCCGATGTACGTGTTCTGCACGGCGAACAAGTCCGCCAGCCGCCGACTGGCGGGCGTGACGGCAAAACCATAGTCCCCCAGCCGGTCTTCCAGCACGCCGCGAACCGCTGCCACCTGGTCCGCCGGCGTGCGGATCAAGAAGTAACGATAGCCGGATGTGTCGGGAAATAGCTTGAGCAACTGCCGCTCGCTGATGAGCAGGCTCCCCTGGAAGACGCTGTTCTTGAGCAGCCCGACCACAGAGAGCGTGACGTCGCGCCCCTGGGCATCGCGGATCTTTAGCGTATCGCCGACGCCTCCCCACAGGTTGAGGCTGTAGCGGGCAGTGTTCTCGTCGAGGATCACCGGCACCGCGGACGGGTTGCCGGAGACCGGTTCGTCGAGCAGCCGCCAGGGTGAGTCTTCTTCGTTCTTGATGTCCTTGAGACTCCGATCGTGTCGCGTGAGTGCCGCTGACTGAGCTACAGTGCCCCAATCGAAACGGTTTGATCCTCGGCACAATTCAGCCAGCGTCGGCGGCACGCCGAGAATTTTTGGCTGGCCAGGGCGATAGAGATTTTGGCAACTGGCGTCGTCGCCATCGTGGACTCGCAGCGCGGCCACCGTGCTGGCGGCCAGTTGCGTTTCGTCGCCGCCTGTGATCCCCAATTCAAACCGGCCCGCCGGGGTGTTCAAGTCGCGATGGACCGGGGCGGAACTTTCGGCCAGCAGATTGAATCCGCCGCTGCCGCTGGGCAAGACATCGAGCCGAAACGCGCTGGTCGCAACGATCAGAAACGTGGCGATGGCGGTCAGCCCAATCGCCAGCGCGCTACGCCCCGGATTGCGGGCGGCATTTCGCCTAGCCAGCCAACCGAGCGACAGCCGGGCGGCCGAACCGTCGAAACTGCGCGGCGACCGTAAGACGGACCACACCGCCACGAGCGCCGCTGTGAGCGTCAGCGCGCCGCTGCCGAAGAAGACGCCGGTCTGAGCTTCTCCTTCAAACCGTCCGGCGACAACGGCCAGCAGCACGGCCGCACCCAGCAACACGAATGCTACAATGCGAACCGCGCCCGAGCGTTTGCCACTGACGCCGGTTTGTACTGGCGCGACACTAAATTCGCCATGCAGCAACGAGCGGGCACCGACTTTTCGGATTGACCGCAATGTGAGAACGATCGCCAGAATGCAAACGCCAACGCCCGCCGCATAGCCGACGGCCAAGCCTTTCCACTCCACATGCAGCGTCAGCAGCGGCGTGCTGACGGCCGAGATCCACCACGAGCGCAAGCCGGCCAGCAGCAGCCAGGCGTAACCGATGCCCAGCAGAACGCCGACCACGCCTCCGACCGCCGCCACCATCGCTCCTTCCACCGCCAGCAGCCGCGCGACCTTCCGCCGCGATAGGCCGATCGCCATCAGCAGGCCGATCTGGCTGGCGCGGCGCTCGACGCCCA
This sequence comes from Planctomycetia bacterium, assembly GCA_021413585.1. Classification (GTDB taxonomy): domain Bacteria; phylum Planctomycetota; class Planctomycetia; order Pirellulales; family UBA7805; genus JAIOPX01. Next base: position 9,092 of record JAIOQB010000023.1, read on the forward strand.
GGCGAAACAACACGGCCAGGAGCATCAGCGCCGCGGCGATCAGGAACGCGCTGAACGACAGAAACAACACGTCGAACGGCGTCGTGCCAGCCGCGGCCTGCAATGCCTGCCGCTTGACGGGTTGGAACGTGAAGCCCAAGTCCGGTGGCGCGATTGAGAGTTGACGTCGAGAACACCGCTGGATGCCTGGGGCAACGCCCCAGTTTTCGATTGGTCCGACTGGGGCGGTGCCCCAGGCACCCCTGGGAAACGCAGCGACGTGGTCTGCCCAAACCGGCTTCCCCACAACCGCCGTCCAGTGGCCAGCGAGACGTACGCCTTGGGTGTGGTGCGATGATCGCGCCAATATCGTTCGTCGCTTGGCCGCACCCGGTCGGGATGAAACGGAAACGGCGGATCCCAGGTGGTGATCGACTTGCGATCGGTCACGCCCGCGAGCGGCGGCGCGAGGTCGAGATCGTTCGTCGGCAGCGGCGGCTTGTCGGGCGCGGCCAGCGGCACGATGCCGCGGAGCTTGAAGTTGGCTACCCGCTCCTGGGCTTCGCCGTGCGTCGTTTCCGGATCGAAGTAAGTGACGCGAATCGTGTCGCCCGGCTTGGCGTGCAAATCGTCCGCCGCCCAATCGGTAAGCACGATTTCGTCGTTGGCCAAAGCGGGGAAGTGGGAGGTTGGAGGTCGGAGGTCGGACGCAGGCGGAGGCAGCGTCCGTTCCTTAACCCCCCTCCCTTTCAGGGAGGGGTCGGGGGAGGGTAAAGCGTCACCCAACTGAAACGGCCCGAACCCCTTTTTCGGATCAATCGCCGTGATCGTCGAGTAAGGCACGTGCCGCTCGCCGCATTGCAAATCGTTCGCCAGGTAAGTCAGCGCCGGCTGCACGGGATCGCCGTACTTGTCCGCCAATTTCTCGACCGGCCGATCGAGCAACATCCGGTCGCTCGTGAGGTTGTAATAATCAAGCACCGGCTTGGCGCGGTCTCCGACGACAACATGATTGAGCGTCAGGCCATAGTCGGCCGCCGTGGGTCGCAGGTGATTCGCCAGCCACTGGTTGGCTGATTCGCTCGCTGCCGTCCATGCCCGTTGCGACGTCGTACGGGGGTCAACGCGTCCAGCAAGCAGGATTGCATTGGCTCGCTGCGGCCTGTCCAAGAGCGATTGCAGCGTGGCGAGGTCTACGAAGGCGCACAGCGGCGTCTGTTGATTGGGTCGCAAGCTAAAATTGCCCAGCACGCGCGATGGCACAACGAAGCCGACCGCGAGCGTGCGGCTGCGCACCGTTCCCTGCTTTCTTCCCAAGGGACTGTCGGCCGGGATGTGACTCTCCGCGCCGATGCGCAACAACACTTCCGCTCCCGGCGAGCGGCTGAGGTCAATGCCCAATTGTTCCGGTCCAGCCAACGCGGCGTTTATCGCAATCTGATCGCCGGCGATGCGCGGCACCATTTCCGCGGGATCTCTGCGGCACGCGGGCCAGAAGTATCGATTGCAGCCAATGATCGTCACGCCGCTGGCCCGCGCGGTGCGGCCGTCGGGCCGGTGATATTCCACCGTGCCATGAACAATGATCGCCGGCACCGCGGCGGAAAAGTGCTGCTCAAAACCGGGCGTCGCGGCAAGTTCCTGCGCCAGCGTGGCGCGAAAAAACCGATCCGTCAACAGCGCTTCGTCGTAGCAGCCCAGTCGCTCCAGCGCCACGTCGCGAAGCGTCCCCCGCACGGAGTCCCCGACGACCAAGGCTCCGGTCAGCACTGCCACCGCCGCCGCCACGCCCAGCGCCACGGCCACATGCATGCGGCGGTGAAAGCTCAGGTTGTTCAGCACCAGTCGCCAGAACGTCATGGCTTACACCAATTGGCCGCCGTCCAGCTCGCGGCGCTGTTGCAACAGCGCGGCCAGCTCGGGACTATGAGTGACCACGATCAACATCGCCTGCTCCTCGGCCTGGATCTCCACCAGCAGCCGGCCAATCGACGCAGCGCTGGTGCGGTCGAGATTGCCCGTCGGCTCGTCGGCCAACAGCAAACGTGGCCGGTTGATGAGCGCCCGGGCGATCGCCACCCGCTGCCGCTCGCCGCCGGAAAGTTCAGCCGGACGATGGTCGCTGCGGTCGGCCAGACCAACGCGAGCCAGCAGCGATTTCGCGCGCTCGATCGTGTCAGCCGCCGGCCGGCCCCCTTCTGCCAGCATCGGTACCAGTACATTCTCCAGCGCCGTGCAGGAGCCGAGCAAAAAATGCTCCTGAAACACGAAGCCGATCTGCTCGTGCCGAAACCGGGCCAGGTCCGGCTCGGCCAACTCGAACGGATTGCGGTCGCCTAGCCGCACGCTGCCGGCGGTGGGTGTATCGAGCGTGCCGATGATGCTCAGCAGCGTGCTCTTGCCCGAACCGCTGGGGCCAAGGATCGCCAGGTTCTGCCCGGCGCTGAGTTCCAGGCTTACACCCCCGAGCACTCGCAGCGGGCCCGTGCGCGTGGGGTATTCCTTGGTCAGATTCTCAACGACCAGGTGAGGCATCGGCGGCGGAATACCCGTACGGGGGACGCTTAGGGAATCAGCAGGCCGCGGAGTTTTTCGGCCAGCGGCTCGGGCACGGGGATCGGCTGCGGCCGGCCGTCGCTGAGCCGGCAGCAAACCGCCACCACTTCCCCCTCGGCCACCGCGTTGCCGTCGCGGGTGAAGTGAAACGCATAGGTGACGCTGGAACGTCCCAGCCGGGCCACGTGAACGCTGACGTCGAACTCCTCGCCAAACCGCAGCGGCGAACGGTAGTCGCACCACACGGAGACCCGCGGCCAACTGAACGGCCCCTCGTCATCGTGCGAGAGCACGCTCATGCCGAGCGTCCGCAGCAACGAATGCTCGGCCTCTTCCATGTAGTTGAAAAAGACGGAGAAATGGACGATGCCGGCCGCGTCCGTATCGCGAAACTCGACGCGGCGGTGGTGGAGGAACGGTTGGGACATGGAGGTTTATCGGTGAGGGAATGGCGGGGCGAGAGCGTGAATGTTGCGGCGGCTCTGGGAACCATTCTACCAGCAGCGACCCGCAATTGCGCAGAGGCATTCACAAGCACTGGCAAAGCCAGTGGCACACGGAAAAAGGCGAAAACCAGGGAAGACCCAATTGGTTCTGCCACGTTGCCCCGCCGTTTCGATCGGTCCCTGCCTTGCTCCTTTCGTGTGTCACTGGCTTTGCCAGTGCCCGCGTGACGGGGCGTACCTGCGTCACAAAAAAACTAGCCCGAAGCGCATTTGAGGGACGGAGATTGTCCTCCCTCGCTTGCGCTTCGGGCTAGTGACGCCTTTTTGGCGGGTCGGGCCGTCTCAGCCCTCTTTGCTTTTCTCGTCTGCTTTTTTCGCCCCATCAGCCGTCGGCTGCGGCGGCTGCTTGCCGTATTTGGCTTCGTAGAGCGATGCGAAGTGGGCCTTTTGCTCGGGGTGGCAGATGAAGCATTGCGAGTCGGGCCGGTCGTGCTTCTGGCACCAATCCTTCTTGGCCTTGAAGCCGTCCGCCAGCTTGCGGTTGCACTGGGCGCACACTTCTTCTGGCACGCCGTGCTCTTCGCACCACCACGTTTCGTGCTTGTTCCCGCTCGCTGCTGGAGTGGCGGCGGTGTTGGTCGTGGGCGGGGTGGTTGCTGACTCGCCGCAACCGGTGATGGCCGATAGGGCCGCGCCGCAGAACAGGACGATCGTAAACTGACAACTTCTCGACATTGCTTGCTTCTCCCCAAGGAAATTGAAACGCTCAAAAATTGGTCCGCTCAATCGGCCGCGGCAACTACCAGCGGCGTCTCTTCTTCAAGCTGCGGCGGTGGCGCCTTACGACTCCACTTCGGCGCTCGGATCACCGTGTACAACACGCGCAGCACCAGCAGCGACATCACCATGGCGCTGATCACCCCGCCGATCACCACCGTGGCCAGCGGCTGCTGCACTTCCGCCCCCATGCCGGTGCTAAACGCCATCGGCAAAAAGCCCAGCGCGGCCACCAGCGTGGTCATCAGCACGGGGCGCAGCCGGGTGACCGCCGCATTTTCGACCGCCTGTTCCAGCGGCATCCCCTTGGCCAGCAGTTGGCGGATGTAGCTGACCAGGATCATGTCATCGAGCACTGCCACGCCCGAGACGGCGATGAACCCGATCGCCGCCGAAATCGAAAACGGCATGTCCCGTATCCACAAGGCGAAGATGCCGCCCACCCAGGCGAACGGGATGCCGAGGCAGACACGCAGCGTGTCGAGCACGTTGCGATACGTCATGTACAGCAAGGAAATGATTAGGATCAGCGCCATCGGCACCACGATGCACAATCGCAGCCGGGCTCGCTCGAGTTGCTCGAACTGCCCACCGAATTCGCAGAAGTAGCGCCCCGGGGGCATCGCCAGGTGCTCGCGAATCTGCTGACGGGCCTCCGCCACAAAGCTGCCAATGTCGCGGCCGCGGATATTGGCCGAGACGGTGATCCGCCGCTGCCCCGCGTCGCGGCTGATTGTCGATGGCCCTTCGACCACGCGGACGTCGGCCAACTGGGCCAGCGGAATCCGCGCGCCCGAAGCGGTGGGAATCAAAATTGCGCCGATGGCGCTGGCGCCGCTGCGCAGGTTGTCGGGCAACCGGGCCACCAGCGGGAAGCGTAGCTGCCCTTCGACGATTTCGCCCAACGGCTGCGAGCCGATCGAGGCGATCACGTCGGTCACCACCTTGGCGGGCACGCCGTGGCGGGCCAGCTCGTCTTGCTTGAGCCGAATCTCCAGCACGGGTTGGCCGGTAAGCTGCTCGGCGCTGACATCCGACGCGCCGCGAATCCCCTTGAGGATCGTCTCGATCTCCAGCCCCTTGGCCGCCAGTACGTTCAGGTCGTCGCCAAACAGCTTCACCGCCAGATCGGTGCGGGTGCCGGAGACCATCTCGTTCATCCGCATTTCGATCGGCTGCAAAAACGCCAGCTTCTGCCCTGGCATGTCGCGCAGATGATGCTCGATGAGCGTGGTCAACTCCGCCTGCGTGCGCGCCCCTTTGTGCTTCCACTGGCTGCGAGGACGCAGCGTGATGAACATGTCGGTCAGCTCGGTCCCCATCGGGTCGGTGGCGATTTCCGCGGTGCCGATCCGACTCCAGACGTGCTCGACTTCATTCGGGAATTCCTTGTGGATCGCCCGCTCCATCAGCGTGTTATAGCGGATCGAATCGTCCAGGTCGGTGCCGGTCAGCCGCACCACACTGATGGCGATCGCCCCTTCCGAGAGCCGCGGCACGAACTCCGACCCCAGGTTGGGCGCGATCATGGCGAACGCCACGATCAGCACCGTCACCGCGAAGCCGATCACCGCCACCTTGTACCGCATCGCCGCATGCAGCAGCGGCATGTACGCCCATTTGACGGCTCGCATCGCCAGCGGCTCGTGCTCTTCGCGCTGCCGCTTGAGCAGCAGGCTGGCCAGCACGGGCATCAGTGTCACGCTCAGCAGCATCGAGCCGATCAGGGCAAAGATCACCGTCAGCGCCATCGGGCGGAACAGCTTTCCTTCGATCCCTTCCAGCGCCAGGATCGGCAGGTAGACAATCATAATTATCAACTCGCCGAACATCGTCGGCTTGCGGACTTCGATGGCCGCGTCGCGCACCACGTCGACCACGCTGCGGCGACGGGCCCCCGGCTCGGCCAGATGCCGCACGCAGTTTTCGATCATCACCACCGAGCTGTCGACCACCATGCAAAAATCGATCGCGCCTAAGCTCAGCAGGCTGGCCGCGATTCCGAACCGCAGCATGCCCGCGAACGCCAGCAGCATGGAAAGCGGAATCGCAAGGGCCACAATCAGCGCCGCCCGCAGGTTCCCAAGGAAGGCGAACAGCACGACGATGACCAGCAGCCCCCCTTCAAACAGGTTGTTCTTGACCGTCTTGATGACGTGGTCGACCAGTTGCGTCCGGTCGTACACCGGCTCGACGGCGATATTGGCCGGCAGCGTGGCTTTGATTTCGTCCAGGCGGTTCTTCATCGCCCACGTGACTTCGTGCGTGTTTTCGCCCATCAGCATGAAGCCCAGGCCCAGCACGACCTCGCCCCGGCCATCGGCGGTGACCGCGCCGCGGCGGATCTCGGAACCGATGGCGACGTCGGCGACGTCCCCCACGCGGATCGGCACGCCCTCTTTGGCGGTGATGACGATCCCTTTGATCTCGTTGGCGCTGACCGCCCGACCGATCCCCTGGACCAGCACCGACTGCGTGCCATTGCGGATCGTGCCGCCGCCGACGTTGCGGTTGTTTTCCTCGATGGCGTGGCTGACGTCGTCGAACGTCAGGCCGTGCTTGATCAGCAGGTTGGGATTGATTCGCACCTGGTATTGCTTTTCATAACCACCCCAACTGTTGATCTCGGCCGCGCCGCGGACGGTGCGCAGCTTGGGCTTGATCACCCAATCGTGGATCGTGCGCAGATCCGTGACGTCGTTCCCCTGCCCGGTGACGACATAGTGAAACACCTCGCCGAGCCCGGTGGCCACCGGCCCCAGCTTGGGGCGGCCGATTCCTTCGGTCAACTCGACGGACGACAGCCGCTCATTGACCAACTGCCGGGCAAAGTACATGTCGGTGCCGTCGTCGAACGTGACGACGACTTGCGAGAAGCCGAATTTCGAGACGCTGCGCATGCTCTGCAGGCCGGGCAAGCCGCCGATGGCCTGCTCCAGCGGCGCGGTGATCCGGCTTTCGACCTCTTCCGGCCCCAGGGCCGGCGCGATCGTGTTGATCTGCACCTGCACGGGCGTGGTGTCCGGGAAGGCGTCGATGTCGAGATAGCGCAGCGAAACGCCCCCCACCGCCGCCAGCCCCAGCGCGCAGCAGATCACCAGCAGGCGATTCCGCAGCGAAAAGTCGATCACCCAGTTCAGCACGGGGAAGCCTCGTTCGTTCGGCTACAGTTTTTTAAAGTTTTTTTCACCACAGAGACACAGAGGAAGCAAATGACCAATGACCAAATCCCAATGACCAATGGAGGAGCTGCGCACGATTTTTGGAGATTGGAATCTTGGTCATTGGTCATTAAAACGTCACTTCGCTTCCCCATTGCAGCATCCGCAGCCCGCTCCCAGGCTGCTCTTGAGCAACTGAGCTTGGAGCACGAAGCTGTTGCGGCCGGCGATTACTTCGCCGGGCAGCAGGCCGGCGATGATTTCCTGCCGGTCGCCGTCGCGGGCACCTACGCGCACCTGGCGGACGTGGAAGAACTTCAGGCTATCAGGCTTGAGGAAGTCTTTGTCGCGGACGAACACCAGATTGCAGTCCCCCTCCCAATGCACCGCTTCGGCGGGAACCAGGATCGCCTTCGGCTCGGTCCGCAGCACGATCCGCGCGGTGCCGAACGTGTGTGCCCGCAGCCGGCCGTCGGCGTTGGCCAGCTCGACGCGCACTTTCACGGTGCGGGTCTGCGGGTCGACCGCCGTGCTGATCCAGCGGATGGTCCCCTGGTGATCCGGCTCCTGGCCGCCGTTGCTGATGTGAAACAGCACGGTCTGCCCGGCGGAGAGATAGGGTATGTCTTCCTGCCGCACGTCGAGATTGAGCCACATCCGCGCGACGTCGGCCACGCTGAAAAGCATCGTGGCCGTATCGACCTGCTCGCCGGCCGTGGCGTGCCGTTGCACCACCACGCCGTTGAGCGGCGAACGGAGCGGGAATAAGTTGCCGCTGATTGGTTGTCCGCTTCGTTCGCCCAGGTCGCCGGGGAGTCCGAAGTAACGGAGTTGCACGGCCAGTTGATCGACCGGCAGATCGAGCATCGCCGGTGGGACCATACCCAGTCCGAAGCCGGAGAGGGTTTGCTGCACTTCCGCCAAGCGGATTTGAGCCGCGTCGAGTTCGGCCTGCGCTTCGCGAATCCGGCGGCCGGCGACGATCCCTTCCGCGGCCAGGGGGCCCAAGCGGGTCACGTCGGCGTGCTTCAAGCGGATTTGAGCCACGGCTTGCAGCAGTTCGGCCTTGGCCTGGCCGATGGCGGGGGAGTCGATCAGGGCCAGCACGTCGCCGCGGGCCACACGATCTCCCACTTGCCGATCGACCCGCCACACGGTGCCGGCGGCCCGGCTGGCCAAATGGGCGGCGGCGTTTTCGTCGTACACCACTTCGCCGTTGGCTTGTAACGATTCCGTCAGCGGGCCTTGCTCGACCACGGCGATGTCCACGCCGGTTTTGGTCATGGCCTCGATGGAGGCGAACTGAATCCGCTTGTCGCGCATCTTGCAACTGCTGCTGTTGGCGGTGCGCGGCATCAGCGTCAACGCCCGGCCGGCCCGATCGAGATCCGCTGTGCCGACCGAGGGGGGATTTTTCAACTGCACGACTTCTGGATGCTCGAGCGGGCATTGACCCACTCCGTGCGTCTCGCACCAGCCAAAATCCTTCGACTTTGGCGCGAGCTTAGGATTGCACTCGATGCACTGCGACTCGGGAACATTGTGCTCCGAGCACCAGTCGTCGGCCGCCCCGGAGCCTCGACCGATCAGGCTGGAAAACTTCGGCATCGTCCATTGCGTGGCGTGCCCCCAGACGGCGAGCCCCGTGAGCACTGCCACTACCGCCGCGGTGCTGACGGCGTGCGACCACCAGCGGCGCGGAGCGCCGGCGGCTTCATCGGCCAGGTCGTCGTGGCCGGCCGGCGGCTGGGAAGTTGGTGCGGCGGCGTCTGCGACCACCGGAGTGGCGTCCGGCATCGAGGCGGACGGCCCGCGCAGCCGCGGCACCGGGTTGCGGCGCGATGTGGTTTGGGACGCAGCGGATTCGGACGAAGCGGGTTCGGACATGGCAAGCAAACTCCCAATGGATTGAGTGCATCTATCGAGCCGCCGGCTGGTTGGCAGTTTGACTGGCCACGCAGCAGCTTGGGCTCGTGCCGCGCGGCGTGCCGAAGCGGCAGGCGCGGATTTTGATCGTCGGAAATCACGTCGATCGCCGGGGGGGCAGAATCAGATCAGCAGGATCTGGTGCCAGAGATGCAGGCGCAGAGAACCAGACAGCGGCGGGCCGTGTGTGGATTCAAAAGTCGATGTCGACAAACTGAGATCGCTGTCCGTAAACGGCAGCACCGCCAACACGTCCAGCCGTTCGATGCTGTCGACCTGGTCGAGTCGCACCTTGGGGGACGAAAGATACGTGCAGCGGGTAGCGCACTGCCACTGGCAGTGACACGGGCCGTCCGAGTGGTGGCCCACCGCGGTCGTGCCGCAAGCGTGGTTCGTGGCGAGGTGCGCGTCCGCGTCACAGCTTTGAGCTTCGTCCTGCTCGCAGGCGATGGCGTTATCGTCGTGCTGGCAGCCGTAATGACACGGGCAGCCCAGCATGGCATGAGCCAGCAGGATGACGGCGACCAGGGGTAAGCAAACGGCCTGCATGACAATCCTCAAAGACGACGTATTCTATCATGGTTCATATCGGCCGGCGACTCAAGGCGACTTGCGTTTCGTAGCAAAGAGGGCATCCCAACAGGGAATTTTGATGGCTAGCACCCGCCAAAATTGCCCGGACACCGCCCATAGCCCCGGGCTCCGCCCGGGGGTGAACCGCTCTCACGGCTACGGAAGCTGAATATTTACCGAGGCCATAACGTAGTGCCAGCACTGGCAAAGCCAGTGGCACACGGAAAAAGGCGAAAACCAGGGACGAGACTGCTGGTTCTGCAGACTCTTTTACTGCGCATCGCTCAGCGCATCTAAACTAGCCGAGAGCAAAAAGTGATCCATCAACGAAACGCTCTGCCAAAGCTGCGACAAGGCGTCGATGTAGTCCAAGTTCGCCTGGGCCAGCGTGCGCTGCGCCAGCAGCAACTCGTCGTAGCGGAACTCGCCCAGGCTGTAGCCTCGCTCGATCAGGCGGACGGCTTCGCGGTCCTTCGGGAGAATGTCCTTGGAGTATTTGTCGACGCGGACGCGGGCGACGTCGTATTGCTCGAACGCGGCGGCCAGCCGCTGCTGCAGGTTCCACTGCGTGCGGGCCAAGTCGTGCTCGGCGGCGGTGAGCTTCGCTTCGGCTTCCTGGATCGCACCCTGGTTGCGGTTGTAAAGCTGCAGCGGCATGCTCACGCCGACCTCGGCCTGGGTGTTGTTGCTGACAAAGTTTCGCTGCACGCCGCCGCGGACCATAAAGTCGGGATAGCGGCCCGCCTCGGCGAGTTGCAGTTCGCTGCGGGCCTTGTCGACGCCGGCGGACGCGGCGGCCAGTTCGGGGCTGCTGGTGCGGAGCCGAGCCAGCACTTGGTCGAACGCCATCCGCGGCGCTTCGACCGGCACTTCGTCCACTAGCGGCCTCGGAGGCAGCGTGCCACCGGCCACCAGCACGGAGAGCCGCCGCCACGCTGCCCGATATTGAAATTGCGATTCGTCGAGCTGCAGCGTCGTGCGGTGCGATTCCGTCTGGGCCTGCAACAAGTCCACAGCGCTGGCGTCGCGCACTTCCAGCCGCTTGCGGGCAGAGTCCGAAATGGCGTTGGCGATCCGGGCCAGCTCGCGCATCACGTCGATCCGCCGCTGGGCGAACACCACCAGGTAAAAGTCGCTCCGCACGTCCCCCAGCACGCGTTCCTGGATCGTGGCCAGGTTCTGCTCGCGCTGCTGGGCGTGGCGTCCTTCGACTTCGGAAGCCAGTTGCAGCTTGCTGGCGGTGATGAACTGCTGGCTGACGAAGCCACCGTGCTTGCCCGCGGTGCCCAATTCGCCGATGTCGATCCCTTCGTAGCCGATGGTGGGATTGGGGCGCAAGCCAGCTTGCACCGCGGCGCCGCGGGAAGCTTCGATGGCGGCCGCCGCTTCCATGAGTGCTGGATGGCGGGCGAGCGCCATTTGTTCCAACTCGGCCAGCGTCAGCGATCCGGCGGGGCGCTGTGCTGGCGGCGCGGCCGGATCGGGCTGCACTCGCCCGGGTGTTACTGCTTCCGGTGAAGCAGGGGCCACCTCCGGTCCCATGGGGAGGCGGCGCGGCGATTCGCCCGCGGCCGGGTTGGATTGATTGGCAGGCGGACCCGTTTGGCCCGTGGCGATTTGCGCCGCGCTGCACGCCAGCAGCAACAGCACCGATAGTCGAAGATGGGCTGTCACGGGGAATGTTCCTGCCGAGGAATGGACGCCAGCGCAGAATCGCGCGCATCCGGTCATCGGAAGGTTATCGACCGCGGAGGCGGTGCAACTGAGTACCCAGTACTGAGTACTAGCGTCAATCGCCCACGTACGGCAGCAGGGCCATGAACCGGGCCCGCTTGATGGCCAGCGACACGGCGTGCTGGCTGATGGCAGTGCAACCACTCTTGCGGCGGCCGACGATCCGGCCGTGGCGATTGGTCAGCTTGGAGAGCAGTTCCAGATCCTTATAGTCCACGTACATCGGCCGCGGACGGACGCCGCCGACGAGGATCGGATCCTTCTTCTTGGTGCGGATCTTGTTTTTGCTGCGCCGCTTGGGCCGGGCACTGGGAGGAAACTTAGGCATTGCTGAAATCGACCGGGTGACTAAGAGGCGGGGAGAAAGACAGTTCGGCCGACCGCCAAACCCACGCTGCGAGGAATGGCGGCGACAGGAACGACCGGCTGGCTTATCGAACCACTCATTCTAGCGAACCGCCCACGGGCCACAAGGGTGGTTTGGATGATCTATTGCCTACCAATAGGCCCAACTTAGCAAAAATCCCAATGTCCAAATCCCAATGGCCAAAAAAACGTGCGCAACACTCCCTTAGATATTGGGATTTAGACATTAGACATTGTGTTTACACCCCCCGCAGCCACTCCGGCAGCCAGGGGTCCATGTCGCGGAAGACGTCGGTGGCGGTGGGGTGGAAGACGCGGCCGATCAGGATATCGGTGATCGCGCCGCGGTGCTGGGGAAACTCCTTGAGAAACTCGCCGAAGCTGAAGCAGTTGGAGTAATAGGCCTCGACCAGCTTGCGGATACAGGCCACTCCTTTTTCAAACTCGGGGGCCCAGCGGCCGAGTTGCGCGGCCGAGGTGTCGCCGCTGCGGAGCCCATCGATCACCGCGTCGGCCGACAGTTCGCCCGATTTGAGCGCCAACAGCACGCCTGAGGAGTATAGCGGATCGATGAACGTGAAGGCGTCGCCGGCCAACACCCAGCCGTCGCCAGCGGGGCATTGCGACGTGTACGAAAATTCGCGGGCAATGCGAATCGGCTCGACTTGTTCCGCCCCCACCAGGCGTTCTTGCAACCCGGGGCACAGCGCTACCTCCTCGGCGAACACTTCCTCCGGCTTGCCGCGGTTGGCCGTCATGTATTCCACGTCGCCGACCACGCCGACGCTGGTAATGTCGTTGTGCAGTGGGATGTACCAGAACCAGCCGTTGCGGTTGAGCGTGCGCAGCACGAGCGTGGCGCCGCCGTCGATCCCCGGCAGCCGGGCCGCGCCGCGGTAGTATGTCCACACCGCCATCTTCTTCAGTCGGGGATGAATTTTGCGCACGCCCAGCCGGGTGCCGATCACCGATTGCTGGCCGGTGGCGTCGATGATGACCTTCGATGCGATCGACCGGCTGTGGCCGTCGGGACCGGTCAGCCGCACGCCGACCGCGCGCGGGCCATCGAACAACACTTCCTGCACGCGGGTTTCCTGGCGGCAGGTGGCGCCCTGGTCGGCCGCGTTTTCAAACAGCATCTGGTCGAACTCGCTGCGCAGCACCTGCCAGGTTTGCGAGCATTCGCGCGGGTCGTGCTGGTTGAAGTAGAACGGCACGCTGGTCCGCCCCTCGCCGCTGACGAATTGCACGCTGTACTTCTTTGTGAAGGCGCTCTCCTTCATTCGTTCGAGCAAACCCAGCCGTTTGAGCGTCCAATACGACTCGGGAATCAGCGATTCGCCGATGTGAAACCGGGGGAACTTGTCGCGCTCGACCAACAACGTAGAGAACCCGGCTTCGGCCACCAGCGCCGCGGCCGTCGAACCCGCCGGGCCGCCTCCGAGGACGAGGCAATCGTAGTTGTCATTCATGTTTGATTGAATCATGTATTTTTCTTTGCATCAGGAGAGAATGCGTTTTAATAATGTGAAGCAGCTCCAGTCATCGTTAGCGGAAAGGAGCCTTCGGCTGGCCATCCTTATCATAAACTTGGATGGTGATGTCGGATTCTGAGGGGACCCGCACATAAAGCCCGGGCATTCCGTTGTCCTGATTCAAGCCCAAGACTGCGCCTCCCTCTTCATGTATTCCGATCGCCACGAGCGGTTGGCCGGATGGAGTGCTACAAGAAATTCGAGGCGCGTCGTTGTGGAGTTCGAGCGTCAGCCGGCCGCACCCCTGTCGATCGAACAACGTGATGGACGGCTCGCCATCCCATGTTTTTGATGATGTAATCAGGGCGCGAAGCTTTCCGTTGGAGTCGACCAGTCGATATTCTTCCGCCTCGATTACCTGAGACTTCAGTGGTTCCATTTTCACATGCCCCGGATGCCTGGGAAGAACAGTCGAAAAATGAACATCACTCCGGTGTGACAATCTCCAGCACTTCCACCGCCGGCACGTCGCCCAGGTCGATGCCTGCGGTGCGGCCGTAGGTGACGGCCGGCGCGGTCAGGCCGAAATGCCGCTGCAGCGCTTCGCCCGGCTCGACGCGCCACAGGCCGTGCAGATGGATCGTGCGCAGCACGTTGTGCCGCACCAGGATCCTGCCCAGCGGCCGGCTCTGCTCTTCGATTTCCTGCCGCACGTCGGGGGCGAGGCAGCTGAGATTGACCCGCATGATTCCGTATTGCACGACCGCATGGTCCGTTTGCCGGCGCAGCAGGATCTCGCGGGCGTAGTGCGTCGGTGTGACCTTGGTGTTGAGGACTTCGACCGACACCAGGCTTTCGTGCCGGGCCTCGACCGCCACCGTCATGTGTTCCTGGTGAACCAGCAGCCGTCGGTACGGATCGGGAACATCGTCGGCCGCCACTCGCACAAGATGAGCCAGGCGTTCGGGTGAGTCGAAGAACAAGGCCAACAGGTGGCCAAGCTCGTTTTGAAAGGCAGGCGAATCCACGGGCAGGATCCCGGTGGTATGGCAAGTTAGCCGCCGCTGCCCCAGCGGCGCGTTTCTGGCAGGATGATCAACAAACGAAGGACTTTACCGAACTGACTGAATCGAGGCGGGACGTAAGGCGGGCGTAGGGGAGATTCTCGCTTCCGCCGCCGACAACGCCGATGCGGTCAGCAGCAGGGGGTACAACGGTTCATAATACCACAAACCGCTGAAGTGCAAACCGATGGGCACGGCGTGCCGATGCCGGTCTCCCTCGACGGCGTCCACCAGCCACGCCAACCCCCGGGCCACTTTGCTCCGCACCACGGCGTCGGTCGCCAGCCGCGGATCGCCGAGCAATGCCTCGACCGCCAGGGCGGTTTCCTCAATGCTGGGGACATCGCCGGACCAGGCTTTTTGCCGAGCGCAGTTGGATTGTCCATTGCCGGCTGAGCTGTGACTTGGATTCGACTTGCAAACGCGCTCGCGGGCATTTGGCGCCGCGGGATCCGGCAGCCGGCACCAGACTCCCCAACCGCCGCTGGCGTGCTGCGCGGAGAGGAGCCAGTCGAAGCCGCGGCGAGCGGGTCCACCAGCCAGCCGGCCCTGGTCCACGAAAGCGGCCAACACTTGAGCGGTGCCGACGATTGGATTCTCCTCGCGAGGGTAGAACTGATTGCCGAACGCGCGCGGCACCCAGGCGCCGTCCGCCTGTTGCCGCGACTCAAGCCAGGCCATGGCTCGTTCGATGACGGAGCGAATGCGGCCGGTTTTCGACAGACTAACACCGCGCGGCGATTTAGATTCCGCGGCTGCCAGCGGAGCAGCCCATGCTTTTAAGGCGCGCACGCACTGAGCCGTAATGTCTGCCGCGCTGCTCGCGCCGGCGTCGCCATCGTCCTTGCAGCAATTCACCGGCCAGCCGCCATCGTCGTCTTGTGACTCCAGCAGCCAGTCGATGCCGGAGGAGGCGGCGGAAACCAGCGTGGAACTGGCGCGTTGATTGGTGTCGAAGCGGAGGCTGTCCACATGGCCGCGCTTTTGTCTGGCCAGCGCGGCCAGCGCCAAGAGTGCGGCGGCCGTGTCGGCGGCGTTTGGGGCCGCGTCGGTGGAAGCTCCACGCGACCAGCCGGCCGCTTCGCTCACCGTGGGCGAACCGTCGCTGCGAGATTGCTGCTCCAGCAGCCAACTCTGCCAAGCGGCGAGCGACCTTTCCGTGCTGAGTGTAGTTTCGCTGAGTGTAGTTTCATTGAGATCGTTCTCATCGCTGCGGTGGCTGCTCGTTGAGCGATCTCCCAGCAGGGCGCTGATCGCCCACGACGTGACGTGCGTGGATCGATCGGTTTCGATCGGCCAGCAGCCGTGGTCGTCGGCGCCATCGCGGTCGCAAGAACTGTCGAGCAGATAGCGGATCGCCCGGCGTACCACCGGATGATCCGCGCGACCCGCGCCTGCCAGGCACATCACCACGAAGCTTGTCGGCACAACGCCGCCCATGAAGCTGCCGTCCGCGGTCTGCGTCGCAGCCAACGGTTCGAGGCTTTGCTCGGCCGCTCGCCTCCGCGCGATCCGCAATAGGGGGTTGAGCGGCGGTTGCTGGTGCAGCCGGGCTAGGCCGGCGGCGATCAGGGGCGAACGGGCCCACGACGGCTCGGGCGTGTGCAAGTAATCGGTCAATCGATGCGGCAGCCAGTCCATTTCAAACGCCAGTGACGGCACGTCCTGCCACGAGATCATCCCGGCCAGAGCGCAGTGGGCCAGTACGCAATTCGTCAGGACTTGATGCGCCGAGGCGGCCCCTTGTGGGGACTGCTGGACGATCGCACGGCGTTTGAGTCCTCGAACGCCTCCCAAGCGGGCCAGGTAGGCGTCGGCCTGATCGACCAGCGTGGGGGCCTCGGCCGGGATGCCAGTAAGTTGAAAGGCGGCGCGGACCATTAGCGTGGCGGCCAGATTCGAGGGGCTGCGGTCGCTGTCTCCCCAGCCGCCGTCGGCATTTTGCCGCGCCACCAGCCAATGCAGCCCGGCGAGGATCATCCGGTCGAGTCGCTCATCGTCGATGGTGCCGGGCGCGTTTTCGGAAAGTGCATTGGCCGGACGGGCAGCTATTGCCGTGCGGGCACGTTGCCGCGCGACAGATAGGGCGCTCAGCGCGGCGGCTGTTGCGGCGGGGCTGCCAGTGAGGCGGCCGCGCCAGCTTCCATCAACTTCGCATTCGGCCAGCAGGTCGCCCCGCACGGTGGCTGTCGCAGCCCGCAACCGTTGTGAATCAATCATACGCGTCGTAATGACTCCAGTAGGTCACCATCGCTTCGACGGGCAATCCATGCCGCGTCGATTTACTTGCGATGGAGCGAAATCAACGACTCTCAATCTAGTTGTCGGCGAGTTCGACTGTCGAGCCGAGAGCCCCAAGCTAGGGGGATGCCAGCTGGGCCCCGGTTGCCCGAAGTCGTTGCGGCCAGACAGGATGGGGGCCGCGGGGGAAGCCGCAGAATTAGATGGATCGGCGGCGCCACGGCGAGAGGAAAAAATTTCAGAACCGGGTTGACGCGATGAAGGTAAATGGTCTGCGCCGCGAGGTGATCATGGGCAGCTTGCTGCCCTTGCGAGTGTTGTGAGCCGCAAGGCGCTAGCCGCGGGTAACACGAAACGCATGGCCAACCGAAGGACCGGTGGCTAGCGCCAATCCGCTCACTGACCCAGCACGCAGCGGCGCGACACTACACGCGCGCAAAAACAGACGGCAGCAATCCGCCTTCCCCGGGGCGGATGCTGCCGTCGTGATGTGCATCTGGTCGAATAGGTCTTGCGGCCCCAATACGATTCGAGATTCTTCTGCGTGACGGGTTATTTCAACGAGTCCGGCTTCTTCGGCTTCGCCTGCTTCCCCTTGGCCTTGAACTCGTCGAGCGTCAGGTCGCCGCTGCTGTCGGTGTCCCACTTCTTGAAGTCCTTCTCGGCCTTCGCTTTGGTAGAATCGGTCTTGAAGGAGGCCTGATACTCTTCTAGGCTCAACTTGCCGTCGCCGTTGGTGTCCATATCAGCGAACTTCTGATCGACCGTCTTGACTTCCTTCTTTTCCTTCGGCACCTTCGGTGTCTTGGGGGCCGCGGAGGCAAAGCTACCCACGGCGAACATCAACACGACCGCCATCGCGGCGCACATCCACTTTTTCATACTCACGCTCCTACTTGCTTAACCGAGACCTGGGGAGACAAAACCCGACATCTGCCGGGGCCAACCTTAATTATCGTGTGGCCGGGCGGGTCTGACAAGCTGCCGGGAAGGGCGGGCAAGGCAAAGTTTTCGTTAATTTGGCCAGGGTTCCCGACAGAACCGGAGGTAGCAGGGTGGCTGGGCAACGCCCCAGTTGTTTGGGACTGGACGCATCTGGGGCGTTGCCCAAGCCACCCTTAGGTATACCGCACCCCTTGATGCTCCGGCTCAAAAAACACCGGCAACAGCGAGTCGACCTGCAGCAGCCCTTCGCGCGACAGGCGGATCGTGTCGCCATCGATCGTCACCAGCCCCTGCGCCTCGTAGTCGGCCCACTGCGGGCGCCAATGCTCAATAATGTCGGCGGCGAACTTGTCGCGGAAGTAGCCGACGTCGAGCGCGCCGGTTTTGAGCTGCAGGATCATCTCCCGCGTGAGCAACTGATGGGGCGACGGCTGCATCGCCCGTCCCAGCGGCAGCCGCCCTTCGTCCAGTGCCGCGAGATATGACGCCCACTCGGGCAGGTTTTGATAATGTACGCCCGAGACGTGGCCAAAGCTGGCCACGCCGGTGGCCAGCAGGTCGCTGCCGTGCCACAGATTGTCGCGATAGCTGAAGTTCACCTTCGCCTTGTCGCGGACCAGCGTGTAGCCGCTGGAGACCGAGTAACCCGCTGACACCATTTGCTCGAATGCATAGCGAACCCAATCCCGCTTGGTGGCCCAGTCGGCAACGGGGATTTCTTGGCGATGCCCGAGGATGTCCTGCGAGTAGACCGTGTTAAACGGCAGTTCCATCTGATAAATCGTCACGCTGTCGGGCGCAAGATCGATGGTGCGCTGAATGCAGTCCTGCCAGTTATCCCACGTCTCGCCGACCATGCCGGCGATCAGGTCGATATTGATGTTGTAGAAACCGGCGGCTTGAATCCAGTCCCATGATTTGTAGACTTCGCCCGAGAGGTGGGCCCGGCCGTTTTCGGAAAGCACCGCATCGCTGAAATTCTCGACCCCCAGGCTCAGCCGCGTGACGCCGAGCGCTTTGAGCGTATGCACCTTGGGTTCGCTGAGCGTGCCCGGTTCGCACTCGAACGTCACTTCTTCGGCGTGATCCCAGTTGATATTTGCCCGCAGCCGATCGACCAGCGACGTCAATTGCTTCGCACTAAGGTACGACGGTGTGCCGCCACCGAAGTAGACGAACCGAAAAGGCCGGGCCCCCATCACCGGCTGCCGGCTGACCAACTCGATCTCGCGCGACAGGGCCGCCACATAATCTTCCACCTGGTGGGCGTTCTTGTCCGTATAGACGCGGAAGTAGCAGAACTTGCACCGCTTGCGGCAGAACGGAATGTGCAGATACAGCCCCAGCGGCACCGGGCCCGGAGGCGCGGCGAGCGCAGCTTCCACCGCCGGCAACTGCTCCGGCGTCCAGAGGGAGAACGGCGGATAGTTGGCGATGAAGTAGCTGCCGACTTCGGTTTTGGTGGCTTCTGTCATGGGTGCTTTCATCTTATCCAGTAGCGCGGGTGGTTGCACCCTGGGATTTCGGGCCAAATATTGTAGGTGCGAGCATCCACGCTACGTTTATGGTCCAGGCCGTATATCCGCCGGCGTCGTCTTCGCCCCAAAGCAATACAGCGTGCCGTTTTCGTTGCCGATCACCAGGCGATCGTGGGCCACGGCCGGCGCGGCGACGAAGCTCCCCCCCGCGTCGTATTTCCACGCCAGCTTGCCGTCCGCCAATTTAAGCGCATACAGCCGGCCGTCGGTCGAGCCAAAGTACACTCTCGACCCGCTCACCACCGGCGACGAATCGACGCGCCCGCCCGTGGTGTAGCTCCACTGCGACTTGCCGTCGCGGCGGCGCAATCCTTGCACCATCTTGTTGCGACCGGCAATGATCACCAACGGATCGATCACGGCGGCAGACGAACGATAGGCGGCGCCGCTGCGAGGGTTGCGATATTTCCACAGTTCAGCCGTCAGGTCGGTTCGGCTGACTGCGAAGAAGTTCCCCCCCTCGGTGCCGAAGTAGGCGATGTCGTCCGCCACGGCCGGGCTGGAGAGCGTTGGGTTGCCGATGTCCAGATTGCCCGTCTCCTTGCCGCTGGCCAGATCGATCACGTGCAGCCGCCCGTCGCAGCCGGAAAAAAACACGCACGTGCCCGCCAGCGTCGGCGACGATTGAATGCCACCATCCGCCGTGATGGTGAACTTCCAGACCAGCTTGCCGTCGCTGGTCCGCAAGCGATAGAGCGTGCCATCTTGCGAGCCGAACAGCACCGTGTCTTCATAGAAGTTGGCGCTGGAGTTGATCTCCGCGCGGGTGGCGTACTTCCACAATTCCTTGCCGGTGGCCCCGTCGAAGCAATGAAACATGCCGCTGGAGTCGCCAATAAAAACGCGGCCGTCGCGAACCGCGGCGGACGCCAGCACCCCTTGCTCGACCGGGGCCGACCAGATTTTTTTGCCATCGGCGAGGCTGACGGCGTAGAACGCCCGATCACCGTCGCCGACAAATGCAGTGTCGCCAACGATCGTCGCCCCCGCCTCAAACACCGTATCCCCCGGCGTGAACTTCCACAGCAGTTCCAGGTTGTCCGGCAACACGCAGCGGGCCACGCCCGTACCGGCCGGGTCGCCGCGGAACAGGGGCCAGTCGGTGGCGTCGGAGACGATGGGCCGCGTGGTTTCTGCCGCGGTGTTTGTCGTCGGCTTGACGGGCGCGGCGGGGAAATTTTTGACCGCTGCGTCAGTACACGAAGTTGCCACGGTAAGCAGCATCGTCACGGTGATTGCTCTTAGACGAGGCCGCTGCATGTGTTTGTTTCCGGGGATAGCTTTAGGTGCCACTGCTGGCTTGCCCAGCAGTGCCTTCTTTGGCCACTTCTTAGCGGTTAAACTGCATGAATCACACTACGTCCGTCGAGCGATTAAGTGCTGAACGCTTCTGGTAAGGCAAAGGCTATGAAGTGGTCAAGCTCCAGCACTGCTGGACAAGCCAGCAGTGGCACCTGACATTACGGCTTTTCAATACGCCGCTTCATACAGGCCCAGCAACTCGTCCTTGCCAACTCTACGCGGGTTGAAGTTGGCGGTCCATTGCTGGGCCGCGTCGGCGGCGAGGGAATCGAGTTCGTTTCGCGGGATATTCAGCGTGGAAAGGCGATCCGCGAGGCCGGAATACGTAGTCCAGCCTGAAATGGTCTTGGCGAGGAATTCTGCGGCGCCTCCTTCCGTGGTACTGTCGTCCGCCCGATGATCGGGCACCACCAACCGGACCAGCTCGCCATACAAATGCCAGACGTCGCGAGCATTGAAACGGAGCACGTGCGGCAGCATCAGGGCAATCGCCTGGCCATGCACGATACCGTAGCGGGCCGTCAGCGGGTTGGCCAAGGCGTGCGCCGCGCCGAGCATCGAGTTCTCGATCGCCAGCCCGGCGAAACACGCACCCAGTTGCATCCGGCCGCGCGGATACAATCGCGTCGGCTCGACCAGCACGCGGGTGAAATTTTCCCACAATAGCGTCCATGCTTCACGGCTCATGGCCCGCGATACCGGCGTGGCGGCGGTGGTGACGTAGGTCTCCAGGGCGTGCGAGATCGCGTCGATGCCAGTCAGCGCGGTCACCCTCGCCGGCTGCGTGAGTGTCAACTCCGGATCGAGCAGCGCGACGCGGAACGCGGCCTTCGGATCGCCGCATGCCATTTTCACATGCGTGGCGGCGTCGGAAATCAGCGCATACGACTGGGCTTCGCTCCCGGTGCCGGAGGTGGTCGGCACGCCGATCATCGGCAGCAGGGCGCGGCGGGCTTTGTTGCGCCCCCAATAATCCTGCATCGCGCCGCCATTGGTGTGCAGGAAATTAATTCCCTTGGCGCAATCCATCGAGCTGCCGCCGCCGATGGCGACGATCAAGTCCGGCGCGACGCACTGAGCGAATACCAAGCCTTTTTCGACGTCGTCGGTGGTGGGATTTTCATGCACGTCTTGAAACAACTCGGCCCCGATGCCGGCGGCCCGCAGCGATTCGATGCCATGCTGCGTGTGGCCGGCCGCGACGACGCCCGGATCGCTCACCACCAGCGCACGGCGGGCACCCAGCTCGGCCGCCAGCGTGCCCAACTCGACGATCCGGCCGGCGCCGAACACGATCCGCGTGCGGGGCTGATAATCCATCGCGGCCAGAGTCGGATAGGATTCCGTCATGAATCGGCGGGCGGGGCGTTTTGGGGCGGGGACGATATGTGGGTGGCAGGTGTGTTGATTTTACCCTCTGGCCCACCCTTGGGGATCGGCCGGACAGTCGGCGGCGCAAATATTCAGCCCCGGGCAGGCATCGCACCGCGTGGCTGATTCTACCCGCCGGCGGTAGCGGACCAGCGCCGGTTGCCGCCAAATCTCGTCCCACGACTGGCTCAGCAGGTTGCCGGCCGCCTCGTGCGGTCCGCGCGGGGGGATCACCGTGCCGTCCGCCTCGACCCGAATGGACAGGTCGCCGCCGCAGCGCGGCCCGCGCCGTACCGCGTCATCGATCGATGCCCCCGGTTGAACTTCGACGGGGGGCAGCCAGACGATCGTCGCCGGCCCGCGCGAGGCAAGTTGCTCGATCTCCGCGGCCACCTGGCGAAGCTGGCGGGCGAAGAAGAGGATGGGCGATGTGGGAGGTGCGATGTGCGATGTGTCGCTGGAAGCTGGCTGGTCAACCGCGGCCAGGGCGAAGACTTCGACGTTCGAGACTCGCTTACTATTGAGCCACTTGAGCCGCTCGGGCAGTGCGTCAGCGGTTTGCGGAATCAGCGGAACTTCGACCACAGGGCACATCTCGCAGCGCTGGACTAGCGAGATCGCTTCTTCCAGGCGTGCGGCATCCTCTTGCCCGAATAGTTTTTCGTGCAATTCGCCGGTCACTCCCCACGGGATCACGGCGTAGTCCAGGCCGACGTCGGCCAGCCGGCGCAGCCAGTCGCCGGTGGAAAGCTGGGCCGCCGGCGCGGCGATGCCGGCGATCATGCCGAGGTTTTCCGCATGGCGAACGGCGGCGAGGAATTGTTGTTGCTGATCGGCGGAGTTCGTGACACGAAACCGGGCGTGCGGAATGCCCGCTTGCCACAGTCGGTCCAGCACTTGCCGCGTCGTGGCGGGTTCGCCGATCACGACGTCGGCTTGGATTGGAGCGACCAACGCAGTCGATGGTCCATCAATTGCCGGATCCGTCAGATTGATCACGGGAAACCGCCCGCTGCCGGGTTGGCCCAGCTTGTCGAGCCGCTCGATCACTTCCGCCACCAGCCGTGGCGAAAGCTGCCGGATCGCGGCGAGTTTCTTCACGGCTTGCTCGACGCTTGGGCCTGCGAGCAATTCCTGGGCCACGTACGTGCCGACAGGCGTGAGCCGCAGCATCTCCGCTGCGCCGGCGACCAGCAATGCACTGCCGTCGGGATCGACGCGAAGATGGAAACGAACGTAGCCGTCTGCCGGCCGCGCTCGCTGGTAGTGATAGAGCCCGGCCACCGCCCGCAGCGATGGCCCGCCAGCCACCGGCCGCGGGACGAGCATTTTTTTGAGATGCTGCTGCCAGGTCATGGATGCTTCCGGCCAGTCATTACTCACTACTCAAGCCTCGGAAAACACACCGCTGCCGCGAAGCTTGCCAGCCCCAAGCAGCGACTCCACAGTCACGAATCCCGCGCTCGATGTCTGGCCCCCCGTGCCGCATCCGCCGCTGCCGCAGCATCCACCCGCGCACCCCCCGTCGCCCGTCCGCAGCCCCTCGCGGGCTTCGCGTTCGATCCGGCAGCCGCCGCCGCACAGCGGCAGATCGGGACATTCCCAGCACATCTCGGGCAGGCCGTGGCGCCGTGGGTCATCCTCGCGATCGCGGAAGCTGCGGAACAATTCGCCGTTCCAGATTTTTTCCCACGGATCGCGCAGCAGATTGCCCGCGGCGGTGTAGTACGACTGACACGGCAGCACGTCGGCGTTGGGCTCGACGCACAGCGAATACTCGCCGGCGTTGCATCGTTTGGCGCCAATTTCCAGTTCGATCGGGGAAAGCCGGCAGTATTGCGTCGGGGTATACCACAGAAACTTCATGCCCAGCTCGCGGGCCGTGTCGCGGATCCGCACCAGCAGCGGGGCCATTTCCTGCTCGGGGATCGCCTGCCCAGTGTCAAACCCGCCGCCGCTGTAGATCATGCCATTGGAAACGACGTGGCGTTCATCATCCGGTCGTGAACTTCGGCCCGGTGACTGCCGAGCGTGATCTGCACATGGTTCAACCCGGCCGCCGATGATAATCCGCAGCACGGCGTTCCCCTGTCCGGCCGCCGCAATGAACAGCAGACCCAACATCCCCAGCAGAGCGGCCAGATTGTAGGCGACGTATTTCACGATGGGGCCCGCTGGGAAAAGGGAGTTCGCCAATGGCCCGTTGATTCTACGGGCTCAGCTGCCTCCGCTTCCATAGCCCCGGGCTCCGCCCGGGGGCAAACCAGCAACATCTGCTTTTCTGGCCGGTGGCACACATGAATTGCGATCAGCGAGCGGGGCATTCCGGCGGGATCAACCCCGCGGCTCGGGGTTGATTGGCGGGGCGAATGTCGTATCATGCGCAGCGATGAACCCGAGATCCAAAATGGTCAGTTCGCTCCTGGGGCTGCTCGGCGGCGTCGTCGGCGGAGCGATTGGATTCGGGGTATTTTGGTGGCTGGCCAGGTAGGGGCTGCTGGCGCTGATGTTGCCTGGCGCGGCGCTGGGGATGGGTTGGGGGATCGTCTCGCGGCATCGATCGGTCGTCGACGGCGTGATCTGCGGCCTGCTGGGACTGACGTTGGGGATCTTCGCCGATTGGTGGGTCTTGCCGTTTATCAAGGACCACAGCTTCAGCTACTTCGTGACGCACCTCAGCGAACTGCCAGGCGCCCAGTGGGCATTCATCGCCCTGGGAGCGGCCGCCGCCGCGCCTCAAGCCTCAAGCCTCCCGCCTCCCGCCTCCCGCCTACCGCGCCGCCACCGGCGTCTTGGCCAGCGACACATTCGCCGCCGGCGGTGTCACGCCGCTGATCGTTTCACCGTCGTGCATCATCACGCAATTGCGGCCGGCGGTCTTCGAGCTGTACAGCGCCGCGTCGGCCCGGGCCAGCAGCGTGTTCGGCACGTCGCCGGTCTGCGCGGCGGCCACGCCGCCGCT
The DNA here is from genome assembly GCA_021413585.1 of Planctomycetia bacterium. Classification (GTDB taxonomy): domain Bacteria; phylum Planctomycetota; class Planctomycetia; order Pirellulales; family UBA7805; genus JAIOPX01. The sequence goes on from JAIOQB010000023.1 coordinate 33,508, forward strand.
GACGGTCAGGTCGAGCTTTTCATTGATGCGGGCACGCAGCCGGTCGGAGAAGATCATCGCTCCGTCGAGCGTGGTGCTGGGCATTACGACGACGAACTCCTCGCCGCCGTAGCGGAACACCACGTCGGTTTCGCGAACCGTCTCGTCGATCAGCTTGGCGACCTTCTTGAGGGTCTGATCGCCGTGCAGGTGGCCGTGCTGATCGTTGATCTGCTTGAAGTGGTCGATGTCGAAGATCACCAGCGAGAACGGCAGCTCGTAGCGCGACTGCATCGCGACCATCGATTCCAGCGTTTCGTCCAATGCCCGGCGATTGCTTACGCCGGTGAGCGAGTCGGTGCGGACTTCGGTGAAGGTCATCAGGTGGTTGCTCTGCTGGCGGATTTCGTCGTAGGCGTGCGAGATTTGCGCGGCCAGCCGGAGCGTGGGTCGCAGCACGTCTTCCGCCTCGCGGCACAGGTCTTGCCAGCCCGCTTCCTGCTGTTGCTTGCCGCCGATCGTGGCGACGCGTTCCTTGAACCGGGCAATGCTGGCGTGATGGGCCGCCAGGTCGCGGCGCAGGACGTCGGCGATGTTTTCGAGTTCCTTGGCCACGGCCTTGGCACGCTTCAGCTCGCGGCGGGCGCTGTCCGAGTCGCCGGCGGGTTGGCGGTTCTGCCGTCCGAACAAGTAGCCGATCACGCACACCGCGGCCAGCGCTGCTGGAACCGGAATATTAATGGCCCACAGATCCAGCCATGCACACAATAAAGAAGAAGCCACGGCAATGTCCTCGACAATGGAAGGGTTGAGTTGTCAGGTGGATTGGGTATCGCACACGTTGGGTGACGACCGAGCGCGCGGTTTCTAGCGCGTTGAATCGATTGCCGCGCTGATGAACACGCTTATTAATAGTTGTTTCTGGAGCCAAAGCCTTTCAGGCAGGCGGCCCCGATGACCACCGCGACCAGAAACACCATCAGCCACTCCTGCATGGATAAATGCTCTGCCCACATCGAGACGCGGTTGTAGACGGTGTTCATGATCGAGACCTACACTGCGTCCGCGGCCGACTTTGCCCGCGACTTGAACAGTCAGCGGTCACTGAAGCAGTCACCCGAAGCGCAGCCCTTTTTTCCGTTCCGGACAAGTCTAGGCCACGTTTGGGCGCAGGCGGCGTGCCGGGCGGCAACCCGGCAGCCGGCAACGCACAGCCCAGCGGTGGCCGTTAGATTTGTCCCAACCGGCAGAATCGGACCGGATAACCGGGCCTAGGGTGAACCAGGCCAATCCCCCCGGAGCCGAGCCACGGGGTTTATCCCCGTGGTAAAACCGCCATGGAATGAACCCATTGCGTGGCGCAACCCCCGGGCAGAGCCCGGGGCTATGGAGGGCCGGCGAAAGTCCGCCGCCCCTGCCGCGGCCTTGCAGGTCGAATCGGCGCCGTTATAATCGTTAGCTTGGCGAGTTTTTGGGGCCGTAGCTCAATTGGTTAGAGTACCGGACTGTCGATCCGGTGGTTGCGGGTTCGAGCCCCGTCGGCCTCGCTAAAGACTATCGGCGTCGCAGGGCGACGTATCGCGACAAACCCCTTATCAGATAAGGGGTTTTGTTTTGCGCCGGCGTCAACTTCTGTTTGACACGCGGCGACCGGCTCTGACTCACTTTGACCTGAAAAGTCGGAAGTTTGTGCAAGGGGTTGTGCAAGAAAATCGGCGCTGTTTTCGCTTGGCATTTGCGGGAGCTTGCCCATCGCTCCAGCCAGGTCACTCACGGAAACATGGGTATAACGATCCATCGTCAACGTGATCGTGCTATGCCGCGCCAACGCCTGGGCCGTCTTCGGATGCACGCCAGATGCTGCCAGATTTGTGATGAATTGATGTCGCAGCGCGTGAAAGTCGAATTGCCGGCGGCCAGCGTCCTTATATTCCAGCCCTGCCGCCTTGAGATCCTGCCGCATCATTTTGGCCGAGGCCTGCTTGCACCACGTCCCCGGCCAGCACCGCTCGACGGCCGGCCGGCCTGCCAGCCAGGTCCGCAGGACTTCCGTCAATTCGGCCGGCAGCGGCAGAACGTCCTCGCGGCGCCGTTTGCTGTACGCGGCGTCGACGGTCACCGTCGGCGGGTTGCCGTCGAGGATGAAGCTTCGGGGCGTCAGGCTTGCCAATTCCCCCGCTCGGAGTCCCGTATAGGCTGCTGTCAGATACAGCGTGGCCCGATCCGGTCCCGACAGACCGCGGAACGGTTCGCCTGTCCGAGTTGCATTAATGAGCCGGCCAAATTCATCGGCGGCCATATGTCGCCGGCGACAACGCACGTCGGCCTTGGCATTGAGCAATGACAGATGGGCGAGAGGATTTGCCGGCAATCGCTGTTCTCGCACCAGCCAGCCACAGAAGCCCCTCACGGCCTTGAGATAGTAATTGATCGTTTGCGCCGCTTTCTTGTCCTCGCGGAGCTTCTGCAGGTAGCCCGAGACCGCGCTGCCGGTCAGGTCTTGCAGCACAAGGACGTCGGCACCGTCGAACACCGCTTGCACCCGGCCGCAGGTCAGCGACACGTAAGCTTCGGTATTTCCTTTGGCCCGCAGGGCCTCGCGGAAGTCCTCGACGTGTGCCTTGACCGGTCGCAGCAGCTGATCCTCGCAGGGATCGGTCAGACCGGAATGCCGCCGGCAGGCTTTGCGCTCCAGGTCCGCCGCGAGCTGCCGGGTTGCTTCACGGTCAGTGTAGCCGGCTTTCCGCTTCCAGCGGCCGTCGGGGCCTTTGTATTGCACGTACCACTTGCGGCTGCGCTTGCGTACGCGCTCGCCCGTGGCAGGGTCAATCGCAGTGTATGACGGCTTGAAAACGGATGCCATGCTATACCCCTTTATGGTCACTATCGATTGTGGCCGGACACCCGGCCGCAATCCATCGCTTCACTTCTTGCAGTCGCCACCGCGAGCAGCGGCCGACCTTGATTGGTCCGACGATCCGGCCGGCGCTTGCCAATCGCCAGATCGTTCGTTCGGACACGCCCAGGAGCCCGGCCACATGATCCGCAGTTATTAATTGCACGTCGTCTTCGCCTGCAGGCTTGCTTGCCGACCGCTCGCCATCCTTGGCTTTCATTTTGCTTCTCCAGTTATATCAAAGACTCGCCATTGTCGAACGTAGGCCTGTCGACTTTCAGGCTGTGCTCATTCCCACTAAATGGGAAATCGCAATGCTCGCACCGTTCGACGCGACTCGCCGTGCGCACATCGAACACCACGCTTACGGCGCCGTGGCCGTTGGTTTCTGTTTTCAGGATGACTGGGCGGCCACATGAACAGAATCGCAGGGAACATTGCATTTAGTCCCCCACGATCTTGTGTAGCTGGGACAGGTCGAAACCGTCCCACGGAAAATCAAACGGCAATTGCCCGCCGGCCGTCTCAATTGCTTCCCGCTTGTCAATTAATTCATTCAGCCAGGTGTTGAATGGCACAATTTTTGGGCGGACGCCCAGCCGACGGTTGGAGTTCGGCGGCTTTTTTACCTGCAATTCGCGCCGCTTTCGCAACCATCGCTTGCCGATTTCATCGTCCTTAAACTTCAGCCACCAGGCCGACAACTCACGGATTGAATATTCGAGAAACTCACCGAACCCGCGCCATTCAGTCGCTGTTTGCGCGTGACTTGCCAGCAGACACCCGCCCGCGATCTCGCGGAGTTTAGCCGGCGGCGCCTGCCCGCCCGATTTTGTATTCCTCACGACCTGCTTGACATCAGACGAGGCCCAGCCGGCGAAACCTTCGCACGCTTGAAGCCACACCGGCAGCGTCGGGTACCGTTCGGCGTTCTTCGCCTTGAACGGCCGCCCGCCGGTATCCACGAACCGCAGCCACTCGAATAGGTAGTCAATCACGCCTTGGCGGCGCTCCAGCCAATCTTCGACGCTATCGACGCCGAAACTCTTGATTGTGTCGCGGCGTATCTGCCACTCGACGCGCGGCGCGACTTTCGGATGCGTCCCGCCCCAGCGGAGTTCGACCATCGCTTCGTATTTCAGCGGATCGGGATTGTCACGCAGCTCTTTCGCCTTATCGTAGATACGGCATTTGGGATCCTTCCCGATTGCAAACGAGCTAGTCTTGCGGTTGCTTCGGTGGTTGTGGTCCTCGTGGGAGCGGCAAGTAAACTCACCTCGAAGGAAGGGATCGGCGAAGGCGGACATTTCAAGGCCCAGCATGTCGAGGCACGCGTCGATCCGACTCAGCTTGTTCCCAACCAGGTTGCCACCCAGCGCCTCGATGAACTCGCGAGCCTTTGCCCAGGCTTCCTTGAACCCTAGCCGAATCAGGGTTGTGCTGCCGATCACCAGCTTGCCGTTCGGACAATCGCCCGCGGGCTCAGCTCGGCGGCAAAACTCGAAGCGCATTCCCAGCGACGTGAGGACGTAGGCACGGTACAGCCCCGATTTGCCCCGCGAGCCGCCGGGTGCGACCTGGCACGTCCACCCACCCAGGTCGAAAAACCCCCCTTCGCCTTTGTCGCCGTCGGCGGCATCGGCTTTGCATTGATTGAACAGCTCGCAGTTTTTTTCCCAGTCTTCGTCCCAGCGGATGTACAAGGCGACTTCGGCGGTATCTTCTCCACCGAGAAGCACAAGCTGAGGTTTTGCGACCCCCCTGCTAGTAGATGCAGGGGGTCGCTTCCGAGGCTCACCTGCTGCTGGAGACTTCGCCGGCGGGGCCGGCTCCGCGGCTCGCCCTTCCGGGCGGGCTCGCTGCTCACCGCCCCCGCCGTCGACCGGTGCCCGATCTATAGATTTTCCGACCGTTTTGCTATACTTGCTTCCGTGACCGTTGCGCATAGGAATCCATTCCTTGTGTAGCGAGATCTGGCCGCTCGGGACCCCCAAGCCTGCAAGCAGATGGGTCACGGGCGGTTTTTTCATTGCGGCACTCTGCCGCGCGAATTCATTTCGCCCTACGCCGGGCGTTGTCGTCTATCGTCGTCAACTCTACGGGCGACCAAAGGGGCTCATTGCCGCCCCTTTGGAATCCCCGCTAGCCTTTCTCTGTGTTCCTTTCAGACGGCTTCCGACCGCCGCGACTCGCACGTTCTGTTCGCTCCTTTTCCGCGGCCTCGCGCTTTTCCGCTTGGATACCCTTCAAAGTCTTTACGTACTCGTCGTGGGGCAAGAACCCGGTCATCACTTCGTTCCAGTCCCGCTTGCACTTCTTGCGAGCCTCGCCGGACTTCCACAGTTCCACCACATCGGCAAATAACACGTAGCATGCCTTTGGGAATGCGTAGGTATCGTCTGGGCCTCCCAGCCAGGCGAGAATCTTTAGCCAGGTCGGATCATCATGACCCACTGCAACGCCCACAATGTCCGGCGGTTTCGGAAAGTACACCGCACGGAGGTAGCCTCGCGTCACCAATCGGCTCACTGCCATCCGGCTGAGGCCCAGCATTTCGGCCGCCTGCGCCTGCGTCACCAACCCCGCTGGGTTCTCACGGATCGCGTCCGCATACCACGCAATAAACGCGGCACGGACATCTTCTTCGCTCGACTTCTTGGGCTGACTCATGCCCCCATGATACACAATTGGTTACACTTGTAACAAGCCCAGTTCTGGTTGGCGGGAAGTGATCCACGAAATCTCGCGTCCGAGGGGGGGGTAGGCGCTTTGATTTCCGAGATGAGTTTTCGGACTGGCCAAGCGAGTTTAGACCCTGAGGTGAGTCGTGTAGACTGGTTTTGGAAGATGTACGATCTTGGGGCAAAGTTCAAATCCTGTTGCCTCGACTTGATGAGACAAGAAGCCCTTCTGCCACCAGGTCGAAGGGCTTTCTCATTGCCGCTGCACGCGATTGTTCTTCGTCTTCGCGTGAAACGGCCGGACAATGGAATTTGCGGCACCGTTAATGGCGCGGTATAAGCTGGGTTAAATCTAAATTCCTTTTTAAAGACTGTCAGTTAGGTAACGGAGGACACACGGAATGGTTGACGTGGCGGAGTTCATCCGGTCTTACATCTCCTCGACCGACGAGCCACGGATCCGGTTCGACTGGAACGGCAAGCACGCCGAGGAGTTCGTGGATAGCAATATGGCATTCCGGGATGTTATCCGGGAAGCCGTACTAGTGGATGTGTCGGCCGCCCCGCTGGATCTTGTCCGCGATCTGTTTCGCGCTGAGACACAGTGTTCGCGCGAGGCGTGGGGTATTGTGGATGGTGTCGGCGCTTTAGCCGAGCCTCTTCTCCGCCGTGGCGGCTCGGCATACCTCGACGACTACCTTCAGGGGAAGTTTCAGAGCTTCGACGCGAGCCTCGGTAGCGCCTTCGAGTACGACTTGCCGTTGGCCCGGTCCATGCTCGCCGAGGTCCGCGAGTGCTTGCGATCCTCGCCCGACTCACCAAAAGCTCGACTCTGGCGCAGCGGAGAGGAGTTGTTCGCCGGCTGGGTCACAGATTGCGAGCAAAGGCAAGCCGAATCAAACGCAGTAACAGACGGCGGGGGCATGTAGCCGTTGCCATAAGTGTTGCTCAGCCAATCGCCGCAACTGCTGAACATGATCTTTAGGCTGACATGACAGCGTTGATTAGCTGGCGCGGCCAGCATTGGGGATCAACTGCAAGCGGTTCTAACCGTGTCCTGTTGCCCCGGGCACCGTGGAATGAATGATTGCGGGGGAGGATACCCGAAAGATAATCGTCTGCCTCCGACAAGCTGAAGGTTTCTGAAGTGCGAAACAAGCGGCAGGCCCTATGAACTTCCAACGGCACCGCGAGAAGACAAGAGGCTGGCGAGAGTGGGTCCGGAAGCATGGACCGGCTTTGGCGGAACACGGTCTGCCGGCCGATGCCATTCGCACCGAACTCGACTGGTTCCTGTTTCTTGACCACGGATACATTCAGTCAACCCAGCTTTCGCTGGCCGATTGGTGGACGATTGACTGGCTCTCGGCCGATCAAGCCATCTGGCTCGCGGCGTTCATCCAAGAGCAGCATCCCGATAAGTACCCGCAACTAGTGGCCGCGCTCCGGCGAGAGCGGTGCAGCGACTCATGACAGCATCAATTAGTCGCGAGGGCCACGATGCGGGCTTGACCACGAACGGTTCTAACCGTGTCCTGTCGCCCCGAGTCAACAATGGGGTTCATCGTTCGGCCCTGTAAGAAATATTGTGTCAGCTAGCAGAAACAGGTAGCGTACATCACCTTTTTCTGACAGGAGCCATGGCACATGGATGTTGCATTACGAGCCCAAGCGGAACAGCTAGCAGACCGGTTCGCCAGCCAGGCCAGGA
>JAIOQB010000484.1 GCA_021413585.1 Planctomycetia bacterium
GCCTCTCATCGTGTCGCGGTAATTGTCCAATCCACATCCTCAAACCAAGACGATCAGCCCGCTCCGCCGCGCAACGGCAGGGCGGGCTGTCGTCTTTTCTAGACCAGTGGATTCAAGGTACCCATCACGCTCCGCATGATGCATCTTCTCACATCGAGCGTGAGGGGACGGTGTCCAGCTACCCGACGCTCCCCGCCTCCTGCGATCCGTCCGTTAGCCTGTCGAGCATCTCTGCCCGCAATTCCATCGGGACAAAAGTCAAAAGAAGGCAAAAGTTGGACATTCTGCCTTATTCATTAAAGTAGAATGTCCCCTTTTGTCTTTCAAAACTGATGCTCTATAAGGATCAGACATCGCTAACGCACCCATTTCGAAGTCAGGAAGAGCACGGTTAAGAATAGTTGGACTCCCAAGACGCAAACTATCTTGAAGGACTCATACGTGAAGGGCCGTCGCTGATTTGGCTGTGTCAAATTAAAGGCCAACCGTGCAAGCAATGCGATTGTTAACCCAAACCAAAAAACAGGATAAAGAAGTGCGGCATCGGGTGGGATGATACCATCATGGCGGTATTTGATAGTTGCGGCGGCCGATATCGCCCCGATAAGGAGCAGCCATGCGACGATGGCGCCAATCAAGAACTTGTTGCCGGTGTGTTTGCTCATGTCGTAATTCTAAGGGAGCGAAAAGGGGGGAGCGAAAAGGGGACATTCTACTTTGTTCGCAGAAAACCAGAATGTCCCCTTGTGGGTCCCCTTGTGGTCTCGCTTCACGCTCCGCGTTTTCACGCCACCTTCGCAAGCATCTCCGCCAGCAACTCCATCGGCAGTCCCACCACGTTCGATTCGCTCCCCTGGATGACATGCAGCCAGTCCAGTCCGTCTTGATAGCCGAACGCTCCCGCCTTCCCTTCCCACTTCCTGCTTGCGATGTAATCGTCGATGGCCGGCACGTCGAGCGGATCCATGCGGAGCGTGGTGATCGCCACTTCTGTGCGGGGAACCCCGCGCATCGGCCACAGGCACAGCCCGCTGTAAACGCGATGCAACTGCCCCGAGAGCAGCTCGATCATGTATCTGGCGTGATCTTCATCCGCCGGCTTGCCGAGAATCGTCCCGCCGATTTCGGCCACCGTGTCGCAGGCCACGACGATGCCGTCGCGCCGGCCGGCGTCGTCCGCCAGGCGGCGCACCACCTCGGCCCCTTTGGCAATTGCCAGCCGGGCAACCAATTCGGCCGGGCCGCATTGGCTGCACAGGCCGGGAGATTCGTCAACTTCGGACGGCAGCACCTCAAACTCGTATCCCGCCGCCGCAAGCAGTTCGCGGCGTCGCGGCGATTGACTGGCGAGAATCAGGCGAGGGCGTGGGTCGGTCATCTTCAAATTGGCGGCAAGTCTGGAAGGATGAAAGCTCGCGGACACAATTCGGCCTGCGCTCACCGGCAACGAGCCTCATCCCCTGGTATCATGGATTGTTTACGCCCTGTTAGTTTAAGCCAAAGACCCTTCGCTGCGGAACGACCGATGGCCAAAGCACAACTCCAAGTGCTGTACGAGGACAACCATTTGCTGGCGGTCTCGAAGCCCGCCATGATCGCCACCATGGGGGCGGCGCCGGACGAGCCGAGCCTGCTGGCCATGGCCCGCGCGTACATTCGCCGCAAGTATCGCAAGCCAGGGGCGGTGTACTTAGGGATCGTCAGCCGGCTGGATGCCCCAGTGACCGGCGTGGTGCTGATCGCGCGGACCTCGAAGGCCGCGGCCCGGCTGACCCAGGCCTTCGCGGGGCGCAAGGTTGAAAAGCAGTATTGGGCCGTCGTCGAAGGGGACATCGATCCGCCCGAATTGCAATGCGAAGACTATCTTCGCAAGGACGACCGCCACCGCCGGGTCCACACCACCACGTCGCGAGCCAACGGGGCCCAACTGGCCCGGCTGGCCTATCGAAAGCTGCGGACGCTGGCCGGGGCGTCGCTGGTCGAAGTCGAATTGCAGACGGGGCGGAAGCACCAGATTCGCGTGCAGCTTTCCACCCGTGGTTACCCGATTCTGGGAGACGAGAAATACGGCGCGCGGCGGGGGTTTTCGCTGGGGATCGCGCTGCACTCGCGGCGGCTGTTGATCGAGCATCCGGTGCGTAACACGCCGCTGGAGATCGTCGCCCCGTTGCCTCCTTCTTGGCGCGGATTGGGAATTCGAGACGATGCCGTCCGGACGGCGCGCCCGGCAAACGATGAGTCATAGGCCCATAGAGTAGTGACTTCCATTGACTACATCCCACAGAGCGTCTATAAACAATCTTACCGCTCCCCCCAATACTCCCGTGCCCGCCGGGGCACCTTGCCAGTGGAGTCCGCGGTTGAAGTCCTACCTTAAATACCCGTGGCTTTTGATCGCCATCGTGACGGCATCTGTGGCGTTTTTGCTAACAGCAAATTCGCTCGCCGCCGCCGAGCAAAAGCCCCGCAGCCAGGCCCAATTGCCGACGGAAGATCTCCCCCCCGGCCGAACCGATGACGCCTCGAAAGTCATCGACGACTACTTCACCGCCGATTGGGCGAAGGCGAAAATTGTCCCGGCACCCGTGATCGACGACGCGACGTTTCTGCGGCGGGCCAGCTTGTCGGTGCTGGGCGTTTCCGCCGATGCGGACGAGGTCCGTTCCTTTCTGGTCGATACACGATCGGAAAAACGCCGCGGCAAGGTGGACGAAATGCTCCGCCGCAGCCGGTATGCGGATTACTGGGGCTTCCGCCTGCGCGACTGGATTTTGAGCCTCCGCGAGGTCGAAGGGCAGGGGGCCAATAGCTTTATGCTCTACCGCTACTCGCGCGAGGCGATGGCCGAAAACCGAAGCTGGACCCGCATCGCCGGCGACTTCATCAATAGCCAGGGGACGCTGGAGTTCGACGGCAATGCGAACTTTGGGGTCTATTTTTCCGGCGCTCCGAACGAAATGGCCGACGCCACCACCCGGCTGTTTCTGGGGACAAAGATCTCGTGCGCCCAGTGCCACGACGACCCGTTCCACTCGTCGTTGACCCAGCAGGGCTATTGGGGCCTCGCGGCGTTCTTCGGCCGCACCAAGATGATCCAGATGAACGGCGGCGGAGCTGAGTATGAACGGCTGTTCCCCAACCCTGGTCGCAGCGAGGCGAGCGTGTGCTCGCTCCCCGGTGGAGACGCGGCGGTAGACGGATATGGAGGAGAACGCCGAGCGATCGTCGACGTGAAAGAGGGAGAGGTTTACATCGGCGGCAGGAAGCCGAAAAACAAAGACGATCAGCCCCTGGCCCCGCTGCCATTGGGTGGCGAGCCGATCAAGGACGCCGACCAGCAGACGCTTACCCGCCGGCAGCAGTTGCTGGCCTGGGTCACCAACCGGGACAATCCTTATTTCTCCCGGGCGGCGGTCAATCGGATGTTTCTTGAGCTGACCGGGCGCGGCTTCGTCCCCACGGCGGACGGCTTCACGCCTGACGATTCCCCGCGGCACGAGCAGTTGCTCAATCAACTGTCGCAGCAGTTCACCGAGCACGATTACGACCTGAAGTGGCTGATTCGCACGATCGTCAACAGCCGCGTGTTTCAGTTGGAGTCGAGCAGCCAATTGGAGCCTGACGAAACCAAGCAAGCCCAGCGTGTGGCCCATTGGTGCAGTGCCGAAACTCGCACGCTCAACGGCGATCAGTGGCACGACTCGGTACTGCGGGCCAGTGGCCGCGAAGCGCGGATTTGGACCCTGGCGGACAAAGCATCGCCCGAATTGAAGCGGGAGCAAAATCGCCGGCTGGCGTCGCGGCGCACGCGATTGATCACCGCCCGCAAGATTCTGACCGAAACAGACAAACTGCAGCGGCTCGCCGCGCTGCCGACGCCCGACACAGTGCCGCCGCCGATCCCGCGTGAATATCAACACTTTGAATGGCGGCAAACGGACGCGGCGCGGCAGGCGTACGACGAGCTTGGCCAGCGGCTGCAAAAGACGCGCGGCCAAGCCCGCTCGCCACTAGGGCCCACGGGCGAGGCCCTGATGCAGATGAACGGCGCCTTGGTGCGCGACAGCTTGCGCGAAACGGACGTGCCGAAATCCATCGCCGCGTTGAAATCCCCCGGCGAGCGGCTGGACGCAGTATTTGTTCAAGTCCTCGGCCGGGCCCCGCGTCCCAATGAGCGCCAAAGTTTGGCCGATTCGGTTGCCACGGGGGAGCCGGAACGAGTGGCGGACTTGATGTGGGCACTTATGCAAACCAGCGAGTTTCTGTCGTATTGAGCGGCAGAGTAACAGGTGAAGTAACCGAAACTACCCTCAGGTGCCACCATGGCCTGTTTCAAACTTCAACACGCTGCGGCGGCTGGCCCTATCGGCGCCGTCACGCGCCGGGGAATGCTGCGGGTATCGTTAGGTGCCGCGCTCGGAACGGTGCTTGGTCCTAGCCTGCCGCGGCTGTTTGGCGGAGAAGGGGTCAAGGCGAAGCACGCCAACGAGAAATCGGTGATTCTCCTGTGGCTCAGGGGAGGGCCGTTTCAAACCGATTCGTTCGATCCCAAGCTCTTGGGCAACGACAAGCTGGGGCTGAAGTTCGAGCCGATGGACACCACCGCCGACGGCATGCAGTTGGGCGCATGCATGCCGCGGCTGGCCGAGCAGGGGCATCATCTAACGCTCATCCGCTCGATGCGTGGGCTGGAGATGGAGCACTCGCTCGCTTCGTACTACATGCAAACCGGCTATCGAGCCACGGGGCCCATCCAGTCCCCCGCCATCGGCTCGATCGTCTCGCATGAGCTGGGTCCACTGCCGATGCGGCGCGCCGAGCCGGATGGCATTCCGCCATACATTTCCATCGGCGGCGCGGGTTTTAGCGCGGGGCACTTTGGCTCGGCCCATCGGCCGTATCTGGTGTGGAACCCGCTGCGCGGCGGCGAAAACCTCGGGCTACCACAAGGCGTTTCGGCGGCGGCCCAGGCGAGAAGGCTGGCGTGGCTGACGGCGCTCGAAGCGGGGCATCCCGGTGGCCACGGCGCGGCGGAGCAGATTCATGCCGGGCGCCGCGCGGCGTTGGCGTTCATGCAATCGAAGCAGCGGGCCGCGTTCGACCTGGCCGCCGAGCCGGCCGATCTGCGCGAGCTGTATGGGAAAAGTGACGAGTTTGGCCAAGGTTGCCTGCTCGCCCGGCGGCTGGTGACGGCCGGAGCCCGTTTCGTGCAGGTGGAATTGGGGAATTTCGATCAGCACGAGCGTCATTACCCGACGCACGAGCAACTGCTGCGGCGGCTGGACCGTGGGATGGGGGCGCTGGTGCGGGATCTCGACGATCGCGGGCTGCTCGATCAAACCACCGTGGTGGCCGTCGGCGAGTTCGGCCGCACCACGCTGATCAACAAGAATCTCGGCCGCGATCACTTCATCAACGGCTTTAGCGTGGCCATTGCCGGAGGCGGGTTCAAACGAGGATTTGTTCACGGATCGACGACTAAGGACGGCCAGGAAATTCGCGACAACCCGGTAACGATCCCCGACTTGCTGGCCACAATTTGCTACGATCTGGGGATCGATCCAAACAAGGAATTCAACGACCAGTTCGGCCGGCCGATCAAGCTAGTCGATCATGGACGGGTGGTGCGGGAAGTGTTGGCGAGCGCGTAGCCTGAGTCGTCGCGCGAAGCTCAACCCTCCCCCTGTGTCCAACCTGGATGGGAGGGATTCCTACGTGCCGCACGCTTCTTGCAAACAATGATGCCTGACTCGAATTCCGTCGAAGCTGATCCCTCGCACTCACTTCGCATTGCGGTGCGAACGCTCCAGATCATTGTCGTAGGTCTTGTTCTCGGCGTTACGACGTTTCTGCTGTTCGTGTTGTTCAAGCCTCGCGATGCCGCTGCGGCCAATCCGAACCCGCAAGGGCAGCCAATTATTTTCTGCGTCACCCTGGCGATGGCTGTGTCCGCGCTGATCGCCAGGGCCGTCATCCCCCGAATGGCGGATAAGGCCGCCCGTCAAAAGATTGCCCGAGAGATGGCCACCGACGCGAGCGATTTGCCTGATCGCCCCGGCTGTGGGATCGCACTGTTATTGGGGGCGTACCAAACGCGGACCATCGTCTCGGCTGCCTTATTGGAAGGACCGACGTTCGCGCTGTTGATCTCTTACATGATCGAAGGTTTTTGGCCCGCGCTGGTCATCGCCGTCGCTTTCATCTGCGGCATCGCCGCTCACATTCCGACGGTCGCTCGGGTATCGGCTTGGCTGGAGTTGCAGAGCCGACTGATCCGCGATGACCGGGGTCTGACGTGACGCGATCTGGTCATTCAACGATCATTCGGCTGCCATAGCAGCTTCCAAACGTCTCACTCTGAGACAAGCTTTCTCAATTTGAGACAGCCGTGTTCCCATCCCAAAGGCCAAGGAAGCGAAATTGATCCAACTCTAGATTTTGTAACATTAGTCCTAGAAAGAACTTAACATTGCATCCGTGAACACCCATGCATTATCTGCGAATACAGGCACCGGGATTGCATTAAGAGGAGGCGGCAACGACGCCGGGATTCATACGATCATTCGATTCGAGCCGGTGTTAGGGCAACAAACTTCAGGGAGGATGACCGCCATGTTAGTACTCAGCAGAAAAGTGGGCGAAAAGATTCAGATCGGTGACAACGTCACCTTGATCGTCACGCGGATCGCGGGCAACCGCGTCACGCTGGGCGTTTCGGCCCCTAAGAACATGCGCATCGTGCGCACCGAATTGAAGCCGCTGGGCGTGCGGCGCGACTTGGCGCGAGACGATTCGCCCCGCAGCGAACCGGTGCTGAGCGACTTGCTTGTCCCGGCCGGCAACATGACCACGCAGCTCGGCACCGTCACGGTGGAGTTGTCCGCCGATTCGGTGGCTTATATGGCTCCCCGGCGGGCACGGTAGGCGGCGGGCTGAATCGGCACTTAGAACACTGGCCCGGGGCGGCGCGTAGGTGCCTGAAGCAACGACTCAGCAATGGGACGTTGCCCAGGCCCCACGCCGATTTCCCGGGCCAATTCGTTTTAGCACTTAGGTTCTCTTAGCGCTAATAAATAGATCGACGCCCAAACTCTCTGCGCCGATCGTCCAGGAGCCACTTGCAAGCCCGGCCGCCTCGGCAAGTGTCGCCAGTTCCTCCGCCCTCCGGTAATTGAGATACCAATTTCCGATCCATTCCATGTATGCCCGGGTGGGGCAATGCGGGGCAAAATTGCCTACCATCAGTTCTCCCTGCGGTGCCAGCACTCGCCAGAATAGGCTCAGCATCTCTGCGGCAATCACGTCATCGAGATAGTCGAACAGCCCCGTGCAAAGCAGAAAGTCCGCGTCGGCCATCTGTGCTATCGCCTGCGGCTTCTGCGACAGCCGGAATAGATTCTCTCGCACCACCTGAACCTGATCGGCCCGCAAATAGGGGCGGATTTGCTGGGCCGCGAACTCCAGTCCGGCCGCGTCGAGGTCCACCAAGGTGATCTTCAAACGCTCGTGCCGTTTAACGTCGAGCATTTGCACCGCCGCGGCTAGATCGAGCCCCGGCCCCACACCAACGCTCACGATGTGATGCGTAGCGCCAGCATGAGCCAATCCATAGGCGGCTATCTTCGCCGCGGCTAGCTGCGTGCGGCCGCGCACTGCCTCAGGCGCCGCTTGCCGCAGGAAATAGCGGTCGAAATAGCGGCCCAGCGGGTGGTCGCAGCACGTTTGCTCGCAAATCCAGGCCAGCATTTGATAGTCGCCGGCGTATCCCAGCGGTTTCGCCCGCGCGCGGAGTTGCAGCACGCCGGACTCCAGCACGCCGCCGGCAATCTTCCACAACTCCCCCGAGGGAACCTGATTCGCCCGACCCCAACATTCGGTTCGCGCCAGCCGTGCCATGCACTGCGACAACGCGCGATCGACCAGCGAGTCAGCTAAGTGCGAGTCCTCCCACTCGCCGGTTTGCCGCCGCGCGTTTTCCAAGGCTGCCAGCAGTTCGTGGGCGGCGCCGCGCACTTCGTCCAGCAAACTTTGCCCCTCCAACCTGGAAGCCTCGTGCGGCGGCGAATTAGACCCGGCGGGACCGATCATCTTGCGCCAATCGCCAGGATTTAATTGGAGAGCAATGTGGTTATTAACTGAAGTTTTCGCACTCAACGCGACCCGCCGCGCTAATTCTCACTCCGCTGATTTCGCCTCGACTTCCGCGCCGCGATTGACCGAATCTTGTTGATGCACCGCCCATCCGTTGGGCATTTTCGAGGAGCCCCGCCTTGTCCGCCGCTAGCTTGGTAAAATACCTCTATTTTGCCCACGCTTCCAGGCCGCGGGCGGAGCGGAGCCTGTTTCGATTGATTCGCAGGCACAGCGTCTCGTCGATCATCGAGTTGGGAATCGGCAGCGGCCGCCGCGCCGTGCGCATGATCCAGGTGGCGCAGCGCTACACACGCCTCGGCGGGGTCAGCTACACCGGCATCGACTTGTTCGAGGCTCGTCCGGCCGGCGTGGAAGGCCCCACGCTCAAGCAGGTTCACAAGCTGCTGAGCCAAACTGGCGCCCGCGTGCGGCTGGTGCCCGGGGATCCGTTGTCGGCGCTCTCACGCACCGCGAACGAGTTGACCGGCACCGACCTCGTCGTCGTCGGGCTCGACCAGGATCTCGACTCGGTGGGACGCGCGTGGTTCTATGTGCCGCGGCTGCTCCACCCGGGCTCAAAGATGGTGGTGGAGCAAGCCGGAGCGGACCCCAAGGCTGACCACCGCTACGACCCGGTATCGCTAGACCGGATCAAAGAACTGGCCAAGCAGCACGCCCCGCGACGGGCGGCGTAAGCGGCTTTCTAGGCCGATTGTCGCCTAATGCCTCGTGGCACTTGGCTCGCCGCGCTTGCGCCCTCTATAATCGTGGGAGTTGGGCTCGCCGGTCTATTTGGCGGGGCCAACCCCCGGGCAGAGCCCGGGGCTATTTCCCTACCCCCGGCCAACACTTGATTGAACAACTTGGAGCATTGCTATGAACTTGAAGCATCGCATCATCCTGACCCTGGCAGGAGCGATGCTTTCGGCGTGCGCTCAGCATGGCCTGGCCGACGAACCGGCGAAGTCCGAGCCGCTCAAGGCCCTGTTGATCACCGGTGGCTGCTGCCACGACTACACGCAGCAGAAGCAGATTCTTAGCGAGGGGATTTCCGCCCGCGCAAATGTGAACTGGTGCGTGATCCAGCAAGGAGGCTCTTCGCTCAACACCAAGATTCCGCTCTACAACAATCCCGACTGGGCCAAGGGGTTCGACGTGGTGGTCCACGACGAGTGCTTTGCCGAGGTGAAGGATCTGGACTGGATTGAGCGGATCCTCAAGCCGCACCGCGAGGGGGTGCCGGCCGTGCTGCTGCACTGCGCGATGCACTGCTACCGCGGCAAGACCGACGAATGGTTTAAGTTCTGCGGCGTGACGTCGCACCGCCACGGGGCCCAATATCCGTTCGACGTGGTGAACCTCGCCAAGGCCAATCCCATCATGGAAGGATTCGGCGACCACTGGGTAACACCGAACGAGGAACTGTACCAGGTTGCCAAAGTGTGGCCCAACACGGTCCCCTTGGCTCAGGCCAAAAGCCGCGAAACCAAGAAAGATGAAGTCCTCGTGTGGACGAACACTTACGGCCAGGGACGCGTCTTCGGCACCACCATCGGCCACCACAACGGCACGATTTCGCAAAAGGTCTATTTGGACATGGTCACGCGCGGATTGCTGTGGGCCGCCGGAAAGCTCGACAAAGAGCACCTGCATCCGCTGAATCCGGCCGACCGGATCGCGCTGCCCGATCCAACTCCCAAAGCGGAAATGAAAAAAGCGGAAGCAAAAGAGTAATCGCCGCAAAATCACTGGCGGGATCGATCGTTGGACAGCGCAGCATTGGACAGCGAGACGGTTGGGGAACTTACCTGTGGCCGACACTCCTCACCCTTCCCACTTCGACGCGACGGTCGACACCAACCGCGACAAACTGGCGATGCCGACGAGCGATTCGGCTTCCCGTCCGTCAGCGTCAACGTCGCACGGCCCCGTGGCGCTGATCACCGGCAGCAGTGCGGAATTGACTGGCGAAACCCGGGCGTTGCTGCAGTCGCGGCTGCGGATCGCAGCGCTGGTGCTGTGCGGCGGGTTTACCGTCTTCCTGATCTACCGGTTGCTGCTGATCCGATCTGCCGATCCGGTCGATCGGTTCCTCGACATGGCCCACGCGGGGGTTACGATTCTGCTGGCTGCGCTCAGCGGCTTGATGTTTCGCCGCTGCGAGCCAACGCTGGCGATGCTGCGGGTCAAGGAAACGGTCATCTTCCTGGCGCCGGCCGCGTTCTTTGTGCTGCTCGACGCGGTGATCATCAATCGCGTCGCCTTGGCAAAAGGGATCATTCCCAATCCACTGGCGGGATGGCTGCTGTTGATGTTCACCTACGCGCTGTTCATCCCCAATCCGTGGCCGCGGGCGGCGGTGATTCTCAGTTCGATCGCCGCGGCGCCGATTGCACTGCTGGCGCTGCTCTGGTGGCAAGACGAAACAGTTGGCGCTGTACTTTCCAAGGATCCCGCCCCGCTGATTGAGTCGATCTTGTTGATGGGAATCGCTACGGTGGCGGGGACCGTGGGGACACATACCATCGGCACACTACGGCGACAGGCGTTCGAGGCCCGCCAACTGGGGCAATATCGGCTGAAAAAACTGATCGGCACCGGAGGCATGGGAGAGGTCCACTTGGCGGAGCATCGGCTGCTCAAGCGGCCCTGCGCAATCAAGCTGATCCGACCCGAAAAGGCGGGCGATCCTAAAGTGCTTGCCCGGTTCGAGCGGGAAGTGCGCGCCACCGCCAAGCTTTCCCACTGGAACAGCGTGGAGATTTTTGACTACGGCCGAGCCGAGGACGGCACATTTTATTACGTCATGGAGTTTCTGCCCGGGATGAGCCTGAGCGACCTGGTGAAGCTGGCCGGGCCGCTGCCGCCGGGCCGAGTGATCTTTCTGCTGCGACAGGTGTGCGACGCGCTGGCGGAAGCCCATGGCGTGGGGCTGGTCCACCGCGACATCAAGCCGGGCAATATTTTTGCCGCCCAGCGCGGCGGGATTTTTGATGTCGCCAAGCTGTTGGATTTTGGCCTGGTCAAGCCGTTGATGGAGTCGGAGTCGATCCAACTCACGCAAGAAGGGTCGATCACCGGCTCGCCGTTGTACATGTCGCCGGAGCAGGCCACAGGTCAGACCGATTCAGATGTTCGCAGCGACATTTACTCACTCGGCGCCGTAGCCTACTACCTGCTCACCGGCCGGCCGCCGTTCGATGGAGACAAGCCGCTGAAGGTGATCATTGCCCATAGCCACGAAGAGGTCGTGCCGCCGTCGCAGTTGCGGCCAGAAATCGGCCCGGACTTGGACGCCGTGGTGGTGCGCTGCCTGGAAAAGTCGCCGGCCGACCGCTTTCAAACCGCCGCCGAGTTGGAAGCGGCGTTGGCCGCTTGCGACGCGGCCGGCGAATGGAGCCGGCAGGATGCCGCCCGTTGGTGGGAGGCGCGAGGGCTGCTGACCGATCCGGAGGTAATGGTGGCGGCGAGCGTTTAGAGTTGGTAGCAGGCGGCGGTCAGCTAACCGGCTGCTTTTGCTCTTAAGTCCAAATAGCGTATAATTCATCAATCGGGCCTCCGTCACCGCCACGGAGGCCTTTATGATTCGATGGCCGGACAATTCATCAAATGCCGTGCCACGGATTGCCCACCAGAGTTTCCTCAAGAGCCATTCCATGCCGCAGACTGATACAAAATCCCCCCGCCCACGGACGCTATTTGAAAAGATCTGGGACAACCATGTGGTTCACGATGAGCCGGGTCAGCAGACGATGCTCTATATCGATCTGCAACTGGTTCACGAGGTGACCAGCGCCCAGGCCTTCGAGGGGCTCCGTTTGGCGGGCCGGCGCGTCCGGCGGCCGAACCTCACCGTGGCCACCCCGGACCACAACGTGCCAACGTCCGACCGCGGGCTCCCCATTGCCGATCCGATCTCCCGCAAGCAGGTCGATACGCTCCGCCAGAACTGCAAGGAGTTCGGCATTCGCATTTACGACCTTGGCGACCCGCAACAGGGGATCGTCCATATCATCGGCCCGGAGTTGGGCCTGACGCAGCCCGGCATGACCATCGTGTGCGGCGACAGTCACACCTCGACCCACGGTGCATTCGGCGCCCTGGCCTTCGGCATCGGCACCAGCGAAGTCGAGCATGTGCTGGCCACGCAAACGCTGCTGCAATACAAGCCCAAGACGTGCGAACTGCGGATCGACGGCCGGCTGCCGCTGGGCGTGACCGCCAAGGATCTGGTGCTGTTCCTCATCGGCAAGCTCACCGCCAGCGGAGGCAGCGGCTACTGCCTGGAATACACGGGCAGTGCCGTTCGCGCGCTGAGCATGGAGCAGCGGATGACGGTGTGCAACATGTCGATTGAGGCGGGTGCCCGCGCGGGGATGATCGCCCCTGACGAGACCACGTACAACTATCTCCGCGGCCGGCAGTTTGCTCCTAAGGATTTTGACGCGGCAGTGGCCAAATGGCGCGAGTTGCCGAGCGATCCTGGAGCAACGTACGATCGGGTGGAAATCTACGACGCCGCCGACATCGAGCCGCAGGTGACTTGGGGAACCAATCCCGGACAGGTAGTGTCGGTCGGCCAGCGCGTCCCCGATCCTCAACAGTTCGATTCGGACGACGGACACAATCTCGCTCACTCGCGTGTTCATTGGCTCCTGCACGAATGCCCGGATCGAAGACCTGCGCGCCGCCGCGGCGGTGGTGCGAGGGTATCACGTTTCCGAGCATGTGGGCGCCATGGTGGTGCCCGGCAGCGGGCAAGTGAAGCAGCAGGCCGAGTCCGAAGGGCTCGACCGGATCTTCCGCGACGCGGGCTTTGACTGGCGGGAAGCAGGATGCAGCATGTGCCTGGCGATGAATCCCGACCGGCTCGAGCCGGGCGAGCGCTGTGCATCGACCAGCAACCGCAACTTTGAAGGCCGGCAAGGGAAGGGGGGCCGGACGCATCTCGTCTCCCCCGCCATGGCAGCGGCGGCGGCGATCACGGGGCATTTTGTTGATATCCGGCAGTGGCAGTATCGCAACGCGAATTGATACCTTCTTCTATTATTCACAACTTGGTGTCGCGAACATGAAGCCCTTCACAACTCACAGCGGCACGGTCGTTGCCATGGACCGCGCCAATGTTGATACAGACCAGATCATCCCCAAGCAGTTCCTCAAGCGGATTGAGCGGACCGGGTTTGGCCAGTTTTTGTTCTTTGATTGGCGATTTCTGGAAGACGGCTCGCCGAATCCGGAGTTTGAACTGAACCAGCCGCTGGCCGCCGGGGCAAGCATTCTCCTGGCGCGGCGCAATTTCGGCAGCGGATCGAGCCGCGAGCACGCCCCGTGGGCATTGGACGACTACGGCATCCGGGTGGTCATCGCGCCTAGCTTCGCCGACATTTTCTACAACAACTGCTTCAAGAACGGCATGTTGCCGATCGTGTTTACCGACGCCCAGGTCGAAGAGTTGTTTCAACGGGCGGCAAAGCACGCGCCGTATCAGTTGCACATTGATCTCAACAATCAAACCGTCAGCGACGATCATGGGCTGAACTATCCCTTTGAAGTCCAGTCGTTCCGCCGCCACTGCCTGCTGCATGGGCTGGACGACATTGGCCTGACGCTCAAGCATGAGCCGAAGATCGCGGAGTTTGAGGCTCGGCATGGCCAGGCACCGGTGGCGATTTAAGGCGATTTTCGCCCGGGTGGTGTCCCAAGAATTGTGCGGGGCGGGACCATTATTAGTCCCGTTTTTTGGTGCCCCACAATCGATCCGGCCAGAACCAGGACAGCAATGCATACCTGGCGGTCGCAAGCGTCAACAGCCCCGTTAGTACGGCCATCAACCAATTTGGTCCTCCATTTCTTCCTGAGCTATTTTTGATGCTACAGAGTACGGCACAGTCTGCCATTGCGATTGCCAGAATGGCAAAGACCACTCCGGCAACAACCGATATCCAGCGTTTTGGCTTTTCTTCCATGGCCTGCATTCTAGCAGGCGACGGCCAAGCAGGTGAACTATGCCGTGTTTTTTACGCCGGCTGCGGCCGGCTTGCCGGATAGGTCCGACGCCCCCGACTTCCGCTATTGCACCTTGATTGGCCATGTCTTGACTGCCCATACGCACGATTAGGACACTATCTTCGCCCGCTGAGACTTGCAATCGCACGCTGCCCTGGGGAAAATGCGCCGACGTATTGAGCCAGTGTACCCCTCACTTTCATTGTGAGGTTTCGCATCACGCGGAGCGAGAACCATGAAATCGATTTGGCTCTGCGGCCTGTTGCTGCTGTGCGGGCTTGTCGGCCGAGCAATGGCCGACGAAGACGAAACGCCGCCCATCAAGGTCACCACGGTGCTGTCCGACCTCGACCGCCCCACCAGCTTGGCGATTCAACCCGGCACCGGCGCGGTGTTTTTTTCCGAAGCCGGCGCCGGTCGGATCGTCCGGATCACCCCGGCCGGAAAAGACGTGGTGATTAGCGGCTTCTCGCACGACAAAGAAGCGAAGGATGCGTCGGCGGATATTGGCAAGCTGGCGCTGGCGTTTGTCAGCCGCAATCTGCTGGCGGTCGCCGGCAGCGATCCGCCGGACAAGCCACAGTTTGTCCGGTTCTATGAGATTCCGGCGCCGGGCAAATCACTGGACGCAGAGAAAACGAAGTTTCGCATCGGCCCCTGGCAGCCAGACAAAACGCCGGTCAGCGGTTCGCTGCGTTTCCGCGGCCTCTCAGCCGACGGCAGCGAGAGTGTGTTCTTCACCATCGGCGGCGAAAAGCACGATTGGATCGGCGCGCTGGAAATTCGCGAGGAGAAGCCGGGGCCATTGACCACGCTGCTCGCCACGGACTTGGCGGCGGGGGCCGGCACTCCGGGTGGCGTTACGGTGAGTCCCCGCGGCGAGGTGGTCGTCGGTCAACTCACGCCATCGGCCGGACTAGCGGCGGCGGACAAGGAGAAGCAAGCCAAATCCCACGAGAGCATGCTGGCGTTCTTTGACCCCAAAGCCAAGAAGCTGCTGCTTCAGTGCCCTACCGGCCTGTCCGACATCGCAGGGCTGGCTTATAGCCCGCGCACGGGCTGGCTGTACGCGGTGCAGTTATCGCCGGACGACGCGACCAAAGCGGGGCTGTATCGGCTCGACCGCTCGCTGAAGGAAAACCGCCAGGGGGCCAACGCCGTTCGGATATCCGCCCTCGATCGGCCCACCGCGGCGGTGTTTGCCCCCAACGGTTCGTTGTACGCCACCGTTCTGGGGAAAACTGGCGACAAAAAATCAGACGATAAATCAAAGCCCACGGGCGGCCTGCTGCGAATTAGCGGCAAGCTCTAAGCCGTCGAACCACCAGCCGGACAAGACGACACCAATGGCCCCACCCTCCCGACGCGAGAAAATCGAAGCCCTGCTCGCCGACGAGCCGGCCGACACGTTCTTGCGCTACAGCCTGGCGCTGGAGTTGGAGAAGGAAGGCGACAACGACAGGAGCCTGGCGGGGCTGCGACAGTTGGCCGCGGAATCGCCTCCCTATGTGCCGGCCTTTTTCATGGCGGCCCAGCAACTCACCCGGCTGGGCCGCATCGACGAAGCGCGGGCAATCCTCCGCGACGGAATCGAAGCGGCCCGCGGCGAGGGAAATGCCCACGCCGCCGGCGAAATGAGCGAGTTTCTGGCCGGCCTAGGTTCGATGGCTTAAGAAAGCTCAACGTGTCGGACATTCCGCAACTTCGCCCCGAGCTGATCGATCCCACCGCGTTCATTGCCCCCGGCACCGTCGTGCTGGGGGACGTAACGGTCGGCGAGCAGTCGAGCGTCTGGTTTCTGGCCGTGCTGCGCGGCGACGTGGCGCCAATTCAAATCGGCAGGCGGACCAACATTCAGGACGGCGCCATCCTCCACGCCGACGCTGGGTTTCCGTGCGTACTGGGGGACGATGTTACCGTGGGGCATCGGGCCATCGTTCACGGCTGCCGCGTGGAAGACCGGGTACTCATCGGCATGGGGGCCGTGGTGATGAACGGCGCGGTGGTGGGACATGATTCGATCGTGGCGGTGGGCGCCGTGGTGCTCGAAGGAATGCAGATCCCGCCTGGCTCGCTGGTCGCCGGCGTGCCCGCCAGAATCAAGCGGAAGCTGGAAGACAAAGATCGCGAACGAATCGCCCACGCCGCGGCGCATTATGTGGAAAACGCCCGGAGGTATCAGGGCGAGACGAAGTGAGACAATGCGGCATAGCCCCGAGCGAAATGTCTCATGGCTTTAAGGTCACTAGCCCGACTCGCAGGCGAGGGACGGAAAGCGCTGCCCCTCGCTTGCGCTTCGGGCTAGTAATGTTTTCCAATGGATGCCTTTCTTGCTAGACCTTGCCTGTTGAATCCTCATCCATCGCGTCAACCTCCGGCGTCGTCGGCGTAATCTTCGCCCGCCGCGCCGCGATCCCCGCGATCGCATCCCCCAACCCGCGGCGGTTATCGCGCGCTTCGCGCAGCGACCCGTCGGGCGGGATCGAGGGCGAGTCGATCTTCGGCGAGCCGATCCGCTGCGAAAGATAAATCCCCGAATGGCCGCTTATCAAATAAGCAAAGCAACACGCCACGGCCGCGTACACCACAAACCCGGAGGAAAGCAACTCGCCGTTGCCGGGTGCGAACAGCTCGACCGCCATCAGCGTGCAGGCCAGCGGCGTGTTGGCGGCGCCGGCGAACACGGCCACAAAACCCAGGCCGGCGAACAGGTCGACCGGGGCGCCGAGGATTCGGGCCAGCACATTGCCGAGCGCCGCGCCGATGAAAAACAGCGGCGTGACTTCGCCCCCTTTGAAGCCGCTGCTGATCGTCACCACGGTGAACAGAATCTTCCACCACCAGCTCCACCACGTCGCTCCGCCGACGAGGAAGCAGGATTGAATCGTCACGGCGTTCGGATGCACCGGATCGGCGGAGACTCCCAGGCCCAGATAGTCGCGCGTGCCGACGAGATACACCAGGGCGATGATCACCAGCCCCCCCAGCGCAGGCCGCAGCACGGGCCACCGCACCAGCCGCTTGAAGATCCGCTGCGCGCTGTGCGCCAGTTCTGAAAACAGCACGCTCGCCAAGCCAAACACCAGGGCCGCGATTGCCACCTTGCCCAGCAGCAGCCAGTTCAGGCCGGGTGCGTGGGGAATCAGACTAGCGCCGCTGCCGGCCAGGATACGGTAGTGCGAATGTTGAATCCCCCAGGCACTCGTCACCGCGTCGCCGATGATGCTGGCCGCCAGGCAGGGAATCAGCGCCTGATAATTCAGCGTGCCGATGGCCAGCACTTCCATCGCAAACACGGCACCAGAGAGCGGCGTGCCGAACACGGCGCCAAAACCGGCGGCCACGCCCGCCATCAGTAGGATCCGCGTGTCCGCCTCGTTCAGCCGCAGCCAACGACAGAACGTGCTCGCCAGGCTGCCCCCCATCTGCACCGCGGTTCCTTCGCGCCCCGCCGAGCCGCCGAACAAGTGCGTGATGATCGTGCCGATGAGCACCAGTGGCGCCATCCGGCTGGGAATGCCGCCCCCCGGCTCGTGAATCTGCTCGACGATCAGGTTGCTGCCTCCTTCCACGCTTCGCCCCAGCAGGCGATACATCAATCCGATCGCCACGCCGCCCGCCGGCAGCAGAAACAGAATCCACGGATGCTCCCAGCGGAAGTCCGTAACTTTATCGAGCAGCCACAGGAACAACGCCACCAGCGACCCCACCGCCGCACCCAGCGGCGCCGCGATCAACAGCCACTTCACGACGTACATCAACAGCGCGAGATGCTCGCGGGCGTTCCAGCGAAATGGCATAGTCTCTTCCCTCGTTCACCACGTAACGGTGTTTGGGAATCAGTGTTGCGGCAAGAAGGCCGCAAACAGAAAGACTCCCACAAACCCGCGGGTTCATAGGAGTCATCAGCACGGCCCCGACGGCCGGCGGTTATCGGCGAACTCCATCGCCATGCAGTGATAAGGGGAGTTTAGCTTGGGCTATTGATACTGTCAAGATTGGAGACGCTGATTCACCACGGAGACACGGAGGAGCAGCAAATGACCAATCTCCAAATTCCAATCTCCAATAAAGATTTGCGCATGATCTATTGGAGATTGGAATTTGGTCATTGGTCATTGCCGCCTTCCGCTGGCATCCACGAACCTCAACAACCGGTCCTTCCAGTGCCCAGCGTAGTCGACGCCGATCCGCTTCGACCGTACGATCCGCGGGCGGTGCGCCAAGTCGGCCAGGAAAAAGATATCATCGCCCGCCAGGTCCAGGCCGTTGTCTGCCCGCGTGATGCCGAACCCACGGGCCAACCGGCCGGGGCCGGAGAGATTGATCGCCCAATCATCGAGCGCCGTCGCGCCGCGGATCAGCACCGCCTCCGCCGCCCCCTGCGGGCCGGCCACGATGTTGAACATCTGGTGCATGCCGTAGATCAGGTACACGTACGCTCGTCCCGACGGGCCGAACATCACTTCGGTCCGGGCAGTCCGCCCCTTTGAAGCGTGCGACGCTAGATCCTTCGGCCCCAAGTACGCCTCGACCTCGTTGATCCGCGCCCGGCGCAGCACGCCGCCAACACGCCGCACCATGATCACGCCCAGCAGGCTCTTCGCCAGCTCGATCGCCGAGGGTTGGAAAAATGTTCGCCGCAGGCGGCGGAGCGTACCGGAACGTTTGCGGTTGGGCGGCGGTTTTCGCACTTTCAATCGTTCCGCGTTTCGAAGTGGTAGGCGAACTGGTTGTGCCGGCACTGGCAAAGCCAGTGGCACACGGACGGAAGGTGAAAACCAGGGGATGGCATTGCTGGTTGTGCGTCGCGTCACAGCATTTTACACGGAACGATCAGAAAGTGTGAGCGGTCTGGCGCTAGCCACCGGTCTGCGGCGCAGGCCGAATACGGGGACCGGCGGCTGGCGCCGTACCGCTCACGAACGGGTTCCGATCCGCGCGACAGCTACGGACGTGCCGGTCTTGCAGTCTGCAATGTCGCACGCGTCACGACGCGCATCTGTGCTCGCCGCCGGTGCGACCTGCCCGGGCTGCGGCGACATAATCGCCCCAGCCGGAACGCCGCGGTGTGGCTGGTAGGGGCCGCAATTGTCAGGCCCGATGTGCGGATTTGTGCGAACCTAGCCAGTATGTCGCGCAGCACAAAATCGCTCCGCAGTTCTACTTGGTCGCGTCGATACACCAGCCGTAACCCTGCATGGATGCACTCTGCCACCAACTACTGGCCTGAGGAGGTCTTCCAGCATGGACAAAAACACGTTTCGTATTGTAACTCGCGGTTCGGACGGCAAGCTTCGCATCCGCGATTTCGCCAAGCAAGACTCGCTGCTGCGGATGCACACGCAGATCGGCATCGACGATTGCAGCACCGACCTGGGCCTGCGCGGCATGCCCGTCTTCAAAGGCCTAATCGGCCCGATGCCCGAGGGGAAAGACGTCGTGCGTTACGAATCGCCCGAAGTCTTCGAGACGCTGACCAAAGAATGGGGCGCGCCGAGTGCGAAGCGCCGCAGCCGGAGCAGGGCGCAGTAGAAGCTTTTCTGCGATCGCGGACAGACATAGAAGCGAATGACCAATCTCCAAGATTCCAATCTCCAAGATTCCAATCTCCAATAATACCGGCGGAAGTCCCTTATTGGTTATTGGAATTTGGTCATTGGTCATTCCTTTTTCTACCTGCTCACACTCGGCTGCCCGCTCCGCCAGGTGCCGCCATCGCGGGGCGGGTCGTTGCCTAGCTTCGAGATGCCGCCGATCGGTTGCGGCTGCGACGACGCGGGAAGCGCCGCCGGATAGACGCCCGCTGCCGGATACCCGCCCGCCGCGGGGACGGCGCCCAGCACCGGCGCCGGGCCTTGCACCGCGGTGCGGCTGATGAACTCTTCGTTTACGACGCGCTGCGTGGTCACCGGCACCTGCACCGTCTGGGTTTGCGGCACGATGTCCGTCTTGGTCACCGTCTGCTGCACCTGCTGGGTGCGCGTCTCCCAGCGCGTGCTGGGGACGAGTTGATACGCCACGTACGGCTCGGAGAATGGGTTCCAGGTGTTGTGCCAGCGCGGCTCCCAGCGATACTCGGTCACCGGCGTGTAGACGGTTTGCGTGGTGGGGACGGTCTGCGTGGTGTACTGCTGCTTGTACACCGTCTGCTGACGCTGCTCCATCCGCGTCTCGACCACCGAACGCGGCACGAGCTGCCGCACCTCGCGATAGGTCACGCCGCCATCCTGGTAGTAGCGAACTTCCTGAGCGGCCGCCGATTCCGCAGTGGCCAATTGCGCGGCGGCCAGACACGCGCCGCACAGTGGAACGAACGCCAACGACGCCAGGAGACTGCGCGCACTCATCGATTCTCCTCCCTGAGATGGATTGAGCCTGCTTGCCACAGGCCCGTTGCGGCGGGCATCGGGCGCAGCGCGACCCGCACGGCATGCCGATCCCTGGCATGCGCAGCGGCGCGAGCGAAACCAGCGGCTGGGGTGCCGCGAATCGCTAATCGCCCATTGTCCATTTTCGACCGGGAGGTAAAACGGACTTTAGGCTGTCAGCTATCGGCTGTCGGCTATCAGCTTAAAACTGTAGGTCAGGCCTCTGGCCTGACAGTTTTGGGTATTTGTGAACCTAATTGTCAGGCCAGAGGCCTAACCTACGGCTGCTAGCTGCTAGCTGACAGCCTCCCCCAATCACCAATCTTCGACCGCCACCTCTAATTCTCCCTCCTCAATTGCTTGCTCCGCCAGCGATTTCAATTGGGTGCGACGATGGTCCTGAGCTTCGGGCAGCTCGGGGGGGAGTTTTCTTAGCACGGCCAAGGCTTGCCGCGGGCGTTGCTCCGCTTCGATCAACATCTGGGCCAGTTTCAAGCGGGCGGCGTCGGCCTGGGTGGGATAGTTGGCGATCACTTGCCGCAGCAGGGCCATGCACTCGGGCCACATCTTCTGCTGCACCAGGCCGGCCACCAGCGACGAGAGCAGCGTGTCGGGCAGCGGCCAGCCGCCGTCGGGGCCGGCGTATTTGCGATAAATGGCGTAGGCGATGTTGGCGTGCCCTTCGGCCAGATGCGTGGCCATCAGGTCCAGGGCGGCCGTGCGGCCGTCGCGCAGCTCGGTCAGTTGGAGTGCTTCCGCCCGGCGG
>JAIOQB010000485.1 GCA_021413585.1 Planctomycetia bacterium
CGCCGCCCGGCCGTTGACCACCACGTACAAGTTGCCGAACGCGCAGAGCAACCCTTGGGCGTCGCCGATGTTCACGTCCAGCGCCTCGACGAACGTGGCCGTGTGATGATCGCCGATCGGCGGCGGCGTGATGCGGAACAGTTTGCCGTTCTGGTCCGACGTGATCAGCCGCCCCTGCGGATCGACCGCCAGGTTGACCCACGAGCCCTGCCGGTTCTTCGGCACGGTGTAGAGTAGCTCGGCCTGAAAGCCGGGCAACAACTTGAAGCCCTTGGCCGGTTGCGCGGAGTTCGGTACGACAGGGGTTTTATCGGCGGGCTTCTTGTCGACGGGTTTCTTGTCGGCAGGCGCGGGGTTTGTTGGCGCGGCATGCGACGCCGCGGTACACCACAACCAGGAACCAACGGCGGCAAGCACGCCGCACACCACTAAGGGGAACGTCCAACGAGCGAGGC
Organism: Planctomycetia bacterium; assembly: GCA_021413585.1. Classification (GTDB taxonomy): domain Bacteria; phylum Planctomycetota; class Planctomycetia; order Pirellulales; family UBA7805; genus JAIOPX01. Next base: position 456 of record JAIOQB010000485.1, read on the forward strand.
GCGGCATAGGATTTCTCCACTGTGAATCTAGCGATGTGGATCGAGCGACATTCAGGCGGGCATTAGCGGGGCAGGACGCAGGGCAAGCAATGCCTGCCGCGGGGAGATCGCATTATACACAGAACGCGGGCGGGCGGGGGAAAGGCCCTTTTTCACCGCCGAGACAGGAATGTCGAATGTCTAAGCACGAATGACGAAAGAAGCACGAATGCCTAATGACGAATGGCTTTTCGGACTTCGTGCTTCGTCATTCCTTCGTCATTCGAGCTTAGACATTCGTCATTTCCCCGGCGTCCATCAGGCCACCGGCGGCACCGCCAACTCGGCGGCCACAAATTCGCAGCCCTTGTGCGAGCCGTCGCAGAACGGCTTCTTGGCCGAGTGGCCGCAGCGGCACAGGGCCACGGCCGGCTTGTCGGCCGCGAGCGTAAATGCGTTGCCCAGGTGATCGACGATCGTGACGGGGCCTTCGACTAGAAACGGACCATTCTGGCGGCAGCGGATGGTGACGTCGGACATGTTGGGGATGATCCTGCTTGAGAGGTGAAGCGGCGGCGTGCGCGGCGCTACGGAATGCCGCACGCCCGTCGCCGGTTCAGTGTACCGGACAACCGGTAAGCTGTCAGCCGGCATAGCCCCGGGCTCCGCCCGGGGGTTGCAGCACCAACCAGGGTAATGAGCGGTTCGGCGCTAGCCGCCGGTGCCGCTCAGTACTCAGTACTCCGTTTCCGCCCACTACTTCGTCGCTGGCGGCGGCTCGGCCGGCTCCGCTTGCTTCACACTCGCCGCCGGCGGCGCTTCGACTGCGCCGCGCGCGGGGGCGACGCGGATCACGAACCGCACGTGATACGTTTTGTCGTCCAGCGCCACCAGCTTCTTCGCGGGCGCGACGCGCTGGCGACCCGCTTCGCCGCTGGCTGCCGGGCCGGCCTCTTCGCCTTCCGACTCGTCCTCCGACGCCACGCCCCGGTCGGACGCTTTGGCCTTGCCTTGGCCGGTCGTCGAGCCGCCGAGCGACCATTGCGGACGCGCACCCGTGCTGCCGGGACGGGCATACGGCAACGGATCGGCTCGTTCTGCGTCGCGTCGATTGCCGGCCGTGCCGCTGAATCCTTCGTCCTTGGGCCGTGTTGCAGAACCCTTGGAATCTTTGCCGCCGGTCTTCGACGCGTCGGGCGGCTTGCGTGCGGGCGCTTTCTCGGCCACGTCCAACGCCTCGCGCAGTTTGTCGAATGCCGGGTCGCCGCCGGCCGGCTTGCCCGTCAGCGCGGCGGTGCGCTTCGTCACGTCAACCGCCAGCCGCCGATTCATCGGCCCGAGCGTGAAGTCCTCGCGCCGCGTGCGCATCTGCGCCAGCAGATCGACCAGCTTTTCGTACGGCAGATCGACCTGATACACCAGCCGGCCGCTGGGGAGTTCTTCGTAGCTGTATTCGGGCTTCGCCGCCGCGCCGGTGCGAGGCGACGTTTCTACCGTTCTCTCGCCTGACTCTGTGCCCACTGGCGAGCCTTTGGCTGTATTTTCTTTGGTAACGGCCGGCTTGCTGTCGGCCGGATGATTTTCCGATTCGCCGGGAGGGAGCGCTTGCTTGTGCAGTTCCGGCGGCGGCTGCACGGTGGCCAGCAGATGCTCGAACACCTTGCCGCGCGCGGCCGAAGCGCTGATCGTGGCGGAGCAAGTGAGCGTATACGGCGCGAACTTGCGCGGACCCGCGGACGCCGCTGCCCTTTCAAACAGATCGACCGGATCGCCGTCGCGAGCCGCCGCGCCCTTGGGCTGCGTTCCTATCGGAGGCGAACCGGGAGTCGCCCGCTCGTTCAAGGCCAGATTCTTCTCGTCGGGTTTCTGCCCCGCTTGTCCTGGGTTAGCATCGAAGGTCTTCGTGCCGGAAGTGGACGTGGTAGCCGGCGCGGGGAGCGTGGGAGGTAAACCGCCCGGCGACGTGGCGACGACTTCCCCCTTTTTATCGGCCACTTGGCTGGACTTATTCTTCTCGGCGCGGTCCAACTCGCTCGCCGGCTCCGGCTGCCGCGTGGCGACCTTGGACGCCTCGGCCGACCTCTCCAACTCGTCGGCGGTCGCCGGCTTGCGCCCCTCGATCCGACTTTCGACCACGGCATTGCCATCAGCCATCGGCTTCGCCGTTTCGATTTGCCGTGAAGCGTCTTTGTCTTTTTGTTCTTTGCCGTCGTGTAGCGGAGCCTGGGCGGCTACCTGGTTCTTGCCTGACCGATCGGCAGGGGGCGTCGCGCTCATTCGCCCCACCTCGCCGCTGGCGGGGGGGCCGGATTCAATGTGGGCGTCCGCAATGCCATCTTGGTGCGCAACGGGTCTGGCCGCCGGACGACGATCGTGCGGGCCGAAGATCGTGATCAGCACCGCGGCCGCCGCGGCGAGCGAACTCCACACCAGGGGGCGCACCCAGCGGCGGGGGCGCGGTTGATCGAGATCGGATAAGGGAATCGTCGATGATCTTGCGGAAGAAGCTGAAGAAGCCGCCGCCGCGGGGGCCACCATCTGTCGCTCCGCCGCGTCGAGCACCTGGCGGCTGAAATCCGCCGGCAACCGCAACCCGGGCAGCGACTGCAAGTCGTGCCGCAGCGCGCGCAATTGATCGTGCAACTGGCGAAACCCCGCGTCCTCGACCAGCAGCCGCTCAATCTGCTGCTGCTCGGCCGCGGTCACCTCGCCGTCGAGGTACGCACTAAGCAGGATTTCATCTTCGGCGTTGTACATGAACTTAACCAACCAATCTCCAACGGACGCAATTTCGGAAGTTGTTTTTCGACGCAAAGTCGCTAAGACGCTAAGACGCGCAAAGGGACGGATTGAGGGTGTTCTTACCGCGACTGATTCTGGATTGGTATTGTCGCATCATTCTCGTCCCTAAAATCTACTTTGCGCGACTTTGCGGCTTGGCGCCTTTGCGTCAAACTGTTTTCGTTCGGCCGTTTGCATTTTCGTCAGGCAACGCGCGCTCCTCTTCGAGTCGCTAAACGGTTTTTACCGCACATCTTCTGGTAGCATTTCCTCCAATAGTTCCTTCATTTGCATGCGCGCCCGGTGGAGCCGGCTACGGACGGTGCCGATCGGCAGATCGAGCATGTCGGCAATCGTCTCGTAGCAGCAGCCGTCGATTTCTCGCAGCACCAGGACGGTGCGGTGTTCTTCCGACAGCCGGGCCAGCGCCTCACGGACCCGGCCGGCCCGTTCTCTG
>JAIOQB010000486.1 GCA_021413585.1 Planctomycetia bacterium
CGCCGCTGCACTGGGCCGCGCAGCGCGCCAGCGCCAGCATTGTCGCGAGGCTGATCAAGGCCAAGGCCTCGGTCAATGCGACCGACGTGGGAGGCGCGACGCCGCTGGCCTGGGCTGCCCGCGCGGGTCAGGCCGCGCACGTGACGGCCCTGATCGCCGCCGGAGCCGATCCCAAACTGGCCGACACCCGCGGCCTCGCGCCGCTGCACCTGGCGGCCGAGCAGCGCGAGCCGGCGACGCTCAATGCCTTGATTAAAGCTGGCGCGCCGATCAACGCGACCACAAACGACGGCGGCACGGCGCTGCTCTACGCCGCATCGAGCGGCAACGAACCGATCGTCGCGGCACTGCTCGACGCCGGCGCCGATCCTAAATTGGCCAACCGCAACGGCACGTCGATGCTCCACTACGCCGCGCAGTACGGCAAGACAAAATGGATCGAGCGCTGCATCCAGGCCGGCGCCGACGCAAACGCCAAGGCGGAAAGCGACCTGACGCCGCTGCTGCTGGCCGTGCAGAAAGGACATGCCGCGGCGGTCGATGCGCTACTGGCCGCCAAGGCGGACGTCAATTCGCCGCTGCAAGGGGGCGCTACGCCGTTGTACCTGGCGGTGCAGAAGGGGCATGCGGCGATCGTCGGCAAGCTGCTCGCGGCGAAGGCCAACATCAACGCCCCGCTGGCCGACAGCACCACGCCGCTGATGCGCGCCGCCCAGGATCCGCGGCCCGACATGGCGAAGGTGCTGATCGATGCCAAGGCCGACGTCGGCGCGGCACTAGCCGACGGCACCACCGCCTTGCACATCGCAGTCCGCTCGAAGCGAAGTGCCACGGTGGAACTGCTGCTGGGGGCGGGGGCGTCGGCGATTGTCAAGGATCACGCGGGGCACACGCCGCTCGACTTGGCCCGCGAGCAGGGGGATAAGCGGTTGATTGAGCTGGTGGCGGGCGGGAAGTAATGACCAATGACCAAATTCCAATAACCAATAAGGCTCGCGAAATAACACGCCTCGTTCTCTTGAGGCGTGATGCCGATTTCCTCACGCTTCAGCGTGAGGGGCACTTTGGGCGAGGGCGGGACGGTTGATTTGCCGGGGCAGGGGGGTGTATGTTCATTGTAGCGCGCCCCGCCCCGCCCAATTCAGCCCGTCCCGGAGTTCTCCGATGACCCAGCTTGCCCGCCGTGCGCGACGCATCCAGTGGATGTTGCCCGCCGTGCTGCTGATCGCGTCCGTTTTGCTTCGCGTGAAGGATTCCGCTGCGGCCGGCCGCGACTTCGACGGCCTGTACGTGATCGTCGCCGGGCAGAAGCGCAACGAAGACCCGAACAAGGTGTTCCAAGTCAGCGACGGCACGATCCACGTCTTCAAGGACACGCCGCTGGGGACGCACACGCCGATTGGCGTCGTGGTGACGAACAAGGAATACTCGCACTACCATCTCCGCTTTCAATACCAATGGGGGACGAAGCGGTTCCCGCCGCGCGAGAAGGTGATCCGCGATGCAGGGTTGATGTACCACATGGTCGGCCCCGACAAGGTGTGGCCGATGAGCGTCGAATGCCAGGTGCAGGAAGGGGATGTCGGCGACATCTTCGCCGTGTTCACGCAGGTGGAAACGACGGTCAACCCGAAGAATAAAGGGCAATACCTCGACAAGGCCCAAGGGGGCGTGCCGCTGACGCTTGGCAATCCGCACAGCGTCAGCCGCGTCATTAAGGACGGCACGTACGAAGTGGAAGGTTGGAACACCGTCGAGGTCATCGTCCGCGGCGACCAGGCCGAGCACATCGTCAACGGCCACGTGATCAACCGCTGCTGGAATCTGAAACAACCCGGCCCCAAGGGGGGCCCCGAGTGGATCCCACTCAACAAAGGCCGCATCGCGTTCCAGGCGGAGTACGCGGAGGTGCAGTACCGGAATATTGAGATTCAGGAATTGCCGGTGGAGGAGGCGAAGGGGAAGGGGCCGTGAGGAGCGGCCATTTCGGCCGTGCCTCAATTCAACCCCGCTGTTCGGGAGACGACGATCAGACGGATGGTAAAAAGAATCGAAAACAACTCATGATTATTGAAGCAGCACAATTTGCGGCGGAGGCGCACCGCGGGCAGCTTCGTAAGTACAACGGCCGTCCGTTTATTGAGCATCCGGGCCGCGTGGCTGCCAGAGTGACCGTTAGCCCCATTGCCAACGAAGTCACGGTGTCGGCGGCGTGGCTCCACGATGTAGTGGAGGACACAGAGGTAACCCTGGACACTATCAGCGGCACCTTCGGAGCCAAGATTGCCAACCTGGTTGATGAACTAACCAACCCATCGAAGCAGCATCCGAATTTGCGCCGCGCGGAACGCAAAGCCATGGACCGCACGCACATTGCGTCGGCCAGCAATGAGGCCAAGTGCATCAAGCTCATTGATCGTAGCGACAATATTCGAGACATGACCGGAGCTGAACCGACTTTTCTGCGACTCTACATTGACGAGTCGCGGCTATTGCTGGACGCAATCGGGTACGTGAGCGACAGTCAGCTTATTGACCAGTTGATTTTGGAGTTGAACACGGCTGAAGCGCATCTTCGTGGCTCCCAGCCTGGCGGGCAATAAAAGGAAGAAAGGCGGGCCGTGTTCAGCCCTTCGCTAAGGGAGTGTCCGTAACACCTTGCGTTGACAGCCTTTGCGACGATCCTTCCTGGCCAATTAAACGGCCTAACCACCCTGCCCACGCCGTTTTGCCCACCTCCCACGTTACGCGGCGTGCATTGTCGTCAATATCATAGGGTGAAACTGCGCGCCGCCGGGCGCTAGGGCAGGAATGGCGGCGGACGGAAGGGCGGCCACAGGCCGCGATCAGGGCCTTGTGCTGGGAGGCACGCATTGACGGGTGCAGGCAGGTTGGATGAGCGCCCGACGGGGGCTGTCGCCAGTGAGCGCGACGTGATCGACGCGGCCAAGCGTGGGCAAGCCGCCGCGTTTGAAACGCTCGTTCGTCGACACGAACTGGCTGTGTACTCCTACTTCCGCCCCCGCCTGACCGAACCGGCCGACGCCGACGACTTGTGCCAGGAAGTTTTCCTCCGCACTTACCAGAATCTGGCGAAGTTCAACCACTCCGTGCCGCTGAGGGCGTGGCTGTTGGGCATCGCCCGCAACGTGCTGCGCGAATACGTGCGGGCCACGCGCCGCTCCAGGGCCGTCACCTGGACGGAGCTGTGCCTGAACGTGGAGCACGCGGCGCCTGAGACGGGGGGCGGGGAGACCAGCGGCGTGTACGACGAAATCCTGCCGCACCTGCCCAACTGCATGAGTTCGCTGGGGGAGAGTGCCCGCGCCTCGCTGCAAATGCATTACGACGGCCGGTGCAAGATCGCGCAGATCGCCGAGCGCATGCACCGCAGCAGCGACGCGGTGCGGTTGTTGATGTACCGTGCCCGCAAGGCGCTGAAACGATGCCTCGATAGAAAGCTAACCGATGCAGACGAATGACTCGGAATTGATCGCCCTGTTGGAGAGCAAGGCGCCGGAGCAGTTGACGCTCGAGGAGATCGAGCGGGTCAATGCGCGCCTCCCCCATTCCACCGAGCTGCAGCAGTTCCTGGTCGAGCAGATCCAGATGGAGCAATACCTGGCCACGGCGCTGTCGCGCGTGGAGGTGCGCGTCGATGAAATCATCTCGGGCAAGCGCCGCAATACCCGGACGACCTCTCCTTGGCGCTATCGGCTGGCGATCGCGCTGTCGCTCGGCGGCGTCATCGGCCTGGGCGGCATCTGGCTGGTAAGCACTCGCTGGAAGACGCCTCCGGCGCCGACGACCGACCGGCGCACCGAAACGCCAGAAGATGGCAAGCGGCTCGCCAAGCCGTCGCATCCCAGCACGAAACCCGATTCATCGGCTGGTGGTCTGACGACTCCCGCCGATGCTGGTCACAACGATACGACAGCACAAAACAACTCGTCCGGCGGAACCACCACCGGCGGCGCGGCGGGCACAATGGACACCGCGCCGACGTCGAACCCACCGGCAGCAAAACAGCCGGTGGCGCCGCCGTGGGAATCGGTCGATCAACTCGGCGGCGGGCGGCGGCCCTGGGCAGCGTTGGCATTGGCTGATCCGCCAAGCCGCGGCTTGGCCTTGGCCGGCGACGAGCAAGCCCGCTGGTTTCGCGCGGCCGGTCCGTGGCTGGAACTCAAAGCCCCGTGGCCCGACGACGCCATGCTCCGGCTGCGCGTATCGCTCACCACCCAGATGGAAATCCGCTTTTGGGACGGCACGCACGGCGCGGCGTTTCAACTGCACGGCCATCAAGGCTGGACTTCGTATCGGCTGGAGCGCGCGGCGAATCAAACTGAGCCGAACGTGCGCGAGTTGTGGGAGACGGACGACGGCCTGTACTGGAAGTTCCACTCGGTCGACGTGACGTGGCGCAAGAAAAAGGGACGATTCAATGTGGAACGGCAGGTGTTGCCGAACGACACGCCGATCGACTTCGTCTATCAGGACGGCGCGATCCAGTTGTGGCGCGGCGACCTGCGGTTGGCCAGCGCGCCGCTGCCCGGCTTGCCGGCGCAAGTGCAATTGAAGCTCGACGGCCAGTTGCAGCACGTCAGCATGGCGCACACCGATCAAGCGCGGCCGCAGCCGCGCTACGAATCGGATTCTGTATTGTCCGTTCAGCCGGGTCAGTTGCCCTGGATCCGCCAGGTGCCAGCCCCGGCGACCATGGATGCGCCCGACGGCGCCGCGCGACTGACCGTGCCCGCGGGTGGCCCGGCGGCATTGGCAGCGGTGAAGCTCGAACAGTTGGGCTTGGGCGAAGTTCAGTTTCGCGTGGCCGCCGCCAGCAGCGGCACGGCCGTATTTCTCGGCGGGCCGGACGGAAAGCCGGTGGCGGGCGTGCAATTTGTCCATCAAACCGCCGGCGGCCCCGATGTTGTTTTCAGCGCGCCTTGGGAAGCCGGCGCACCGGCGCTGCCGGATGCCACGGCGTTGGCGATCCGCCCGCCGGGAGACCTTTGGGTGCGGCTGCTCATCGGCAGCGGCTCGCTCCGCGCGTGGCAAAGTCGCGACGGCAAGTGTTGGGCATACGTCGGCGCCAAACCGCTGCCGGCCGGCGCGGCGCCGATTGCGTCGTGGGGGATCTATGCCGCCGGCGGCCCGACCGCGCCGCGATCGATCACGCTGCGCAGCGTCAAGCTGCGCGAGATGACGGGACTCAATTCATTGGCCACGGCCGAACTGATCCGCGCGGCGCCGGCCAATCCTGCGGCCACACCCGAGACGTGGAAGCAGGCGACCGCGCAGGGTCAACCCGCCGGCGTCGACCCGGGTTTGTGGCATCGTGCGGCCGCCTTGCGCACCATCGCTTGCGGCGCGGGCGAGCCGGTGTCGAGCTGGCTGCTGCGGGCCTTATTGCAGGACGCGGCCCGGCTGCCGCGCAAGTTGCAGCAGAACGCGAAGCTGCTGGCCGAGTTTCCCGACGTCGCGCAAATGGCCTGGATCGAACCGTGGAACGGCCGCCCCTCGCAGCCGACCACCGCCGACCTGATCGCCGCGGCCGAGGATTTTGCGGACAGCGCCGCGGCGGAAGAAGAGTTGCGGCCGTTCATGACGTTGGGGCGCGAGATCCTTCGCGGCCGGCGCGGCACGTTTGCGGCGCTCAATGATCCGTTTCCGACGAATCTGGTGGTGCCCGAGATCATGCATCTGGCGGCAGCCGAGCGGTTTGACGAGTTGGAAGAGACGGGCCGCACGGCGCGGCTGTATGGCCGGGACGAGGTGGCGGGTGTTACCCGGTGGGCGATCGACCAGGTGGCACAGCGCCGCCGTGGCGAAGCGGGCAGCCTGCCGCAGCCGAGCGACGGCAAATCGGTCGAGCTGGCCATCGACACCACCAAGGCGCAGCGGATGTTCATCGCCGACCTGATGGACGCGGTCCGGGCGAAGCGTTGGGACCAGGCGTGCGACTTGATCACGCACGTCGAGCCGGCCGGCCGGTTGGAAATGTTCGCCGATCCGGCCGATCCGCTGGTTTGGGTGCCGCCGTCGACCGAGATGGCCGCGCTCATGGCGGAGAATCCGCGGCTAGCGGACCGGATGCGGTTGAAGTTTGCCGAGCGCGGGAAGCTGCGTGTGCGGTTCGCGATTGCCGAGAACGACGTGGCGGGCGTGAGTCACGCGGCGACGCAATTTGCCGGCACGCCCGCCGCCGCCGAGGGTTGGCAATGGATCGGGGACCAGTTGCTGCGCGGCGGCGACGCGGCCGGGGCGCTCGCCTGGTATCATAAGGCCGAGCCGCTGGCCGATCTGGCCCTGGCCGAGCCACTGGCCGCGCGACTGCGGCTGGCGAGCGCCATGCTGGGACGCGACGTGGGCCGGCCGCGTCAATCGCCCGTTCGCTTTGATGGGCAAGAATACGACGCGGCGCAGTTTGAGGCGCTGGTGAGGAAAGCCCGCGCGGAAGCGCATCCGGCCGGGTCTTCAACGTCAATACATGTGCCGCCGCCGAGCGGCTACCGCATCGAAGAATTGGCGATTGCGGCCCCCGATCGACCGTGGCAGGCAACGGGACTGACGCTCGCCCTGGCAGGGGAAACGTTACTGGCGCAAGACAGCCGCACGGTCGCCGCGGGCAATCTGGCCACTGGCCAGCCGGTGTGGAATCGCCCGTTGGGCCAGGACAATTCCAATCTCGCCTGGGTGCCGCAGGTGCAGGCCACCACAGCATTGTTCAGCAGCGTGAATGCCGATGGCGCGCACTTCAGCCGCCTCGATCTCAAGTCGGGCGAGGTGCTCAATCAATCGCAACCGATACCCGGCCCGTGCTTCGCTGGTTACGCGCCCATGGTGGCCGGGCAGACGGCCATCGCGTTCGGCAGCCGCACGACGGGCAAGCACTCGATGTTGTGCCTGGCCGCGGTCGATCTTGGCAGCGGGCGGATCTTGCGCGAGACGCCGCTGGTGCCGCCGCCCGCGGCGCGGAATGCCGTGGGGCATTGCCCTCCGTTGTGTACGGCCGATGCGGCGCTGGTGTTTGTCGACGGCGGGATCGTCTGCTGCGAGACGGCGGGCGTGATCCGCTGGATTCGCCGTGAGCATTGGCTGGGCCAATCGGCGGAAGCGGCCGACGGCGGGCCGGTGCCGACCTGCGCAATTGCCATCGATGGCGACGCGATCGTCTGGCAGCCGCACGTGCCGTACATCGAGCGGATTGATTTGGCGCGTGGCCATCGCAAGTGGCTCCGCATGCTGCCGAACACCCGGCGGCTGGTGGGGCAGATTGAACAGCGGCTGATTGTCGAAACGGAAAATCGCCTCGTGGCGCTCGACGTAAACACCGGCCGCGTGCTGTGGGCGAGGCCGCTCGACGGCTTGCTTGCGCCCGTGGGAATCGGCCCGCCCGGCGGGATTTTGCTAGTGCGAGAAAAAACCGTTCGCGCCGCCGATCCCAATCGAGCCGGCTCGCTGCCGGTGGTGTGTCCGGAACTGGTGTGGCTCAACCCGGGCGATGGACGCATGACGGCGGTGCAGCCGTTGGAGCAACTGGCGGCGGAGAAGATTGCACTCGGCCCGTGGGTGTTCTACCAGGATTCGATCGTCACATTCTTCGGCTCCGGCCAGACGACGGAGAAGGGAGTTCGCTGGGAACCCAATCGGCGGTTGCTGCGGTTGACGCCGCAGGGGGGCGCGCAGCCGCCGCGCGAGGCGGCAGCGCCGTCGTTATGGGAAGCGGGGCAGAAGTGAGCCGAGGAGCGTAAATGTTCGCGATCAAAGCCGAAGTGAGCAATCCACGGGCACGGACGTTCGAGTTCCGCGCGCAGAAGACCATGTACGGCGGCAAGCACATCGCCACGGGGGACACGATCTTCATCTTCGCGAGCGAAAACGAAGGAGGGCCGGGGCTGATCGCTCGCGGTGTGGTCACGTCGGCCACAGCGATTGCCAAGAAGCGCGGGCTCGCTCGGCAAACGCCGCGCGTGAGCATCACCGTCCGTCGCACCGCGCTGGCGAAGCGGCGACTGGGGCGGAGCGAACTGAAGCCATTTTCCGATTGGGACGATGGGCAACCCGAGACGGAACTTAATTTCAAGTTCTATCGCCAGGCGACCAACAAGATCGCCGGCATTTCGGCGGAAGTGGCGGCGATGTTGCGAAGTTACTTTTAAGCGGCCGATTTCGCTGGGCCGCGCTCGTTTTTCTCAAAAATTCCCGCGAAAGTGCTTGGCGCCAAAAACGCGACAAGGGACAAACGGCGTGATATATTGACCGGCAGAGGAACTCCAGACAACAGGACCATGCGCGATGGAATCTGTTTCGCGAGCAACTCAAACATCCGTCTAACAATATCCGCGTCTTAAGTTGATCGTACGCTTCGCCAATGGATTCTCCAGGAAAGGGAACTGGCTATGAAACGATTGGCTATCTGCTTGTTGCTGATTGGCGGTGGCCTAGGCATGTCCGCACGGCCTACGCTCGCTTGCATCAACGACCGTGAGACGCGAGTCCACGAGAACCATTTCAAGTCCAACTATCCTCAGGATAGTTCTTCAAGCGAGGAATCCTCGCAGCCGGCCCCTGAAGTCGGCTTCACCCTCGGGAGTGTGGGGCTGCTGATGCTTTCCGTCGCCGCCGCCATTGTGTATCTGCGCAAGACGTAGCATGGGGCCACATCGCACGACAAAGCCCACTTCGATAAAGCCCACAAGGGAACAGACATGACCGCGCGGCGCAACCGGGCGCTCGTCCTGCTGGCCGGCATCGTGGGGGCCGGTATCGGGTTGCTGGTCGCGCACTTCACTCGATTGGCGCATCTGCCGCCGGTGGGGTCCACTCGGCTTCCTTACCCTTATGTCGTTCCAAGGACCGAAGGGGATGTGGCCCTGCGCCTGGCGATGGTCCACGACGTGCTTCACGAGCGATTTCCTCGCCACGGCCCGGCCTATTACAAAGAGCGCAACCGCCTGTGCCGGCAATCGCTCGCTGCTCTAAAGGCCCCAGCGGAAACCGGCCGGCCGCCGCAAAAGTATTTTGACCTGCTCGACGACCTGGCGGTCGGGCTCGATCAGACGGGAGAATACGAAGAGGCCATTCGGGTAATGCGCGACAAGCTCCTTCAGCAATTGAAACTGGGAGTGCCGCGAACTGAACTCTACTCGACCTACGCGAACCTGGGCACGTTTCTGATCCTGGGTCCGTTTCGGCATGTGCGTCCCGGCAACGAGAGCGACAAGCAAGTATTGCGCGAGGGGTTGAAGGACATTCAGACGGCCGTGGAGATCAATCCGAATTCACACTTCGGGCGCGAACCATGGCAAGTGGCAATCATCGAGTACATGATCGCGCTGTACGGCAATCCAGAAGTGCTGCTGCAATTCGACATGGTGGGCAACGGCCTTGACGCGAAGGTGGACGGCACCGGCCGCAGCCCGATGGCCGATTTCGGCATCACGACGTCGGCAGCAGCGGGCCCGCGACATCATCGCGTGGACCTTGCGATCAAGAAGTCTGCAATGGCGGCTGACTACCTGAAGCATCCCGAGTCGTGGGATCGTTGCCGGGAGGTGCGGCAACTGATTACCAAGGTGGGCGCCGAAGAGGGTTGGAACAAGACCGTAGCGTCCGAACACAACCAGCCTGTGCCGTTCGATGAGCCGACGCTCGGCATCGTGGGCATGTGGCGGATGGGGGGCGGCGCTCATCCTTATTTCGCGGTGGCCCTGGGAGAGACGATGCTGCGAGTCGGCGAGCGCCATCTGGCGTGGAGCGCCTTCGAGCGGGCCGGCCTCATGGCCAAATTCACATGGCCCGATCCACTGCTGCAACAGCGATTTAAGGAGCATTGCCGCCGCCGCCAGGCAGCCATCGAGGCCACGCTGCCCGCAGGCGAGATCGGCGCGCTGCGCCCCGCCTTCGACGCCGAGCTGGCCCTGGGCTTAGCCTACCAAAAGGCTTATCAGCAATACGAGGAGCAGAGCATCGCCTCCTTCAATCCCAAGGGCAATCCCAAGGAGGCAGGCAAGTCGATCGAAGACCCTCACTTCTACGACGACTTCCATGCCCATCACAAATCCATCGCCTCGCCCGCTTCCGACGCCGACTCATTTCATACGAGCAAATGGTGGATGCCCTCCTGGTCGGTCGTGATGGCCCTGCTGCTGGCGGGCGTGTTCGCGCTGGTGGCGGCGGGGTGGTTGCCTCGTGACCGCCGGCCGCGACACAGTCTGCCTGTATAACCAAGGTATGAATGCTGTCACCGTCTCCACACCTGATCGGCCGCCGAAGACCCGACGCCGTTGGTGTCAGTTTCGCCTGCGGACGCTGCTGATCCTCACGACCATCCCGGCCGTTGTGCTTGGCTGGTGGTCATACAAGGCCCGGCAGCAGCGGGAGGCGGTGGCAGCGCTGGAGAGAATCGGCGGCACGGTCAATTATGATCTCAGAGTTCCGCTCTTGGGCTGGATGGAACATCCGCCCCAATGGCCGTCAGGATTGCTGGAGGTCGTGGGGGTGGATTTTTTCGCCAGCGTGGGGCGGGTCTATCTCGATAACACGACCGTCACCGATGCCGATTTGACGCACCTCAGGCATCTGACTTCTGTTTTTTACGTCGATCTCAATAGCACTCGCGTCACAGATTCTGGACTGGCACATCTGCAAGAACTGAGCGCACTGACGCGTGTTGACCTCGATGACACTCAAGTTTCCGATGCGGGCCTGGAGCACCTCCGCAACCTGACCCAGCTTGATAGTATCACACTCCGTCATACACGCGTCACGGATGTGGGCATGAAACACCTGGGCGGACTAAGGGCGCTGGTCGATATCAATGTGGGGAATACACAAGTATCCGACGCGGGCTTAAAACACCTCAGCGGCCTGAAAACGCTCGAATGTCTCCGGCTCAACAATACGAAGGTGACCGATGGCGGCTTGATCCACCTCCGCGGCCTGACTTCGCTTGGCACCCTCGACCTCGCTGACACACAAATCACGGACGCCGGCCTGCAACACCTCCAGGGCCTCACTAACCTGAATGACCTCAATCTCAGCGACACTCAAATAACCGACGCTGGGCTGTCGCACCTCAAAGGCTTGAAGGAGTTGGAAAAACTCGACCTCGACAATACGAAAGTGACACCAGCGATTGAGGCGAAACTCAAGAGTTCATTACCCAAATGCTGTAACGATCGCTGAGCGTGCTGAGCCACCCGTGAGGTGATTGTCTGTGAATATCTGGCCCCACGAATTCCTCCGGACGAGCGGGTCTAAATCGAGCGTACGGCGTGCGTAGGCATGGCTGGGACAATGCCCCATAGTGCCGCAATCTGCGTCAGAGTGCCGCACTGGCGCAAGCTCAGGATACACTTTCAAGCGTGTGGCTCCCCTATCATTACTCGCTAATCTCTCGACCACTTCTGGACCCAACTTCTCTGACAAGAGGTGGCGTTAGATCGCTTTTGGTCCCAGCCAGAACCACAGGCCGATCGTGGCCGCGGCCAGGAGAATGCCGGCAGCGAATGCGGGCCAGAAACCCAAGCCCAACCGGTTCGCGAACCCCAGGGGAATGAAAAATGGCAGGCCCAGCGGCACCAGGATCAGCGTCTCGTGGGCCAGCCGTGATATGGCCGTCAAATCGCGATGCTGCGTCCAAGTCAGAATGAACGCCAGGATGCTGACCAGCGGCAACGTCAGTAGCAAGGCGCCCAGTCGCGGGACGCGATTGCCAATCTCCGAAACGGCCACGATGATCGCCCCGGAAATCGCAGCTTTTAAGAGCATTTGCCACATGATCATGTCTCCTTATGGATGTCCCCCTTTGGGGTCGGCCCGTCAGCAGGCGCATTGACCGCGACAAAAGGCTTTCCTACATTGTAACCGTGGTTACAAGAAGCTGAAGTGGGACGGGTTGGCCGATGTCCGCGACTGATTTGAGTGCCCCCACGCCGAACGTACAAGCCGCGCCACCGCCATATACGCTGTGGCAAATGGTCATCTACATGCTGAAGTTGGGGACGTGGGGGTTCGGCGGCCCGGTCGCGCTGGTGGGCTACATGCACCGCGACCTGGTCGAACGTCGCGGTTGGATCTCGGAGGCCGAATATAAAGAGGGTCTCGCGCTCGCCCAGTTGATGCCCGGCCCGTTGGCCGCCCAACTTTCAATCTACCTGGGCTACGTCCACTACGGCGTCCTGGGTGCGACACTCGTCGGCGTGACTTTCATCGTTCCGTCATTCTTGATGGTCCTGGCCATTGGCTGGGCTTATGTCCGCTACGGGGGACTGAGCTGGATGCAGGCCGTGTTCTACGGCGTCGGGCCGTGCGTCATCGGCATCATTACCATCAGTTCGGTGAAGCTCACCCGCAAGACAATTGGCACAAGTCGTCTGTTGTGGTTGATCTTCCTGGCGTCGATCACCGTAACCATTGTGACCGAAAACGAGATGGTTTCACTCTTTCTTGTTGCTGGCCTATTGGTCTGGCTTGTCCGCGCGCCGCCCCGATTTCTGCGGCGTGGTTCGACGGTCGGTCTACTGGCAGGTATCCCGCTGGCCGTGACGCTCTCTAACACACCGGCAGCCGATGGACAGCGCTATTGGCAAATCTTCTGGTTCTTTGCCAAGGCTGGCGCGTTCGTGTTCGGTAGCGGGCTGGCGATCGTCCCGTTCTTGTATGGCGGCGTGGTGAAGGAATATGGTTGGCTCAACGACCGGCAGTTTCTCGACGCGGTGGCCGTGGCCATGATCACTCCGGGCCCCGTTGTCATCACCGTGGGGTTCATCGGCTATCTGGTCGGCGGCTGGTGGGGTGCCGTGGTGGCGGCCATCGCGACATTTCTTCCCTGCTACCTGTTTACGGTCATTCCGGCCCCCTATTTCAAGAAGCATGGCAAGCGACCGGGGATTGTGGCGTTTGTCGATGGAGTCACCGCCGCAGCCGTGGGGGCCATTGCCGGAGCAGTCGTCGTGCTGGGTCGCCGCACGATCTTCGAGCAGAGTTGGACACCGGATGTCCCGAAGGTGGTCATGTTGCTCGCGACGATTGCTGTGTTGTGGCGATTCAAAAAATTGCCGGAACCCGTCGTTGTCGCCGCGGCCGCGATACTGGGTTTGATCGTTTATCCCCTATTTCATGTGCAAGCACCGTGACCGGGGAGAGATTCACGTGAAAAGATGGGTGCAGCTTGTCTACAAGATCCCACGGGAGCCGACCGCCGGCCGGGTCAAGGTGTGGCGCAAGCTCAAACAGTTGGGCGCAGTCGCCTTGCAGGACGCGGTGTGGGTTCTTCCGGCCACGTCCCGGACCCAGGAGCAATTCCAGTGGCTGGCGGCAGAAATTGTCGAACTGGGTGGCGAAGCCACTCTCTTCACATCGGAATTGGTATTCGCAGATAATGCAGATGCACTGATCGATCAATTTGAAGAGCCCGTTCGCAAGGCATACCAGGAAATCTTGAAAGCACTCAAACGGAAGGACCACAACCTGCCCGAACTGGCTCGGCGGTTTCAGAAAATCCAATCACGGGACTACTTTCAATCCAAACTGGGCACCGAAGTACGAACCAGACTACTGAAGGCACGAGGAAAGGGACCGTCATGAAATGGGTCACCTGGGAAAACGTCGGCGTGGATCGCATGGCCTGTGCGTGGCTGATCCGCAAGCAGATCGATCCCAAGGCCAAGTTCCTCTTCGTCCCTGTGGGTCAGACCAATGACCTGCCAGCCAGCGCCGAACCGTTCGATATTCCTGGAGTGCGGCTGTCGCACCACCAGGGGCATTGCTCGTTTTACGCGATGCTGAAGGAATACAAACTGACCGATCCGGTGCTTCAACGTATCGCCCGGATTGTCGACGAGGCGGACACGGTGCAAGAAGTCTGTGTCGAGCCGGCAGCGCCCGGGCTGGATCTGATCTGTGAGGGTGTCCGCGCGATCAGCCCCGATGACGATACCGCGCTGCAGCGAGGCGCGATGATCTACGACGCTCTCTATGCTTGGCTCAAGCATGTCCGCGACGAGAAACATAATGGGAACCCGCAGCGTGTGGCTTCAAAACCCTTTCAATGAGGAGAATGTGCGATGCGTCCAACGCCGTTCATAGCGTCCATGATCGTTTGTCTCGGTGGATTTCAGTCCGCCAACGCGTGCGATTTGGAGGCTCCCAAGATCGCTGAAATCATGGGGGTCAAAACGACCACCACTCCCGATGGCGTGGTGCGCGTCGGCTGGCCGCGGAAGGATGTGGCCGTGCAGGTGGACGGACTGGCCATGCGGCCGTTCATGGGATTGGGCACGTGGGCCGCCTTCCAGCAGAGCGGCAAGATGTCGATGGTGATGGGGGATACCGTCTGTTTTGAAGACGAAGTTAATCCTGCACTGGATGCTGCGCTGAAGAACGGCCTGCTGGTCACGGCTCTTCACAATCACTTCTTCTTCGACAACCCGAAGGTTTACTTCATGCACATCGGCGGCTCGGGCTGTCCCAACGAACTGGCCAAGGGAGTTCGTGCCGTGTGGGATGCCGTGAAGGAAGTCCGGAAGGTTCACCCGCAGCCTCAGCACGCTTTTCCCGGAGACGCTCCACAATACGGCAAGCTGGGCACCGACCACCTGGCGGAGATCGTAGGCTCGAAGGGAACGTTAGAGGATGGCGTCTTCAAGATCACCATTGGCCGCAATGCCGAGATGGGCGGCGTGAAGTTCGGCGGCAGCATGGGGCTGACGACCTGGGCCGCCTTCGCCGGCACTGACGAGGCGGCCGTCGTCGATGGGGACTTCGCAATGACCGCGGACGAGGTGCAAGTGGTGTTGAAGGCGCTGCGGGCCGCCAACATCAACATCGTGGCTCTGCACAACCACATGGTCGGAGAAACGCCGAGCATCTACTTCACGCACTTCTGGGGCAAAGGTAGAGCAAAGGACTTGGCACGCGGACTTCAGCAAGCGATTAAGGCGCAAGAAACTGTCTCCAACAAGAAGGCGCCAGAGAACAAGTGACCAAGGCGCATCGGTGACATCGGACGACAGGAGCCATTGTCGGTAGTCCCTCCAGTTGGCACCCTCTCGCCTTGGCAAAGGGGAAATTAGGGGGGCAGCCCCGTCTTTTCGCTGTGTGAAAATGGGGCAGTCCCCGGTCCTGGGGGACTTCTCGCTATGGGGATTTTTCGCTAAATCGGCGGGGAGATTCTCGCAGCCGGCCGTTACCTTGGGCCCACTTCGGACAATATATCGGTGGGAGTTCGATGGTCGGGGCGTGGGGACACGTCCCGAGTCGGCTTCCCGTACTTGGCCTGCCCACACTCAGCCCATCAAAAATGAGCGAATCCGTGCAACGTTCGCTCGCCACCTTCCTCTGCCTGGTTGCCCTGCTGGCCGCACCAGCCTGGGCATGCGCCGAAGGGGCCTGGGAGACCACGCCGGAGAGCGAAGCGGCGCTGCAGCGAGGGTTGCAGTGGCTCGCCCGCAACCAGGGGCCTAAGGGGACCTGGGACGACAAGCACCTGGGGCTGGTCAGCATGGGTGCGCTGGCGTTCATGGCTGCCGGGCACATGCCGGGACGCAGCAGCGAATTTGGCGAGCCGGTCGAGAAGGCGCTCAATGCCATCGTCAGCGGCGCGCAACCCTCGGGCCTGATCAACGTCGCCCAAGGGGACGACATGTACAACCATGGCCTGTCGACGTTCGTCCTCGGCCAGGCCTACGGCATGTCGGGTGACCCTCGCATCGGCCGGGCGCTCGATCGCGCGTTGCGTTTGATCTGCGACAGCCAATGCGCCGATGGCGGCTGGGGCTATCAAGCGAAGTCACTCGCCAACGGCCACGATCTGAGTCTGGTGGTGATGCAGTCGAAGGCCCTGCGCAGCGCGATGGACTGCGGCTTGAAGGTTCCGCCGGAAGTGGTCGGCAAAGCGGTGGCCAGCGTGCGGCGGTATTACATCCCCGAGGGAGGCTACAAGCCCGGCGAGACTGAGGCCGACTGGAAGAAGCGGCCCGGTTTCTTCTCGTATCAGGTGGCGGATAAGGGCCGCGTGTCGATCGCCATGACGTCGTGCGGCGTGGTTTGCCTGCAGGAGTTCGGCCAGTACGACGACTGGCGCATCCCGCAGGCGATGCAATACGTCCGCAAGCAGATTTTGGGCGGCGCCCACGAGTTCGATCAGCAATATGCCAAGGCCCGCAAAAGCAAACCGGCCAATCACGTCCCGTTCGACGGCTACACGCTGTACTACGTCGGCCAGGCGCTGTACCAGGTGGGCGGCAAGGATTGGCGCGAGTTGTATCCCGTGCTGCGCGATCAACTCGTCAAAAGCCAGACGAAAGACCCTAACAACCCGTCGCAAGATGGCAGTTGGCAGTCGACCGTGTGGTGGATGCAGGGCAAGGAAGCGCAATTGTACGGTACTGCCATCGCCTGCTTTTACCTGTCGATCCCGAATCGGTACCTGCCCATTTTGCAGGAAGGGCGGATTGAGGGGATCGAGGGAGCGAGGCTGAAAAATGACCAATCTCCAAATTCCAATCTCCAATAAAGACATAGCGCACCGCCTATTGGAGATTGGAATTTTGGTCATTGGTCATTAGAGCTTAGAGCTTCCTTCGTCATTCGTGCTTAGACATTCGTCATTCACTCAGTCCCTTCCGTACTTAAACATTCTCTCCGCCCCCCATGCCCACCTTTCCACCCAATGCCATGTGGTTTGCTGTGGCCGGCGCGGTGGCGGCGTGCGTGCCGATTGTATTGCACTTGATCAATCGCCGCCGGGTGCGCGTGATTCATTGGGCGGCGATGGATTTCTTGCGCGTCTCGGTCCAGCGCAGCCGCCGACTGCTGCAATTGCGGGACTTGCTGTTGATGCTGTTGCGCGCGGCGGCGCTGCTGCTGTTCGGCCTGGCATTGGCCCGGCCGTATATCGCTCTGAAATCCGCCGACCTGGCGGGGAACCAGCCGCTGCATGCCGTGCTGCTGTTGGACAATAGCCTGAGCATGAGTTACCAGCAGCCCGGCGGCACGTTGCTGGCCGATGCGAAGCAGCGGGCCAGGGCATTTGTCGATCGATTGCCCGAGGGGAGCCGCGTTTCGGTCGTCCCTGTCTGCGGCAATCCGGGTGGGTATCGACTGGACGCCTACGCTTCAAAGGACGACGCCCGCGAGGCGATCGACGCGATACAAGTGGTCGATCGCGCGGCCGCGTCGTCGCAGGTGGCCACGCTGGCGGCCGAGGCGTGCCGCAACACGCCGTCGCAAATGTCCCAGCGGCTGGTGCTGTGGACCGATCGGCAGGAGATCAATTGGCCCGCCGGCTCGGCCAGCGATTGGAAGCAGCAGGCGGAGCTGCAAGTCGTGCCGCTCGGCCCGCCGGCGCGCGACAACGCCTGGATCTCCGAGTTCCGCGTGCAAGACGCGGTGGCCAACGTCGACACGCCCACGCTGTTCAAAGCGGTGATCAACTACGTCGGCGACAAGCCGCGCGCGGACGTGCAGGCGGTGCTGACCGTCGACGGCCAACAGGTCGACAGCCGCACGGTGAACCTTGTGCCCGGCCAGTCGCAGAACATCGACTTCGAGTACACGTTCAAGAATCGTTTGGAAGCCGAGCAAGTCACCGACGTGCCGGTCACGCTCTCGCTCACGCCGGACCGCATGCCGGCAGACGATGCTCGCAGTTTGGTGGTGCCGGTGGTGGCGGCGCTGCCGGTGGCGTTTGTCGATCAATGGGGAAGCAAGGAACGGCCTCGCGAAGGGATCCGGGGCGAGACGTATCCGCTGCGGCGGCTGCTCTCACCGGTCACGTCGCGCACCGAACCGCAGAAGCAGCTTGTCTCGATCCGGCACTACGCGGTCGGCGATCTGACGCGCGACAAGTTGGCCAGCGTTCGGCTGGTAGTGATGGCAGGTGTCCCCGAGCCGGGGGCGACAGTCGATCTATTGCGGCAATACGTCGAGCAAGGTGGCCAACTGGTGATCGCCGCCGGGGGGCGCTTTGATCCGGCCGCCTGGACTCGCACGGCGTGGCGCGACGGCGAGGGCATTTTGCCGCTGCCGCTTGCCTCGGCCCCCATCGGCGAGACGCTCAACGAAGCGGCCGCCACGGTCAATCCGCTGCGGCTGGATGTCGATCGGCTGACGCACGACTATTTCCTGCCGCCACAGATGACCCGCGACGAATTAAAAATGATCTACAGCAAGCCGCTGTTCTTCAAGTCGATCGGCGTCGACGCTGATGACCCAGTTCGCAATAAAGTAGTGCAGAACGAAGCGAAGCGGCTGACCAAGAACCTCACCACGCTGGTTGAATCGGATCGCCGCCAGAAGCATTGGGCAGAGCAGGAGACGCGCGGCACGCTCGATGCCGCCGCCCGGAGCGAGCGGCAACTGGATGAAGCCCGCCGCGCGGAGATCGAGCCGCACTGGCTGCGCTGGGAAAACGCCCGAACGGAAGACCCACTGGCCCAGCGCCCGGCGGCCGGCGAGTCGATCGACACGCTAGCCAACCGCCTGGCGGAGAAGACGCGCCCCGAGCCGATCGCCTGGTTCGACAATGGTCGCCCCTACATCGTCGAGCGGCAAGTGGGCCGCGGACGGATCACGCTGGTGGCCAGTGGCGTGTTTGGCGATTGGGGCAATGGTTGGAACACGCTCGGCACGGATGGCGATCCGGCGATGTTGCTCTACGACCGGCTGCTGCGCGGCCGGCTGGAAAACACGCTGCCCGATCGCAACTTGCCGGCGCTCGATCAAATCAGCCTGCCGATTCGCACGGCGGACCGCTATGCCCACATCACGCTCGCGCGTCCCAATGGCATCACCGAAGATCTGTCGCCGCAGTTTCTCGACGCGCAGCGGTTTGGGCTGACGCTCAATGATCTCACCGAGCGCGGCATCTATACCGTCACCGCCCGAGCGTCGCAGAGTGCCGATCCCAAAGCTGCCCGCGTGTTGTGGCAGGTGCCGCTGGCGGTCAATGGCCGGCCGGGCGAGTCGAACCTGGCGCCGATCGGCGAAGAGGAGTTCAAAAAACGGCTCGAAGGCGCGCCGGTCACGCTCGTCAACTCGGATCAGGAGTTGAGCCTGCAAGGCTCGCGCATTTTTGGCGAGAGCTGGTGGAAGTGGCTGATTCTCTCCGTGCTGGTGTTGTTGCTGACCGAACGGTGGTTGGTGGCGCGGACCGCTGCCGCCCGGGGGGCCGCAACATGACTTGGGCGCGCATGGTCGGTTGGCTGCTGGGGATCGACAACGTCGAGGCGATCGAGTTTCGCCGGCTGTCGTTCACCGAATCGTGGGCCAGCAACCGGCCAGTCTGGGTATTCTTCGGCGCGCTGGCGATGGTCGCAGTTGGCGTGGTGAGCTACTACCGCTTCGAGCCGGCCGCCAAAGGACGCAGTCGGTTGCTGCTGGCCGCGCTGCGCGGCTTGGCGCTGGGGCTGCTGCTGGTGATCCTGGCCGGGCCGGCGCTGACGGTCGTTTCCACAACGCACCCGAGTCCGCTGTTGTACCTGGTGTTCGACGGCTCGGACAGCATGGCGATTCAAGACAATGTTAGTGCCGACCAGCAGAATGCGCTGGCCGCGGCGGTGGATCTCCAATCCACGCCTGGCAAAAGCACAACGGACGCTCCACGGCGGATCGACTATATCAAGGCGCTGGTGCGGCAGAAGAATAACAACGTCATCGAACGGCTGGCGAAGAATTACCGCCTTCGCGCATTCGTCTTCGATCGCCCTGAAGGGATCCGCAGCCTGGCGCTGTCGAAGTCGAGCCAGACCGACATCGAACCGGCCCTGCTGGCCGACAGCTTGACCACGGATGGCGAAGTGACCGCGCTCGGCGCCGCACTCGACGAGTTGGCCGTGAGGCACAAGAAGAGCCAATTGGCCGGTGTCGTGTTGCTGAGCGACTTTGGCTGGAACAACGGGCCCTATCCGGTCGGCGCGGAAACTTCGCCGGTCGCCAGGCTGCATGTGCCAATTTACACGATCGGCGTCGGGCCCGAGGCGGCACTGGACCTGCGCGTCGAACTGGCCGCCGCTTCGACCACGAAGAAAGGTGAGCGGACTACGATCAATGTCACGCTCATTCAGAGCCAGCTCGACGGCCAGATGGCCCATGTGAAGGTGACCGCCGTGCCGCGGAAGGCGGGAGATGGGCAGAACACAGGTGCTAATACTGCCGACAAGGATGCTCGCGACGGCGAAACGCGTGGAGGAACTGTCCGCATCGGCGACCGCACCGTCCGGCTCGAGCAGCGCGAAATGGTGCTGGATTTCCCCTTTGAGCCGCAGGAGGCGGGGCAGTTTGAATTGATCGCGGAGGTCGAGCCGCTCACCGGCGAGCAGGTGCTGGAAAACAACAAGGCCCGTCGCGACTTGACCGCCACGGACGATTTCCTGCGGCTGCTGTACGTGGCGAACGAGCCAAGCTGGGAATGGCGGTTCGTCAAAGAGGTGTTCCACCGCGACAAGCTGGTCGGCACGCGGGGCTTTCACACGTACCTCAGGGCGAGCGATCCGGACGTCCGCCGTCAGAATCCGATGTTTCTGCCTTCGCTGGAAATGCCGCGGAACGAGTTTTTCGCTAACGACATTTTATTCCTCGGCGACATGCCCCGGCTGGCGCTCACACCGACGTTCTGCGAGCAGGTGAAGGAATACGTCGACAAGTTCGGCGGCGGGCTGGTGGTGATGGCCGGGCCCGTGCATGGCGTGGGCGAGCTGTCCGAGACGCCGCTGGCCGATCTGCTGCCGGTGAGCGTCGAGTCGGGTGAGCGCATCCGCGCGAAGCAGCCATTCAAGATGCGGCTCACACCGGCCGCCGCCAGCGCGGATGCGGAGTTCATGCAGCTAGGCGCATCGGCCGACGAAAACCGCGCGGCGTGGGAAAACCTGGGTCCGCTGAATTGGTATCAACCGGCGACCAAGAAGCACTTCCAGGCCACGGTGCTCGCCGAGCATCCCACCGACACGCTGGCCGACGGCAAAACGCCGCAGCCCCTGATCGCCGTGCGGCAATATGGCAAGGGCGAAGTGGTCTACTTCGCGTTCGACGAATTGTGGCGGCTGCGGCGCCGCTATGGCGAGCAGTACTATCGACAGTTCTGGGGGCAGTTGATTCATCGCCTGGGGCTCAAGCACGCCGTGGGGAGCCAGAAGCGGTTTGACGTCTCGACCGGCGGACAGACGCGGTTCCGCGAAGGGGACCAGGTGACGCTCACCGTGGACGCCTACGACGAAAACTTCAAGCCGCTGCTGGCGGATCGCATCTCGGAGCACAAGCTGCAAGCCCGCGTGATTCCGCCCAATAAGCCGGGCGAGCGAACCGAGCCGCAGCCGTTGGCCATTCCGTTTGCCCGCGCGGGTCTGTTCGAGGCCCAGGTGCCGTTGTACGGCCCGGGTGAGTATCGCGTCGTGGTCACCGACCCCGTGACTCGCAACGAAGTGGAAACCACGTTCAAAGTCGATCGCCGCAGTGCCGAGCGGCAAAGCGCCGTCCGCGAAGTGAAGCTGCAGCAGCGCATCTCCGACGAGAGCGGCGGCAAGGCGTATGACCTGACCACCGCGTCGAAGCTGCCGGATGAGATCACCACCGCGCCGCTGGTTGAGGTGACACCGCAGACGATCCCGTTGTGGGCGACGCCGCTCTGCTTTGGGTTGCTGGTATTGTTGACCGCCGGCGAATGGATTGGACGAAAATGGTTGAGGTTGCCATGACCCGTTTGGCCGAATTACGCAGCCAACTGCAAACCGTTGCCCTCCGCCGCCGCACGGCCCGTTGGGTGGTAGGCGGCAGCGCGCTGGTGCTGACCGCGCTGTGGGCGCTGGCGATCTTCTTTGTGATCGACTGGACCTTCTCCATGGGCCGCTTCGAACGGGCGTTCACGCTGCTGATCGCCGCCGGCGCCATGACCACCGTCTACTGGACCCTGGCCCGGCCGTGGTTCAATCGCCGCGAGAACGAGATGGATGTGGCCCTGTTGGTCGAAAAACAGCGCGGCATCGACAGCGACCTGGTGGCGGCCTTGCAGTTCGAAGAACCGGCCGCTCGAAGCTGGGGATCGCAGGAGCTGCGCGAAGCGGTGATCGAGTACGTGACCGACTACGGCAAAGAGTGGAACCTGCTGGCTGATTTCCCGCGCGATCAGATGAAGCGCCGCGCGGTGCTGGTGGGCGTAAGCGCGCTGGCGATCGGCCTGGCGATGGCGGTATGGCCGGGCTACGCCGGCGTGCTGATGAATCGCGTGCTGCTCGGATCGCGGCATTATCCCACCAGCACCAAGATTTGCGAAGTGGCCATCGGCGACGAACGATTTGCGCTCACACCTTACGGCCAGCACGACATCCTGGCCAAGCGGCCGTTCGGCACGCCGCTCGACTTTGCGGTGCGCTGCGAGGCGCCGGCCGGAAAAGTGTCGGCCCAGGGGACGCTGCGGTTTCAAGCGGCTAATGGATTGAAGTCGGCCGTGTCGCTCACGCCGGACGAAAAGCAGCCGGGCACGTATCGTGGGCAGTTGCCGCGGCTGGTCGATCCGATTTCGTTCTCCATCGAAGTGGGAGACGCCTGGACCGATCCGGCGGCGATCGACGTCGTGCCGCTGCCGGTGGTCGAGATGAAAATGACCGCCACCCCGCCGGCCTACGCCGCCCGGCTGGGCCAAAGCACCCGCGTGGAACAAACGTCGCGCCGCCAGTTGAGCGTGTTCGAGGGTTCGCGCGTCGATCTGGACGTGGTCTGCCCCAATAAAACGCTCACCTTCGCCGTGCTAACGCTTGGCGATGCGAAGTTTCCGCTGACGCGCACGGACGCCGAAGGCCATGCCTGGCGGCTTTCGGCCGACAAGACGCCGCTGGCCGCGGTGAGCGTGCCACTGCATTTTTCGCTCGACGTTCGCGATCAGGACAATTTGGCGCCCGAGCATCCGATTGAGGGAACGATCGCCATGGAGGCGGATCGGCCGCCGCAGGTGGAGATGCGGCTGGCCACGCGGCAGTGCTGGCCCGGGGCGGGACCCAAGATCGACTTCGCCGTGAGCGATGACTTCGCCCTGTCGTCGATCGTGCTGCATGTGCAGGTGCGCCGCGCCGGCGGCAAGTCGACGCAGGATGTGAACCAAACCGTGTGGGAAGGGCAAGGGACGGCAAACCTCGGTAACCGACGAGAATTGAAAAATCGGTTCGTGCTGGACCTCGTGCCGCTGAAGCTAAACCCGGGTGACCAAGTGGCGGTGCAGATGGAAGCCCGCGACTATCGGGGCGAGCGGAAGGGGGAAGCGACCCTCAGCTCGCCCGAGTCGCTGAGCATCACCGACCGGATCACCGCCGAACGGGCGATCACGAACGAAAGCGATGCCCGCGGTGAGCAGCTCTTCGGCGACATTATTAGCCGCCTGACGGGTGCGGAGGGGAAGCGATGAACGCGAGACCCATAAACATTACTGCCATGCTGACAGGATTGTTGGCTCTCGTCCTGCTCGGTCAGTTGAATTCGCCCGCCCGGGCAGTGGACGACGAGGTGCTGCGCCGCCAGCAGGCCGATCAGCAACAGGCGCGTCTGATTGCCCGCGAATTGGTCAGCACCACGCTCGACCTCCAGTTGCGCCAACTGGAAGACAACCGACTGGCAGAGGGGAATCCGCTGTATGCGGAAATCCGCGACATGCGCGGCAGCGTCGACGGCTTGATCGATCGCGAGATGCGCGGGGTGATCGATCTGCTCGTGCAGGCTCGCAACGCGCAGGGGCGCCAGCAGGAAGAAAAATTCGCTCAAGCTCGCGATTTGGTCCGCCAGGTGGTGGTCCGGCTGGCGACGGAACGAAATCGCTTGCGCCGCCGGATGCACGCGGCCCGGCTGGCGGTTGAAGCGCAGCAGGTGCTGGAGCTGCAGCGCCGCACGCACGAAGCGACCAAGGCGCTGCCGACCGTCGCAGGGCAGGACGAGCGAGAAACTCGCACGCTCAAGGTGATTCAAGACCAACACGACGTGCGGACTTTGTATTTGCAAATGGTCGGCCTGTTGGGCGAGGTCTCCAGTTGGAGTCCACCCACCGGCCCGGCCGCGGTTCGCGGCTTGCAGATGCTCAAGGCCCATCGCGTGGAGGAGCATGTGAGGGCAGCGGTCGACGGCCTGGAGCACGTGCAGTTCGCGCAGGCGATCGAAAATCAACAAGCGGTGATCGACGGCCTGGTGGCCCTGCTGTCGCGCATCGATACGGCCCGCACTTCCGGAATCGCCGACAGGGCGACGTTGTTGCGCTGGATCAGCGAACTGCGCGAGCGGCAGCGAAAATTGCTGGACGAAACGGCCAAGAGCCAGCTCACGCCGCAGCAGGCTGGCCCATTGGCCCGGCAGCAGCAATCGATCCACGAGGGGCTCGGCCAGATCGCGGACGAACTTTCCGCCGTGCCGCAGGTCGAAGCCAACCTTCGCGACGCCAAGGCCGCGGCGCTGCAGGCAGTTGTCGAAATCCGCGCCGCGCATGTCGCCCCGGCCACTGCGCAACAGAAGATGGTTATCGATCAACTCACGGCCTTGGAAAAAGTCATCAACGACACGCCGCTGCTCGCGACCGAGGGGAAGAGTGCCCACGAGTTGGGAGATATGGTGGCCCAATTGCGGCAGTTGCAGACGAAGCTCATCGGGTTGCGGCTGCAACAGACTCAGGCTGAGCAAGCCGTAGCGGGCAATCTGCCGCTGGCCGCCGATCTGGAAAAGCAGGTGGCCGCGTCGCTGGCCGAAGAGCGGCCGCGGCTCAGTACCCTTCCGGCGGCGGTGGGGGCGTGGCTCGAGCAGGCGGCGACCGCGGCGCACGATGCAGCGCAGGCCGCACAGGCTCAGCCCGATCGGGCCGCCTCGCGCGTTGGGCTGGCCAGCGACGCGCTGCGCCGCGCGGAGGCAGAGGTCGCCGCGGCGCTTGCCGATGCTCAGCGAACGGCGCTGGCGGTGGAAGTGGGCGAGTTGAATCGGGCGATCGAAGTTCTTGAACGAGCGGCCGCCAGCGAGCGGCGGCAAGCCCAATTGGCCATCCAGGCGTCACGAGGAAAAGGACTCGCCGCGGTCGAGATCAAAGGAATGCTCGCCGAGCAGCAGAAGATCGACCAACTGAGCGTGAAGATCGCCGCGGCAGTGCAGGGAATCGTCGACGAAGCGGCCGGTCCGTTACAGGCCGCCCGCACCGCCATCGCCAAGACGTCGATCGAACTGCAGCGTGCCGCACAACAGCCGGCCGCCAGCGAACCAGCCCGTCAGGCGTCCACTCAGGTTGCCGGCGGGGCTAATGAATCGGCCATGCACCTCTTGAAAGCGGCCGATGTTCTGCGGCGCAATCTGCGGCGTGCGGCGGGCGACCTGGAAAAAATCGCCGCATCGCAGTTGCAGGCGGTGTCGGCCGTGGAGCGGCAAGTCGACAAGCAGCTCGAGGGCGAGAAGTCCGATCTCTCCGCGAAGCTCACACAACTGGCGGATGCCCGGCGGCAGGTGCTTGCGGCGGAGGTGGACCAGTTGCGTGCAGCGGGCCGTACCGACATGGCCGAGATGAGGGCATTGAGTCAGAAGCTGGATCTCGCCCGCACGGCGCAGAACGCCGCCGACTCCGAGGCGCGGCGCCTGGCGGAAGGCGTTGCCAACACGCCGTTGGACGCGGCCGAGCGGCAGCAGGCGTCCGCCGACGCCCTGGCCGATCTGGCCAAAGCGGCTGCGGCCCGACCCGCGGCGCAGAAGGAGGCCGCCGAAGGGCGCGACGATCCATTGGCCGCCGTGTTGCGTCGCGCGGCTGAAGCGGCGGGCGCGGCAGCCACGCAAACGGTTGATTCCGGCCCCAGAGCGGCGGAATCATTGCGCCAAGCGGCACGCGAGGCGATCGAAGAAGCTCATCGTCTGGCGGCGGCGGAAACGCAGGCCGCCCAGGCTCCGGCGCAGGCGCTCGACCCGCAGGCGCAGGCTCGCGTGAGCGATGCGGCTCGGCAGGCCAAAGACGCAGCGCTACCGGCCGCGCCGGATGCCGCCCACACGTTGGCGGAAGCGGCCGAGCAATCGCAGGAAGCGGCGAAGCAAGCCCGCGCGGGTGAGCGTGCGGCCGCCGACCGTTCGCAAAAAGCAACCGCCGCGGCGCTCGACAAAGCAAAGCAACAACTCGAAGCGGCCCGCGAGCAGTTGCTTTCCGAAGCGAAGCAAAAGCTGGCCGAGCAAAGCCAGAAGGCGGATCAATTGGCGGAAGCGGCCAGCCAGGTCGCGCCGGCGGCTGGCGCGGCGTTGCGGCAGGCGCAGCGTTCGGCCGATACCTCGAAGAACTCTCCCACCGGCAAGCCGGCCGACGCCGAGCAAACCAAGGCGGCCGACGACTCGGTTCGCGACGCGCTCGAAGCGGCGCGCAGCGAATTGAACACTCGCAAGCAGGAGATCGCCCGCGATCAGCAGATCGCGAAGGACTTGAAGGAGAAGAGCCAGCAGCAGCAAGATGCTCGCGAGCAGTTGGCTCAGCTCAGCCAGCAACTGGCGCAGATGGGCCAGCAAAAACAGTTGTCGCCGCCGGGGCCTGCCAATCCGCCCGGCCCCATGGGTGGCAGCCCGATGACGCCCCAAGCGCCGAATCCCCAGACGCCGCACAATCCAATGCCGCAGAAGCCGAGCCCGCCTTCCCCCGGCAATCAATCGCAGCCGAAACAAAAGTCGGATCACGAGCCCGACCCGCTTGAAACCTCAAAGAAACTGACCAACGCCATCAAGGACTTGGCCGAAGCTCAAGAAGCACTCGGCGAAGGCGCGCAGGACCTGGCCAAGCAAAAGGAAATCAAGAACAAGCCGCTCCGCGACGCCTTGGCATTGGCCGACAAGCTCAACGAAGATTTGCCCAAGGCGAAGCTGCAGGAGTTCAATCCCACCGATCAGCCCCTGTTCCCGCCCAGCAGCAAGCCGCCGCTGCCGGAGCAGAAATCGACCGGCGGCGCCGTGCCAAAGCAAGGGAAGCAAGATCCGAACGCCGAGAACGAACCGAAGGACATTCCGGCGCAGAAGCAGGGTCCGCAGAATCCAGCGTCGACGCAGGACCAGCCGTCGATCAAGCCTAATCCGCAGGAGCAGCAGCCGGCCGATATGGGTCCGATGGCGTCGCAAACGGTGCAGACCGCGCCGATCACATCTGCCGCGCAGCAGGCCACGCCGCCGTCGGCCGCCGACGTGTTCAAGCCGAACGAGGGTTCGCCCAAGTCGGCCACGCCCACCTCGCAAAGCTCGCCGCCCCCTCCCGGAAAAAAGCCCGAGCCCAAACCGCCCGGCGAGAAGAAGCCGCAGGACAAAAAGCCGGACGACATGGACACGGACAAACCGAAGCCCAAGAAGAAGAAATATCTCCCGGCCGAAGAAGAGCAGCAGCCCCCGCCGCTGGGCAACGCGTTCAAACCTCCCAGCGCGCTCGAAACGGCCCAGGAAATCGCCGGCCCGGAGGCGCTGCAAAAAGCGGAAGAGGAATTGAAAAAGGAAGACGAGCTGGCCGACGCACGCGACAAGATGAAGCCCGAGAAGAAGGACGAGATGGAACCCGAAGAGGAGGAGATCGTCCGCCAGAAGGCGCAGAAGCCGATGGAGCCCATGGCCCCGATGGGCATGACCGGCACCACGCCGGGCGACCTTGGCATGGGGCAGGGAACCCCCGGCAAAGGAGTCGGCGGCGATTCGAGCAGCCCGCCGACCGAGCAGCGTCCGCAAAAAGGAGATCAGCACGGCAAGTTCGACGGCCGCGACATCGACGGCCCCGCGCCGCCGATCACGCCGGAAGGAAAGCCGGGGGGCGCCGCGCCTCCGCCGCCGAAGCCCAAGTCCGATAAGCAGCAGGATGGCGAGCCGCCGCCGAGCGAGATTCCCGGCATGGCCCCCGAGGCGAGCCCGTTCATCATGCCCGAGATCGGCGCCACCGTCGGCCCCGGCAATCCGCCCGACGTGAACCCGGCCGGCAAGTTCGGCCAAGGGGGCCCACTGTTCGCCGAGCCGGAAGCGGGCGACGGAATCAAGGGCGCCCATGCGGTCGATCGCAAGGGAGACGCCACCGTAGTGCCGAAGGATTATGCCCGCGAGCCGTGGTTTACGAAGCTGCCGCCGGGCGTGCAAAAATCCATCCGCTCGAAAGATCGGCGGCAACTTCCGCGAGGGTACGAAGAGCGGTTGAAGAAGTATTTTGAGAACATCGACTGAACGAAGTTGTTTGAACCACAGAGACACAGAGACGGACAGGAATTACCAATCACCAAATTCCAATCTCCAATATTGGAGTTGCGCACGCTTGTTGGAGATTGGAATTTGGTGATTGGAGATTTATTTTTCTCTGTGCCTCTGTGGTTCAAGAAATAAAACCCACCTAGAACATTAGCTGGAGCCCTCCATGACAACCCAAACCCTTCCCCCCGACGACGTGGCTGCCGTGCAGCAGTGCGAACAAGCTTACAACCGGATGCGAGACGAATTGTCGCAGGTGATCGTGGGCCAGGACGCCGTGATCGAGCAGGTGCTGATCGCCATTTTTTCCCGCGGCCACGCGCTGCTGGAAGGGGTGCCGGGGTTGGCCAAGACGCTGCTAATTAGTTCTTTGGCCCAGTCCATGCATCTGAGCTTCAAACGGGTGCAGTTCACGCCCGACTTGATGCCCAGCGACGTGACCGGCACGGAGGTGATTCAGGAAAACGTGGAGACCGGCGCGCGGCAGTATCAGTTCCTGCCTGGCCCGTTGTTCGCCAACATGGTGCTGGCGGACGAAATCAACCGCACGCCGCCGAAGACGCAGGCCGCCATGCTCGAAGCAATGCAAGAGCGGCAAGTGTCGGCCGGCGGCACGATGCACAAGCTGCCGACGCCGTTCTTCGTGCTGGCCACGCAGAACCCGCTGGAGCAGGAAGGAACGTATCCGCTGCCCGAAGCGCAGTTGGATCGTTTTCTGTTGTACATCAAGGTCGATTATCCCAGTGGGGCAGAGGAGTGGGAGATTGCCCGCCGTGTGACCGGCGGGGCGATGGGCATCATCCGGCCGATCATGACGGGCGAGGAGATCATCGCCATTCAGAAGCTGGTGGAGCGCGTGCCGGTCAGCGATCAGGTGCTGGGTTACGCCTGGACCCTGACGCGCGCCTCGCGCCCCGGCACGCCCGAGGCGCCGGCGTTTGTCAATCAATGGGTCAGTTGGGGAGCCGGCCCGCGCGGCCTGCTGACGCTGGTCATGGCGGCCAAAGCCAGAGCGTTGCTCTACGGCCGCTACCACGCGACCGTGGGCGACGTGCAAGCCGTGGCCGCCCCGGCCCTGCGGCACCGCATCGCGCCGAACTACGCCGCTCAAGCGGCGCAAGTCGACAGCGGCAAGTTGATCCAGATGCTGATGGAAAGCATCTCGGCGGATAAGAAGTATGAGAAGCCGGCGGCGTGAGTCGGCTGTCGGCTATCGGCTGTCAGCTTTGTATTCGCCACACGTCAACCAAAAGCAACTGACCACTGACCACGGACAATGAGGCTGTCGACTCTCAGCTTTTTGCCGATAGCCGACAGCCGATAGCTGATAGCCCCTACCGCCATGCCCAAAACTATCCTCTCCCGCTATCTCGACGCTGAAGTGCTGCACCGCGTGGCCAGCTTGCATATTGAGCCGCGGTCGCTGGTCATCGGCAACCTGGCGGGTGCGCACAAGTCGCCGCTCTCCGGCTTTGCCGTCGAGTTCAAAGGGCATCGCGAGTATGTGCCCGGCGACGATCCCAAGCACATCGACTGGCGCGTGTACTTCAATCGAGACAAGTACTTCATCAAGCAGTATGAGATGGAGACGAACTTCGTCTGCCATCTGTTGCTGGATGTCAGCGCATCAATGCGGTATGGCGAGGAGGGACAGCAGAAGCTCACCTACGCCGCGTCGCTGGCCGCCACGCTGGGTTATTCGATCATCCGGCAGAGCGACAAGGTGTCGCTGGCGACGTTCGACGACCAAGTGCGCGACGTCGTGCCGCCGAGCAATTCGCTCGCCCAGGTGACGCGGATCACCAGCCACCTGGACCAGGTCAAGCCGGTGGAAAAGACGCGGATGGCCGAGTGCCTCAATGAATTGGCCGGCCGGATGGGGCGGCGCGAGATCGTGATTATCTTAAGCGACTTCTTCACGCCGCTTCAGCCGTTGGAGTCCGTCTTGCAGCGGTTTCGCTTCGACCAGCACGAGGTGGTGCTGTTCCAGGTGTTGCACCACGACGAGCTGGAGTTTCAATTCGACGGCATGGTGAAGTTCGTGGGCCTGGAAGTGGACGACGAGATTCTGGCCCAACCCGAAGTGCTGCGCGACTCGTACCTGCAAGCCATGACCAACCACCGCCGCGAGCTGGACGCGATCGCCCACCGCAACCGGTGCGAGCTGGTGCTGGCCGACACACAGCGCAACATGGCCGAGACGCTGGCGGATTATCTGCACCAGCGCAGTTTGCTTAATCGCGGGCGGTAGCGGTCCATCTCCGGTTTTGAAGGGAATGGCGCTGGCCACCGGTCTGGCGTGTCGACTTAATTTCACGGTGGCGGCCGCCTTGTTGCTCACCGGCTGGCTTCAACGGTCGCGCTTTTTGGTTACACAGCACCGACGGCACTTGTTATAATCGTCGGCAGCAATCGCCAACGATTCCAGTCAACTTCTCACGGGGTACGTCATGATCCGCTTCAATGGGTTGTGGTTGATATTATGCGCCGTCGCAGGAACCCTCTTGCTGAGCCAGTCGGTGTGCGCAGCGGAGGTTCGCACCTGGCATGACAGTAGCGGTAAGTTTGAAATCAGGGCGAGCCTGGTGAAGGTGAACGATGACGTGGTGATTCTCAAGCGGGAAGACAATCAGCGCGAATTGGCCGTGCCGATGGCGCAGTTGTGCGAGGCAGATCAGCGTTTTGTCCGTGCGGAGACTGCAACGAATCCGTTTGTCCCCGCTCAAGACCGTCTACCCGCGGCACGGTCATTGGTCGTGGTTTCGTTTGAGCTAGGGGATACCAAGAAGACAGTTACCGGCGTAGTGGTCAAGAGAACCGGAGATCGGGCCGTCATCCTTTGCCAAAACCCTGCCTTATCGGGTGGACGCATCCAGCAGGTCAAGGCGTTGATTTATCCAGAGACTGGCAAAGGGAAGGAGCCCGTCAGCGCAGAGATTGAAGGACCACTGCCAGGCCAGACGGGTTGGCTTCTTGCCGCCCCCGCAGACAAGGTTCCTCCACCGCTCGAAACGGCCTCCTGGCAACCGCAAAATGGTGAGACGGTCAAGGTGGTGGGCCATCGCATCGATTCGACGACTCAGACGCCGCAGAGCACCGTCGTCGTTCAAAACGCCACTTCCTCGATATCGAGTGGCTCCGCTGTCACATCCAGGGTCCAAAATGTGACCCCGCGCGTGCTGTTAACAGACCGCCCGCCATCGTCTTCCGCCATCGTAACACGCTCGGATGGGAAAGGGGTGGCGTTCGTTCCGTATTTCATTGTGAAAGAGAATTCGACGACTGGATACGCAATTTCCTTTGACAAGATCGCGGAAACGTTGCGTCCCTCCGTCGCGCAGTATTATTTGCGGCGCCAAGCCGGAAAAGGTGAGCAGGCTTCCTACGAGGTTACGTTGCAAATGCTGGGCCGCGGCGACAAAATCAAGCAACCGCGACTGCTCATTCGTCCCTTGCAGCCGGCGAAGATCTTTCCCGAACAGTTGGTGGAAAATGACGGAAAATGGCCGCGCCTGGCCGAATGCATCGAAGTGCCTTTAACTTCGTCCTCCAAGGCCGGGGGTGCGGACCCGACAAAGGCCGCGCTCAATGGCTCTGCATCGCCACAACAATTGCTGCTGTCCGGTCATTTCGAGGCGCCGAATTCCGGCGACAAGATCGCGAATTTTCAAGTTCAACTGGAGTATCAAGCCGACGCAGGGAATGCGCCGATCCGGCTGGCGCCGCAATTGGTGATTTACAACAGTCGATTTGAGCGGGCGCCCCCCATGGCAAGCGGACCAGATGGCCTGCTAATGGCCATGCCGGAACTCGTGAAGAATCCCCGAGGAGGTTGGCAGTTGACATCGGCGCAGACACGGGTGCCAAAGAGCGAGATCAAGCATGTGGAACAGGCTCCGTTTCCGGAGCCGGTAAGGTTTGAGCAACTGTTGGTCGCCAGCGGCAAGGATCGAGGCGACTGTTTTTGCGGACAGTTGAT
Source organism: Planctomycetia bacterium (assembly GCA_021413585.1). Classification (GTDB taxonomy): domain Bacteria; phylum Planctomycetota; class Planctomycetia; order Pirellulales; family UBA7805; genus JAIOPX01. Next base: position 32,165 of record JAIOQB010000486.1, read on the forward strand.
TGCTACGGGAAAAAACGGCGGCCGGGGGGAACAAGCGGTCTTTTCGCCCGATGGAAAATGGCTGTACTTGATCGACGACAGTGCCAGTCGACTGATTAAGGTCGATGCCACGACGCTGCGGGGCGCTCTGAGTCTGTCGCTGCGCAGCGAAGTAGGGGGACTGGCCTTTGCCAAGGATAAGCTAGTTGTCAGCGCAGTTAAGGCGGGCCAACTGTGGGTGATCGATCCGGAGACGCTGAAATGCGTGGGCGATATTTCAGTGCCAGGGCTATGGTATTTTGCGGCATCGCCTGGAACTTCCGTGGCAGTCGCCTGTGGCCGGATCGGCAGCGACCCGACTTTGAAGTTAGATAAGCTCTACATCGTGGATATCGCGCAGCGAACGCTGGTGCATTGCTTGCCGTTCAGGATGGGAAACAGTCGGTCGCAACGTCAGCAGGAAATCGATTGGCCGCTGGCCAAAGGTTTCCAGCATTTCAAATTGTCCAGCGACGGAAAATACTTGTTCGACGTCGTCGGTGAGTTGCAGCGCTACCGGCTCGAAGGGACGGACCTCATGTTCGAGCAGGCTGGGTTCTCGATAAGTAGTCGTCCCCAAGATTCACCTCCCATCGCACTCAGCTACGATGGCAAGCTCATCGGAGTTTCCGGGCGAATATTTCGGTCCATCGAGCTTACGAGCCCCTACCTGACCCTGAACGCGCAAGGGCCGATCGGAATCGATCCGAACGGGAAATTCTACATCGCCGGCATGGACTCGATTGCCGCTCTCGATTCACGCGGCGCGGAAATCCGGAAGTATCCGCTCGGCGGAAGGATTTCTTACATCAAATACTTGGTCGTTCATCCCCAAGGAGATCGCCTGGTATGGGTCAATTACAGCGCCATGGGTTACGTCGACATGCGCAAGGAACGCCCCGAGTATCAGGTGAACAGCGAACCAGGCAAACGACCTGTTCGCCCTGATCGCTGAAGCGAATCGTGCGGGGCGAGTCTCAATGGTATGGTGCGCAGCGAGGAGTTGACTGCCGCCCGCCGTGTCGAGTGCCATCCAGCAAGCTGCCCGCGCAATAAAAAAGGCTGCCGGCCCTCCCCGAAGGAAAGACCGCAGCCGTGGATCGTTAAACTGCCAGCCGATAGCGACGGCAGAGGCCGCTGCGAGAAAAGCGAGGATCGGGCGGTGCTGGGCACAGCCTGACGTTGATCCTGGCCAACGCGAAATTTAGTCCCTCCGACGGTATATGACCGGCAGGTTTAACGCTCTATAAGGTATTGTAACTGATGATCGGCCACAGTGCCGCGCCAACTGGAGCAAATTGACGGCAGGCTGGGTGACCGGGGCAATCGTCGGCGAAAAGCGGGGCCTGCTTGAGGTTCTATTGGCCGCCGGGCGATCAATGCTATCGCGGTCGGGTTGGCCCAAGATCGGCGGCTTCATCGTCCGCAGACGCGCCGGGCGATTCGTCTTCGTTTGCCCGCCGGCCGTCTCGCCCGCCGGAGAGAAACGCGGCCAGCGCGGCCTGCATCTTGTCGACCGTTTCATACGTGCCGGCGGCGATTTCCGCCCTGATCGCGGCGATGCGAGCCAAGCGATCGACGTCGCGCTCGGGTGCGGCGGGGCGAGGGGGCATGGGTGCTAATCCGAGACAATTTTTCAATGCCAACAGTAACCCGGCGTCAACGCCGGGCCTAATATCACTTGTCCCCGGCGCGACGCATTCTCGGGCACGATCACTTCTTCGCCGGTCGTTCCGGCTCCAGCGGCACGAGCTTTACGCCCTCTTCCTTCGGAATCTCCAATTTCGGGGCTTCGATGTTGCCTTGATTTGGGCCTGCTGGATTCGGGTTTCGTTGGAATGGGTCTTCCTGAACCGGCGGGCGGCGGATTCCTTCCAGGCGGCGCTTCATCTCTTCCAGCCGGCGGCGGGTTTGCTCCAGCATCGCCTGATCGGGGCCGTTACGCAGGGCCTCTTCCAGGTTCTTGCGGGCTTCTTCAATCGCCGGGCCGCCTGGGCCGATCTCGACCTTGCCTTGAATCACCACCTGGCCGCCAAGGATATTCAGTCCCTGCACCCCACCATTCTGGCCGTATTGCTCGTAGATCTTATAAGCGTCAGGGTGGTTCTTCTTGAGCGTCTCGGCGTCTGGCGCTTCGTATTTCTTGGTGTCCGACTTGCCGTCCTTGGAGTTGGTCACTTCCATCTTGATCCCCGCCTTGGGGTCCGAGACGATCTGCACCTGCTGCCTGGAGCCGTCGGGCTGCGATTGATCCGCCTCGATCGTGCGCGTCTGATCAGTCACCCGCACCGAGATCCGATTGGCGATGATGCCGGGGCCGATCTGCAGCACCGGCGGACGGACGATCATCGGCCTGCCCGGCATCACGCCCGGCGGCAGATTGCGGAGGATCGGAAACGGCTGCGCCACTTCAAATGGTTCGTTCTTGGCGACCTGCTGGGGTCCGGCGAGCAACTCGCGTGCTCGCGTGGCGACTGCCGCCAAGTGTTCGTCCGGCTTTTTCTCATCGGGACTTTTCGCGTCGGGCGATTTGCTGGCGGCGAGTCGCTCCACGGTGGCGCGAGTGGCGGAGGCCAGCGTGGCGTCGGTCGACGTCAGATTCTTCTTCAAGATGGCGAACGCCCTGGTGCTCATTTCCAGGCTGGTCCCCTGGGCGGCCTTTTCGAGGCCGGGCAGCGCCGCGGCGCCGGCCGTTTGCAGCTTGTGGCTGGCCTCTTCGCGGCGCGCGAACTGGTCGTCGTCGAGCTGCTTCACCAGCGCGGCAATCTCCTCGGGGGACGCGGCGGCCGATGTTGTCGCCGTTGCGGCGGGCGTGGGCTTGCCAGTTTCGGCTGGCTCCAGACCGGGGACCGTTTCGGCGGCGCGGAGAGTCGTGGGCAGATGGAACGCACCCGACACCATCAGCCCAGCGCCCAATGCACCCGCAACTAGTCGCGACAACAAGATTTCGATTCGCATGAAATCACCTGAGAGTAATGCCCGCGGCCAGAACCGGCGGGTAGTGCCAAGAAGAAATGCCGTTAGTAATCCTACCATTATTTATACCCTGTTGCCGCTAGCTGCGGAATCTTGCATTGCTGGCACGCCGCACGGATCGTGCCAGCGGGGCCGGGTGAGCCCCGATTTTCGCGGTGAAATCGCTATAAATTCAGGATTTTCACCGGGCGGATGGCCCCCTGTGGCCGGGGCGAGGTAGGCGGTTGCCGTTGCCCGAGGGGGCCGTTTTCATTACAAGCCCCGGTCGTCCCTGATAGTACCCATCACGCTCCGCGTGATGCGATCTTAAAGCGAATCCTCACGCGGAGCGTGAGGGTACTTTGGGTGCCACTGCCTGGCCGTCCTATAATGCACCGAGGCCCAGATCCATGCCACGCTCATTCACGCTGCTGCGAAAGTTCGGATTGATCGCTTTGTTGGCAGGCAGCCTGGTGGCGGGGGTCATGCCTTGCGCTGCGACGCGGGCGGAAGAAAACCCCGCCGGTCAGGTGGCCACGCTCAAGGAGACGCTGGAGAAGGGATTGAAGGCGCGCCTTCCCTCGGAGTTCAAGTTCATCCGCCACGTCGTGGCGCTGGTCAACCACGGCTCGCTGTCGCGCGAAATGGTGCTGAGCACGTACACCTGGTCACTGCAGAAGAACGAACGGATTCCGTTTCCGTACTTCCAGTTCGCCATGAGGGCGCACTGCAAGGAAATGGGCGTCAATTTGTGAGGCCTGAGGCTGGAGGCTTGAGTACTCAGGTCTCAAGCCTCCCGTCTCAAGCCTCAGGCCTGGGCGGCTGATTGCACACCACCACGGCGGCGATCGCGCCGGGCACCCAGCCGGCGATGGTCAGCAGCGTGACGATGATCACGGTGCCGCACCCCTTGTCCAACACCGCCAGCGGCGGCAGCAGGATGCACAGCAAGGCTCGGCCGATGCCCATGGTGGGTTCTCCGGAAATTGCGTCGTGAAATCGGGCAATTAGAATATACACCACTTAGGAGCCGGGTCGCGATTCATCCTGGTCGTTTCTTGCGGCTTTCGTCGGTGGTATTATGGGCGAGGCCGCCAGGTGCTTCCCATTGCTGGATAAGTAAAGTAGGTCAGGCCTCTGGCCTGACAAGTGACGTTCGACCTGTTGGTGTCAGGTGAGAGGCCTGAATACGGAACTGCTGGGCAAGTCGATTGATCCGCTGTGGCGGGCCAGCAGTGGCACCCAATTTCCGTCCCTAGCAATTCCCGCCTCAGCATCTCCCTCCACACGAGTACCCCATGCTTTACTCCCGATTCCAGGTGACCGCCGTACTGTTTGGCCTCGGCGCGCTTGCTTCGCCCATTTTTGCAGCCGATCCGGCTACAGTGCGTGGCCCGGCGGATGTGAAGACGCAACCGCTCGCCGCTGTCTGGCAATATAGCCGCGACGGCGGCAAGTCGTTCGCCAAGGATCCGCCCGCGGGCGTGCCCGGCGGCACGGAGAAAGCCACGTTCCCGCTCGTCGTGCGCGGCACGTTTCAAGTGGCCGATCCGCAGAAGCTGGCCGGCCTGTGGGTGCGCATTGGCGAGGCGGGTTCCAGCGCCCCCGGCGCCATCTGCGATGGCGACCTCAACGAAGCCAGCGGCGGATATTGGAAGGACTTGGGCTTCATCCCGACGCTGCTCAATGCCCGCGTGATGATCAATGGCAAGCCGGTCGAAACGGTGCATGGGCCAATGCTCTACCATTGGAAGCCGCTCATCGGCGACATCCGCGCGAGCGAGAACACGATCGAAATCTCCGGCGATTGCTACACGCCCTGGCCGGTCGCAGCTCCGCCGCAGGCAATCACCGCCGAGCTGGCCAGTGCCGCGCCGCAGCCGGTGGCGATCTACAACGGCCCGCTGCTGGGGGATTTTGGCGACGGCTACTTCACGCTCGCCTGCCGCACGCCGTTGGCCGCCGATGTGACGGTCGAAGCCACGCCGCTCGATCCGGCCGGCCAGCCGGTTTCTATCACGTCGAGTCACAAGTTGTGGCATCGGATCAAAGTGCCTGTGCCTGCCGGGACGAAGAGCGTCAGCTATCGGCTGAAGGCCAAGCTAGGAGAGCACGAGACGAAGCGCGGCCCGTTCACGATGACCTTTCCCGGCGACACGTTTCGCTTCGTCGCCTTGGGCAACGTGAAAGCGCATGTGGAAGGGATCGAGCATTGGCAAAGGGTGGCGCGGCACGCACTGGCCGCCAAGCCGGCGTTCATCGCGCACACGGGCAATTGCGAGGAACAGGGGCCGTGGGATTTTGGCTGGCAGTCGCAGTATTTCGACCCGGCCGGCGATTTGCTCGCCACCGTGCCGACGCTGCTTACGCCGTGCGACCGCGACTTTGCCGGCGCCGTGCAGGAACTGCACTACACGCCCGCGGCCAACACGTATTCGCACACCTGGTCAAAGCAGATTGGCCCGCTGCGGCTGATCGGGCTCGATGGTAATCAGGAGTGGAAGCCGGGGAGCGAGAACACGCAGTGGCTGGAGAAGGAACTCAGCGCGGCGAAGGAGAAGTATGTGATCGTGCTCGATGGTTACCCTGGCTACACGTCCGGCCGGAACAGCCGCAAGCTATTCCCGGCGCTATTGCAAACGCGCAACGTGATCTTGCCGCTGCTGGCGAAGTATCACGCCAGCCTGATGCTGTGCGGCCACGATCCCGACTACGAGCGGTGCGAGCCGACACCGGACAAAGGCGTAACACAGATCGTCACCGGCGCCGCCGGCAAAGACGCCTACCGCTTCAGCGGCCGCGCGATGGCCAACAACCCATTCGGCAGCGGCAAAGGACACGACTGGGCCGGCGCCGAGCAAATGCTCTCGTTCCTGATCTTCAACGTCCGCCCCGACGCGATGGAGATGCAGTGCGTGACGCCGCCTGCGGCGGAGGGGGGCGAGGTGAGGGTGCTAGACAAAAAGACCTTCAAGCCGCGACCGAGTCCGTGACGCCGTTGAACCACAGAGCGGCTGTGTTTCTTGTCAGCCGCATTTTTCGTTCCCGGCACCTTTGCTTTGATTGGTGATGTCAAACTTCAAATGCGACAGATTTGAAGATTGGTGTTGGTAAAAGTATCGCTGGGTCGTTTGAATGTCGCGACTTCTCACGGAAGCGACTTTCAGACGGAGGCCCAGCGGCTGGCGGAAGCCCGTCGCCAGGCTTGTCGCCGGCCGTGCAAGTTGGACGATCCGGAAACGCATCAATATGTTCGCGAGCATTTGGAGCAATGTTGGTCGTCGGATCAGATCGCTGGCCGATCGCGGCTGGATATTGCCCGTCAGCCCCGGCGCTTCGTGTCGCGGCAAACGATCTACAACTGGATTGATTTTCACGAAATTCATCCCATCTATGCGGAAGAGATGCAATTAGTTCGTGAGAAAGGTCATGAAGAACTAGCTCGCCGCCCGTAAAGTCCCGACTTACATCGATCCCAAGCGGCCTAATGCAGCAAAGAGTCGCTAAATCTCTGGACATTGTAGAGCCTTTCCCTGCGCCGAGAAGTGGCAGGCGTACGGGGTCGTGGTAACGCACGCCTGCGATGCTGAAAGAAAAAGGGGAGGCGGTTCCTGACACCTTATTCTTCCGCGGGTGTAAATTCCCCGCAGCCTATTTCACTCTGCGTCCTCCTTCTTCAATTTCAAAGCGGCGGCCCGCGCCGGATCGATTTTCCAGATCGTGCGGGCCGCTGCCATGCGAACGCTCGAGTGTTCCGATTTCAGGACCTGTTCAATTTGCGGCAGCACCGACTTGGCGTCCGGTCCGATCGCGGCCAACGCGTCCAAAAGAACGTAGAAATCGCGTGTGCGTTCGTCCGCAGGCACGCTGGACAGGGCTTTACCCAGCACAGCCACGGCAGGCGCAGCAGGGGGACCGATCGCCTCCAGCACGAAGGCCGACGCGCCCCGCCGCTTGGGCTGATCCAGATTTTTGATCAACGCGTTGACGGCCGGGCTGGCGGCCGCACCGTAATTGCGCAGAATCTGGGCCGCAGCATTGGATCGCTCATCGCTGGTGCTGGACAACAGCGCGATCAAGCGGGGCGGTGCGTCGGCCGGCTTGAGCCCGCAAAGCGCCGTGGACGCCGCGCGGATTTTCGAGATAGGCCCGTTCTCCAGGGCGCCCATCAATCGCGGGACCGAAGCCTGGGCCGGTGCGCCGATTTCTCCAAGCGCGCCGGCGGCGCACCAGGCCAGCGACGGATCGTCTCCCAGCGCCAGCGCCGTCAATTCGTCAACCGCAGGAGCAGCCCGGGGACCGAACTGTCCCAGTTGCATGGCGGCGCCCTCCGCTTTGGCTTCGTCGTGAAGCATCTCCATCAGCAGCGGCACTGCCGCCGCGCCGCTCGGACCCATTTTGGCCAGCGCTTCCGAGGCCGACTGAGCGCACTTTTCGTTCTTCAGGCCCGCCAGCAGCAGGGGCGCTGCCTCCTTCGCCGCCGGTCCGATGGCTCCCAGCGCGGCGGCCATGCTTTCAAATTCCTTGCCAGCTTTCAACTGCTCGATCAAAGCGGGCGCGGCGGCTGCGGCCGGCGGGCCAATCGCGGCCAGTGTCTCGGCAGCGCTCACAGCCTGTGGTCCAGCGAGCAGTTTTGCCAGCCGCCCGGTCGCTGGCGCGGCCGCTTGTTTCAGTAGGGCCAGCGACACCAGGACTTCGCTGAGTTGATCGTTATCCTCGGAATCCAAGGCCGCCAACAGCACCGGGAGCACGCCGTCTGTTTTAGGATCGATTTGCACGATGGCCCTCGCCGCCTGGACGGCCAGCTTGTCCTTGCGGGCCAGCAGCCCCTTGAGCGCCGGCAGCGCTGGCGAGGCGCTTGCCCCCAACTGGCCCAGTCCTTCCACAACGAGCGTCACGACCTGCGGATCCTGGCTCTCAAGATATTTCACCAGATGCGGCACGACTCGCTTTCCCCCCGGCAGCGATTGCTGGAACAGCGACGCTCTGGACTCCTTATCGGCCATGGCCGCGGCCAGGATGGCGGAAAGCACTTCGTCGGACTGCGGGCCGACCTTCATCAGCGCTTGCGCGGCCATGCGCTTGGTCGCCTGGTTCTTGCCTTTCAGCAGCGCGATCAATTGGGGGACCGCCGGCGCGGCGCGCTGACCCAGGGCCTCAAACGCGGCGTCGATCTGGTACGAGAGCCCCTCGTCGTCGTCTGCGTCGGTGGGAGCCGCCAGTCCTGCGATGAGAGCTTCCAGCACCTTGGGATGCGCGACGTCGTGCATGGCCAGCGCCACGGCCGCTTCGATCCGCAGGGATCGGTCCGCAGTCGCCGTCAGGGCCGCCAACTCCTTGAGAGCCTCGAACGGCAAGGGCTTGATCTCCGAAAGCACGTGGACGGCGCTGCGGCGGACGCGCGACGCGGCCGCGGCGTCGGCGGCGATCTTGAGCAAGGCCTTCACCGCGGGTGGTCCAATGTGAACAAGTGCGCGCTGGGCCAGTTCCGAAGTCTCCCTGTCTTCACCAGCCAGCAGCTTAGTCAGGGGCTCGACAAGACTCTGGACGCTCTGCGGCGTTGCCACGCCGAATGCCAAAGCGTGCAGACATGCGGCAGATGCCCGCTGTGACGCCAAGGCGGCCGCTAGCGCGGCTACGTGCGCATCATTGAACTCGCAACGCGCCACCGCTGCCCCGGCCGCCTGCCGCACTTGCTTGTCGTCGTCGGACAGGAACGAGATCAACAGGGCCACGCCTCGTTCACTGCGGATCGGCTCGTCGCCGTTGATTTGCGCCAGTTGCCCCAACGCGGCCGCGCGAATTTGCGGGTCTTTGGATTTCAACAACGGAACCAGCAGCGCGCCTTTGCGCTCGGACTCATCCAGCGAGGCGGCGGCCAGCGTTGCCCAGGCGGCCAGCTTTTCGTCCGAACTGGAACGAAGCGCCAACGCGGCCGTCTGTCCCTGGCGCGACGATCGCCCCGCTTCGACCACCAATTGCAGCGCATTAGCTTTCACGTCTGCCGCAACCTTGGGATCGCCCACCACGACGCTAAGGGCCCGTGCCGCCGTCCGCCCCATGCCGCGCAGCGATCGCAGGGCCGACTCTCGCACCTCCGCTTCCGGGCTGCTGAGGGATTCAACCAGCACGGGGGCGATCGTGGAGTCGTATCCGCCGAGGGCCGCCAGCGCATTGGCGGCCTGGGCACGCACAGCGGCATCCTGGTCTTTGACGGCCAAAAGGTAGGCCGGCGCCGCGGCGTTTTTGTCGTCCATTTTGCTGAGGTATTCCAGGGCTTTGGCCCGTACGGCGGCGTTGGGGTGCTTCAATCCCGCCGCCAGGATCGGCGCCAGCATTTGCTTCGACTCGCGCAGCAGTGCCGATACGGCGTACGAGTCGCTCCCCAGCATTCCTGCGATCGCAGTTGGAAGTTGAGGATCCTGAGGAGCGATTTTCAACAGTGCTTGGGCCGCTTCGACCTGGACGTCAACGTCCGGATCGGCCTGCACCACTTTCAACAGCGACTTGGCCGCTTCGGGCGCGGTCGCGCCAATCTGTTGCAATGTGGCGATGGCCCGCCGGCGCACGTCCTTTTCTCCGTTGGTCAGCATGCCGCTGACCGCGGGGATGGCGTCTTTGCCGGCGGCGCCCTTTTCGCCGATGGCCTCCATCGCGGCCTCGGCGACTGATTTCTCGCCGCTGACGTACTTGATCAAGGCGGCCACAATGGGAGCTGGCTCGGCCGAGTTGCTTCCCAAGGCGGCAATCGCGCTGGTCCGTGCCTCGGCTCGCTTCGAGTCTTCCAGCATGCGCATCAAAGGCTGAGCGGCCGCCGAGGAAATGTCTCCATGCGCCGCCAGCGCGTTGGCGGCGGCAGCGCATACGTCGGACTCCTTGTCCTGCAGCAATTCAATCAGCATCGGAATGGCGGCTTCACACCCCTTCGACGGCAGGACGGCGATGGCGTTGGCCAGCCGGCGACGCTTCGAGTCGTCGGGATCCTTCTGCATGGGCAATAACTCTGCCACCAGTGGAGCGACTTCCAGATGCGACTCGGCAACCACCTTTCCCAGGGATTCAACTGGAGCTCGGCCCCAGCGATCGTCATCGTTTTTGACCAGCTTCAACAACACCGGCCCGCTAATCGCGCCCCCTTTTCCAATCTGTCCCAGCGCACGAATCGATGGGTAATACCCGCTGGATTTTGGGTTCTCGACAAACTTGCATAACGGCGCCACCGCCGCTTCGGCTTTCAGCGCAGCCACGGCCTCGATTGCCTGGGCAACGACCTCGTCGTTCGCGTCGGCCAGGCAGGTCACAAGTCCCGGTATCGCTGCAGCGCACTTCTGTTCGCCGAGCATTTGAACAGACTCGCGCCGGACGTCCGCCTTGGTCGATTTCAATCCCGCCAGATAGATCTCGTCGAGGCCTTTCGTGTCGCTATCGACATGATGCAACAATACCGCCGCATACACTTTGACGTCGGACGAGGTTTGGCCGGATTGCACCATCGGCTGCAACAGTGGCTTCAACTCGTCGGTATGCTGGTGGTACATCTCTCTCAGCCCGGCCAGCGCACCGCACAGCAGGCTGACGTCGGGTTTGTCCTGTTTGAGGATCGCCAACAGTAACGGGTAATTGTTTTTTGAATCGTGGTCCAGCGCCGAGAGCGCCGCGCTGCGGGGGGCGTTGGCGTCGTCGGTGGCCGCCAGCAACAAAGCCGCCAGGCGGGCCTGCGGATTCGACTTGTATTCCGCCAACCCGTGAGCCGCCGCGCCGCGGATTTCTGCATCGGCGTCCTTCAACGCAGCCATCAGTGGCGCTACGGCGCTGTCCAGCTTGGGATCGATTTGGCAGAGCGCTTCGACCGCTTCTTTCCGGTTTTTGACATCGGTGGACTTGGCGGCCTCAGCCAGGGCTGCCACGATCGCGTCGTTCGAGGGGCGGGCCCGCCCCAAGCCATAGACCGCCATTCTCTGTACATCTTGATCCATGTCCGCGGCGCCGTGGGCCAATGCGGCGACAACCCGCGTATTGGTCGGATTGATTTCTCGCAATCCCAACATTCCCCGGCTGCGCAGTTGCGAATTGCTGTCGGTAGCGGCGGCCAGCAGTTCGGCTTCGGCGTCGAGGCGGCCCATGGCGATTGCGGCCTGAACGCCCGCAATGTAGTCGGGAAGAAGCTTGATCAGTTTCGGTATGGCGCGCTTGGCCGCCGGGCCGATCTGCCCCAAAGCTTCGGCGGCGCCGCTGCTGTCACAATACGTTTTGCTGTCGAGCAAGGTGATCAACGGCTCGACGGCGGCCTCCGCCTTCGATCCGGCCGCCCCCACCGCTTCGAGGACGCGGCGGCGGACGTCGTCGTCCGGGTCGCTGAGCGCGGCGATCAATTCCGGCACGACCGCTTGGGCCCTGATCGGCCGACGCGCGAGCGCCGCAGCGGCCTCTTTGCGCACCGGAGCATTCGGATCGACGAGCAGTTTCGCCAACGGCGCAGTGGCCTCCGGCGCTCCATCGATGAATTGAAAATCATAAGCCGCTTTTTCGCGCACCTTCGGATTGCGGTGCGCCAGCAGGGCCAACAATTGCGGGCGGTTCTTGTCGTCGAACTGATGGTCGAGGATGTTGTTGCTTGCCGCATCGATCGGTTCGTTCAGGTCGGCCTCGCCGCTGGGGGTGCGGAACTGGATCGGAGGTCCGGCGGAAGCTGGCGCTACACGACCGTCCATGACCAGCCCGGTCAGCGACATTGCCATCAACCACAGGAACTCGCGACGACGTTTAGACATGGCTGCCTCCCCTGGCTTCAACCATTGTGAAGGAACGTGATCCGCGACCAACTGATGAGTGGACAAGTCGCCGCTCGGCGCCATCTTCAGACGCCCACGGTGCGACACTATCCTAACACGGGGAAAATGAATGTGCCAGCAAATGCCCGCTCGCGGCAGGATAACGACCTAAATATTGCGCACATTGAAGAGGAAATCCGTTCGTACGTAGATGAGCGGGCTCGGACGAGCGTTGAAGAGTCGTTCAACGGTCTGTTGGTGGCCGAGGCGGAGCGCGTCAGTTGCGCTAACCGCACCACGTACTTGCAGGCGGTATTGCCATGCAGCACCTGCAACAAAAACGCCCACACCGTCTCGGCCGGCCCAAGTTCCCGCTGACGCCACGTATGTTGCACCCCCCGACACGCTAGCAGTGGCAACCAACGAATTCAGCAGGAGTTAGCTTCTAAGTTGATGCCATTCAACAGGATGACCTTTTTCTCCCCGCGCTCACGGTCGATCCTTGGGGAAGCTCATTTCCTCTTGGATGGCATTGTCTGAGTGCAACCAAGGCGCCAGGAACCGTATTCTGAACTCGGCATTCTCTTCTTCTGTCTCTGTGCCCTGTGGATCAACAAAACAACAATCACTCTTCCAACTTCCCCACCGGCCTTGTGCCCGCGCCCGATTTGCGGCCGGTCGCTTCATCTCCCAAATCGTCGCGCATTGCGTCGGCCAGTTTCTTGAGCCGCTCGACGTCGTCGGGGTGCGCGGCCGCCACGTTGTGCTTCTCGCCGATGTCGGTCGAGAGGTCGTACAATTCCAGGCCGGTTTGCTTTCGCGCGTGCTGGCCGGGTGTGCCGTCGTGCCCTGGCTTCGTCACGCTGAGATAGCCGTGCGGGAAGTGAAGCTTCCATTGGCCGGATCGCATCGCTTCCAGGCGGTTGGCGCCGTAGTAGAAAAACAGCGCCTCGTGAGGGCATTTGGCCCCCGGCTGGGCACTCAGCAGCGGCCAGATGTCGAGCCCGTCGATCTTATGCGCGGGCAGCTTCGCGCCTGTGAGCTTCGCCACGGTCGGCAGCACGTCGATCGTCATCGCCGGCTCGTCGCACACGCTGCCGGCCGGGATGTGGCCGGGCCACCGCACAATGCACGGCTCGCGCACGCCCCCTTCGAACGTCGTTCCTTTCCCTTCGCGCAGCGGTCCCGCGCTGCCGCCGTGGTTGCCGTACACCAGCCACGGGCCGTTGTCCGAGGTGAACAGCACCAGTGTGTTGTCCTCCAGGCCGTTTTTCTTCAGCGCCGCGATGATCTGCCCCACGCTCCAATCGATCTCCTCGATCACGTCGCCGTACAAGCCCTGGGCCGACTTGCCGCGAAACTTGTCGCTCACATGCAGCGGCACGTGCGGCATGTTGTGGGCAACGTACAACAGAAATGGCCCGTTGTGATGCTCATCGATGAACTTCACCGCACGCTCCGTGTACTGCGTGGTCATCTGACTCTGGTCGGCGTCGGTCATGGCGGGAATCGCCACCTTGTCTCCCTCGATCATCGGCAGTTCGGGGAAGGGAGATTTTTGCGGCGCGCCCTTGGCCGGCTTCCCCCAGCCGGGATGCTTTTGCCACATGTCGTTCGAGTAAGGGAGGCCGTAGTAGACGTCGAAGCCATGATGCGTGGGCAGGAACTGCTGCTGGTGCCCGAGGTGCCACTTGCCGAACATGGCGGTGGCGTAGCCTTGCTGCTTAACGAGTTGGGCGAGCGTGGTTTCCTGGTCGCTGATGCCGGTGGTCGAGCCGGGCCCCGGCGCGCCGGCGATGCCCACGCGGTTGGCATAGCAGCCCGTCATCAACGACGCCCGCGACGCCCCGCACACCGGCTGGCTGACGTAGAAGCTAGTCAGCCGCATCCCCTCGGCCGCCAGCCGATCGAGGTTGGGCGTTTTGATTGCCTTGGCGCCGAAGCAGCCGAGGTCGGCATAGCCCATGTCGTCGACGAAGATCAGCACGATGTTTGGCGAGCGTCCCGACTCGGCCGCGGCAGCAGCGTGGTTGCGAAAGGCGAGCAGTGCGAAAGTCATTGCGGCCAGCAACAGCACAACGCGGCGGATAGGAATTAATAAAGACATTCGTGGTGCTCCGGGCGGGTGGCGGGCGATTCATTGCCCAGTATCGGCACGCCGCATGGCCGGGTCAACGTGCCGAGCGCCGTAGGTGAGGCCTCTGGCCTGACAAAGTATCCACACATGTGAAGGCGGAACGTAGGCCCCCCTCGCTTGTGCTTCGGGCTAGTGAGTGGCCCGCCTCGCCAAGAATCGCCGTCTACCCTCGCACCCCCGACTTCGCCAACGGCACGACAACATGATTTTCAAGCCGACGCTGCGCCACCGAGGGCAAGCCATGGAACATGTATCCAATTAACAGGGAGAGCAGCGCCGCGAGAAAGCACCACACCGAGGCGTAGGCGTGCCAGAAATAGGCGTGGCTGATCGCGGCCGAGAAGATCAGCGCCGTGCTGAGCACGATCAACCCTTTCTGCTTCCGCCCCACGAGCAGAAACGGCAACGAGACGATCGCCAGGTAGGCCAGGTGCCAGGCGAATTGCGGCAGCACGTCGAGGGCCGGCAAGTGGCCAAATTGATATTGGATGGAATGCTGCACCGCGCTGACCGACAGCGGTTCCATGCCCAGTAGGATCGGCAGGTAATACGCCAGGCCGCCGGCCAGGCCCAGCAGGGAGATCACGCCAAGCAAGATTCTGATTTTGCGACGCGATTCCAGAAACATCGCGCTCAACGGAATCCAAGACAGCCAGAACGTCAGCGCGAAGAACAGGTACGCCAGCGCGGCCGAGCGGGTTAGCGACGGTTTGTCGTGGCCGAGGCCGTACCACACGAGCCCCTCGAAAAATTGCTGGATCCCGAACAAAACCGGCACGGCGGAGAGCGGCAGCGAGGCGGCGTCGCGCTGCCCGGCCTTGCGCATGCAGTAGATACCCACAGGGACCAGCAGGCCGCTAAGGGCAAAGCTCGCTTCGGCGGAAACGCACATGGTGAGAACTCCTGGACGTTTCTGCACGAGCCAAATCGGTGCCGTCGTTCACTAGCCCGCGGGTGCCTGGGGCTGAACGAAGCGCAGCGAAGTGAAGCCCCAGAAAGCTGCGAGTACCTGAGCCTGGAGCATCCCACCGGCGCAGCCCGAAATCCGCACCAGCACTCACCCGATGTGTACGCGCCGCAGAGTGCGCCGCGCTAAAAGGAACAGCCCCAAACCATCCAAAAACGGCAACCCGTCTCTGGTCGTCACCAGTTAACGTGACCATCGAAGCATAGACCCACGGCCGCCGCGGGGCAATGACGGTTGACGACATGTGCAGCTAAAATGGGCCGTTTTGCGACCGAATGTCGCCTGATTTCGTGGCGACTTATTTCGCAACGCGCCGCTTTTCGAGGTGCGACGGCACTCGACCGAGGTCCAGATCATCGCGGTGCGGCACGTACTCATGCTCGATCCACGCCCGCTCGGCATCGACCCAAAACGACAAGCTGTTGTCGTCGGGTGCGCCGGCTTCGAGCCATTTCTCATACGCCAGCACGCGAATCCGCTCGCGAGCGGCTGCCATTTCGTCTGGCAAAAGCTCCAGGGTTGTTAATGTGGTGGACATGGCTTGTGCCCTCCTGTGTCTGCGATTCGCAACGGCGGCGCCGCGAACTGTTTGGCGGCAGGGCTGTTGGAGCGAACCTTCTGCTGGAACAAGCTGCACAACTCGTGCCATTGCCGGCTGACGCCTTGCAGTGGGCAAAACTCCGCCGTCCTCGCCGCGGGAGGCCTGCAAGATGCATCATTTGCGCCCGCTGCCGCGCACATTGTGCCATTTCGCACACCGCGTGTGGGCGGCTGGTCGGAAAGCCGGATCAATTCGCGGTAACAGCCAGTGGTATATCTTTTGCGTGTCAAAATATTGAGAGGCGCGCGGTGAATGACATGGATGGGATGGCATTTTCGCGACGCTGACAACCTACTGACCGCACAAGCTACCAGTGGACCCATCTTGAATGTGGACCCATCTTGAATAAGGAGCATAGCCATGAATCTGGGCGAGCAGTTCCGCAGTGAAGTTGTCACCGCCGATCCTGAGGACAACATCGCGACGGTGGTTGGAAAAATGGATCTGCACGACGTCGGCGCGGTGGTGATCGTGCAGAGCCAGAAGGTGGTGGGCATCGTCACCGATCGCGATATCGCGCTGGGCCTAGGCCTGGGCAATGTCCAGCCAGACAGCCCGGTCAAGCAGATCATGACGACGAAGGTTCATACCATCTGGGAGGATCAAGGGGTCTTCATTGCCACGCAATACCTGATGAGGCGTAAGATCCGCCGCTTGCCCATCGTCAATCGCGACGACGAGTTGGTGGGCATGGTCACGCTGGACGATCTGTATGCCATGCTGAGCCAGGAAATGGCCAACCTGGGTAAAGCGATCGCGCCGTCGTTGGCGGACAAGTCGGTGTATTGAACGACGTGGCTTGGCGAGCAGTAACGAACGTCGTTTGCTGACAGTCGCCGTAGGTCTGGCCTCTGGCCTGACAATCGACCGCTATAACGCGGATCGACGCCCGTTCTCGATCCGTGGCGCCCATGCCACGTCAATGGGTGAAGCCAAACGTGCGAGCCGTCGTGAGTCGGGCGAACGCGGACGGGCTTGGCGGCGGGAGCGTGCCTGGGCTTTCCAGCAATTATTGTTGCATGCGCCGCGTGGGCGCTGTTAATTTATGAT
>JAIOQB010000487.1 GCA_021413585.1 Planctomycetia bacterium
GCAAGGGAGCGTGACGTTGAGGGTGGCCAATGAGCCCGGCAGCGTCGACTCCGCGCGGCCCAGCATTCGATTCTCGGTGACCGATACCGGCGTTGGCATCCCGACGGACCGCCGCCATCGGTTGTTCCATGCGTTTTCGCAAGTCGATGCCTCCACCACGCGGCGGTTCGGTGGCACCGGCCTCGGGCTGGCTATCTGCCGGCAACTTGTCGAAGCGCTAGGGGGCCAAATTGGCGTGGAGAGCTGCGTCGGCGAAGGCTCCACGTTTTGGATGGTGCTGCCGCTGGAGGTGGTCGAAGGCCGGCAGTCGGCACCGGTTGAGTTGCCCCTCGGACTCTCCGCGTCGAACGTGCTGGTGCTGGACGACAACCAAACCAACCTGGAAATCCTCCACGATCAATTGACAAACTGGGGCCTGCACACCGATCTGCACACCAGCCCCGAGCTGGCGTTGGCGTCGCTGCGCACCGCGGCGGCGGACGGCCATCCGTTTGAAATCGCCATCCTCGACGGCCTGCTCCCGCAAACCACCGGCGTGGAAATGGCGGAAGCGATTCGCCAGGATCCGCTGCTGGCCCACACGCGGTTGTTGCTGCTGACTTCGCAACACCATGGGTTGCCGATGGACGAGGCCGAAAAGCTGGGGATGACCGTGCTGCACAAGCCGGTCCGGCAGTCGCGGTTGTACGACGCGCTGCTGAACCTGGCCTCCGATGGCAACACGCGGCGCAATGCGGTGCAAACCGCCGATCAGGCAGCCGCGTCCACGCCCACAGTGACCGGCGGCGGACAGGTGCTGATTGTTGACGACAACGAGATCAACCGCATCGTGGCCGAAGAGATTGTCATCTCCGCAGGGCATCGCGCCACGCTGGTGTCCGGCGGCTACGAGGCGATCGAAGCGCTGCGGCAGCGCCGGTTCGACCTGGTGCTGATGGACTGCGAAATGCCCGAGCTGGACGGCTTTATCGCCACGGAAGAGATTCGCCGCCTGGAGGCGGCCGGCCAATTGCGCCACCAGAAGGAAGGGGAAATGATGATCGTCGCCCTGACCGCCCAGGCGGTGGCCGGAGATCATGAGAGATGCCTGGCGGCCGGGATGAACGACTATCTGACGAAGCCGATCGACCGCCGCAAGCTGCTGGCCGTGCTGGCCGCCATTAGGCCTGGCGAAACGACGTCGCGCCCACGCAGGGAATTGCGCCCGTCGCGATCCGCCGGCAAGCCGCACGTCGAGAATCGCATGGAGACCGCAGAAAAGGCGATCGATCTGGACGACCTCAGCCAACGCTGCGGCGGCAAGACGGACTTTGTTACCCGCGTGCTCTCGCGGTTCCGCGACGACGCCGTCCGGCGGCGAACCGAACTGAGCCAGGCACTGACGCCAGACGAACTGAATCGCCTGGCTCGCGAAGCCCACGCGATCAAAGGTGCGGCGGCCAATGTGTCCGCCCGCACGGTCAGCCATGCCGCGGGCGTGCTCGAGCAAGCGGCCAAAAACGGCCAGCTCGAGGCGTGCCGAGACGCGGAAGCTGCGTTGCAGCAATCGCTCGACCATTGCCTGGAGCAAATCGATCTTCTGCTGAGCGAAGAAACCAAAACCTTGTAACCACTGCAGAGCCGCGGGGTTGATCCCCGCTGAACCTGTTCTCAACCGCTGCATCGAAACTGCACTGAAATCGACCACCGTGGGGCTGCGACATGTCGATCCTGATCGTCGACGACGATGAAAACTCGCTGGAAATGCTCCGCGATGCGCTCGACGAGTCGGGGCATACGGTGCTTTCCGCCCGCGACGGCAGCGATGCGCTGCGGATGTTTGAAACCCACGACGTCCGGCTGGTGATCACCGATTGGGAAATGCCCGGGCTGACTGGGCCGGAGCTGTGCCGGGAGATTCGCCGTCGTCCGTCGCGCGGCTACACGTACATCATGTTGCTCACGTCGCACGGCCGCAGTGAGGACATTGTGGCCGGCATGTCGGCCGGGGCCGACGACTTCATCGTCAAGCCGTTTCACCGGGCAGAACTGCAAGTGCGCGTGCGGGCAGGGCTGCGCATCTTGTCGCTGGAGACGCGGCAATTGGTGATCTTCGCGCTGGCGAAGCTGGCCGAATCGCGCGACCCGGAAACCGGCCGCCACTTGGAGCGCGTGCAGCGCTATTCTCAGGTGCTGGCCACCCAACTGGGGCAGGATCCCCGCTTTGCCAACGAGGCGGACGACGAGTTTGTTCGCCTGGTGTATCAGACCAGCCCGCTGCACGACATCGGCAAGGTGGGCATCCCGGACAGTATCCTGCTCAAGCCCGACCGGCTCAGCGACGAAGAGTTCGAGACGATGAAGCACCACACGCTGCTGGGCGCCCAAACGCTCGAAGCGGCTCTGCGGCAGAATCCGAGCGCGCGATTCCTGCAGGTGGCCCGCGACATCGCGCTGAGCCATCACGAACGATTCGACGGCCGCGGTTATCCTCAAGGACTGGCCGGCGAGCAGATTCCTCTCTCGGCGCGAATCGTGGCCCTGGCGGATGTATACGACGCGCTCACGTCGCGGCGGATTTACAAAGCGGCGTACAGCCCTCACGTGGCCCGCGACACGATCCGCAGCGAATCGGGCACACACTTTGACCCGGCGGTGGTGGAAGCGTTTTTGAAAGCAGAGCCGCAGTTCCTCAGCATCTTCGAGGAACTGCACGAGGCGGAGCCAGTGGCTGCGCCGCCGGAAGTGGCGGCGCCCATCGCAACGGGCCGCATCGTGGCGCCGCTGGTTGGGCTTCCGGGGAATGTTGCCCAACTCCCGGTCAACCACTAAGCCTCGCTATCTCGGTGCCCGCTGCGCACTGAACTGATTCTTGATCGAGCTGCCGGCAAAACCCGACTCGAACGAGTGCAGGCCAAACTGCTCGGACAGTTCACGGCAGACGTGTACGCCCCGCACGCTGTTCCCCTTGGCATCCAGCGGCGGCGAAAAAATGCCGATTCCTAACACCCCCGGCACGACCGCCAGGATGCCTCCGCCGACGCCGCTCTTGGCCGGAATCCCCACACGGAATGCCCACTCGCCGGCATAGTCGTACATGCCGCAGGAGTGCATGATGCTCAGCAGATACTTCACGTATTTCTGCGGGATCGCCCGTTCGCCGGTTACGGGGTTTACGCCGCCGTTGGCCAGCGTGGCGGCCATCATCGCCAGGTCGTGGGCCGTGACCAGCACCGAGCATTGCTGGAAATACAACTCCAGCGCTTCGTCGAGCCGCGGGCTGACGATGCCGAAGTTGAGCATCAGATGGGCAATCGCCCGGTTGCGATGCCCCGTCATCCGCTCCGAGAGAAACACGGAGTTATCAATATGCACCGGTCGCCCGCAATATCGGCCGAACATCGATATCATCCGGGTCACCCGCTCGGGAAAATCCTTGCCGCCGATCAAGTCCGAAGTGGCAATCGCCCCGGCATTGACCATCGGATTGAACGGGCGATTGGAGACTTCATCGAGCACGATGGAGTTGAACGCCTCGCCGGTCGGTTCCACGCCAACGCGGGCCATCACCGGCTCGAGCCCAAGTTCTTCCAATGCCAGTCCATACACAAACGGCTTGGAGATCGACTGGATCGTGAAGCTGTGCTTGCAATCGCCGACCTCGAAGACCTGGCCGTCGGTGGTGATGATGGAAATGCCGAACCAGTTCGGATCGGCCTTGGCCAATTCGGGGATATAGTCGGCCACCTTCCCTTCGGTCAGCGGCGCGAAGCGGGCATGCAACTCTTGCAGCGTGCCGCGCAGCGGCGCGGTGGCGGATTTCATCCGGCCCAGCAGCAGATCAATTTCGCCGTTGTTGGTTGTTTCGGCCACCGTGGATCCGCTCCTGTTGGGCGTGTGCTGAAGGACGATTTGACGCCTGGGTGCCACTGCTGGCTTTTCCAGCAGTGAAATGTTTCTATTGCAATACTCGCACTTAAGTTTTTTCGCGTTTTCGCGATAGCTTTTATCTCACAACTGGATAGTATGCCTTAGCGCAAAATCCGCTTCGCCACCCCCTGCAATTGCGTGCTGAATGGGTGATCGGGAAAGCGATTGGAAAACAGGCCGCCGCTGGCCATGCGGGCCATCTCGACGGACAACGGCAGCAGGGCCGCCACGTCGCACTGATACGTGTTTTCGATCTGCTGCCGTAGCGCCTGCTCGTCCGTGTCCGGCGGTGTCTTGTTGACCACGATGAACAACTCGGGGACTTCGAGCCGCCGGGCCAGTTCCACGGTGACCGCCGTTCCCTGAAAGTCCTGCTGATCGGGGCGCATCACCAGCACCAGCACGTCGGAGATCGCTAGCGACAGCAGCGTTTCTTCGTTCACGCCCGGATGGGTGTCGATAAACAAATAGTCCAGCTTTAACTGCGAAATCAGTTGCTGGAAGCCGTCGTTGAGCAGGGCGACGTCATAACCCTCGCGCAGGATGCGGGCAATTTCGTTGCTGTTGAGGCTCGAAGGAATCAGAAACAGCCGCGTGCGGTCGGTGGATTCATCGACGTTGCCGGCGCATTGGTCAGTGACGTCGTACGCCGCTTCTTCGATCCGGCAGCGTCCCCATAAATAATCGTTCAGGGCGAAGCGGTTCAAGCCCTGCTGGAACTTGAACAGGGTGTGGATGCCGGGGGATTGGATGTCGGTGTCGATCACGCCGACGCGATTGCCCGCCTTGGCGACGATGGCCGACAGATTGGCGGTAGTGTTCGACTTGCCAGTGCCGCCACGAAAGGAGTGAGTCGAGATGATCTTGGCCACGTCCGCTGGTCCCTCAGGTTGTCGTCACGCCTGGTTACATCGCTTCATGCTGCTAAACGTCGCGCCACCCGCTCAGCCACTGGCACCACCAATTTCCGTATCACGTCCCTTGCGTAGCTCGCGGGCCTGCTCGCGCAGCTTCTTGAAATAATCGGTCTCCACGATGCCGCGGACTTCCTCGTCGCGCTTTTCCGTGTTGATCTGCGGCAGGAATTCGGCGGCGTCGTGGACGCCCGAGAGCGTGGGCAGTTCCCGGTCGGCCAGCGGCGAGCTGTAGAACCGCAGGATCGGCCCGCTGCTGCTTAAGCGAAACGTGCCGCCGTCAGGGATCTCTGTCTCGGTGATGCTGCGGCCATTGACCAGCACGCCGTTGCGTCCCAGGGCTACCAGCCACCAGGCGCCGTCGCGCAGCCGCAGTTCGGCGTGGTGCCGCGAGACGTACGGATCGGCGATCGACACCTCCCGTTCGGCGGCCCGGCCGATGGAGATCGTCTCCAACGGCGGAAACTGCCACGCCTGCACGATCCGGCCGGAGGCGGAATCCACCAATTGCACCGTGATGGTGTTGGGGTTTGGCGTAACGGCAGTGGAACTGGAATGCGTCATATCCGCCGCTTCGCCTCGGCGTTTTCCGAATGGATTTTGTCGCCGACTCTCACCGGCCCGTATGCAAACTTGCTGCTATGTGGGGCGGCAATCGTCGCCCGGAATGGCCTGATGATACATCAACGAGCACTGTTCTGAGAGATAGGTCGACTCTAGCGCCCCGTTTCCGTGGCGCGCTAAACACGCACCTAGCAGCAAATCGTGTTCCGCGATTATTTTCTTCCAAATGTTGGCGGAAGGCGGCTGGGCCGCGGGGGACCGAATTGGGCAATTCCTCGGTGGAAACAGGTTACTAACGAGGAGAGTGTAGGGCAGGGGACGCTGATTCGTTCCTGCTTAAGATCTTGCCTGCCGCCTTTGGCTGCACAATTCTCAGGCATCGTCCGTGGTGTCTGGTGGCAGTCGCAATAAAAAAGCCCCCTCCGCAGTTTCCCGCGGAAGGGGCTCGGTAAGACTCGGTTGCTTTAGGTTACCACTGCTTTAGGTTGCCACCGTCATTTTGCAGACGGAGTCGAGCAGGTCGAACCGGTGCAGCAGGTTGCCTTGGTCGACGGCTTGGCGCCGCAGCAGCCGGCAACGTGAGCGTCGGTCTTCTTTACTTCATTCTTCTGCACTTCGCCACAGCACGCCTTGGCGCTGTCGCAGCAGGCAGCACCCTTCACGCAGCAGGCGGGAGGAGTGGCGCCGCAGCAGGCGAGATTCTCGGCACAGCACTTTTGCCCCTTCTCGCAGCAGCCGGCCTTCTTCTCCGCTTTGCAGCAGGCGCTGGGCTTCGTGCAGCAAGCCAGCTTCGACTTGCAACAGTCGCCCCCTGCCTCTTTGTCAGCCGCGAAAACACTCCCGGCGATCAAAGCCAGGGCGGCGAGCGAACCGGTCAATACTTTGGAAAAACTCAACATGTTTGTATCTCCATTAAATGAAACGTCATTGAAATCGTAAACGAACAGGTCACGGCGCAGCCTCACACAAGGACAGCGCCAACTAGATACGAAGGAGCGACCTGGGCCGATTTAAATGATCCACACGCAATGGAGAGCGTGCAGTGGTGGGCCGGAAGGGAGAATGACCGCGATCGAGAGGGCATGCCGCTCAACCGAATGCACTGGCAGCGGCAGGGCAAACGTCAAAGCATGGTGTGCCGTTAGATCTGGCGACTGCACCGTGTCGGGCGGGCTGGTGATTTGCCGTTCGCAATTGCAGGCACTGGTGGGGCTGCTTGGGGCAGGATGGCCATCGTGCGACGGTTGGGCCGTCTTGTGGCAGCACGAGGGAGCCGGCTGCGTCGCTTGCTGGGCGGCCGCCGCGGACGTTGCGTGCTGGTTATCCGGGCTGCTCCAGCAACAAAGCCCTGGCGGTAAGGCCAGAACCATGGCGGCAGTCAGCGCGGACAGATTACCCAGGATGGCGTGCATGTTAGCTATACGGGGTGAAATACCCTTTGGTTCAAAGGTGTGAATAAAAAAGGCAATTTTATTTTTTGACGCGGTGGTCTGACGTTCAGCAGAAGGCTGACCACGAAGGCACAGAGGTCCGGAGAGAAAGGAACATGTCGAATGTCTAAGCACTAATGACGAAGCACGAAATCCGATGGGCCATTCGTCATTCGGATTTCGTGCTTCGTCATTTGATGCGCTCCATCTTCCAAATCCGCGCCGCTCCGTCGCGTCCGCCGGAGGCGAGCAGCGTGCCGTCGTGATTGAAGGCGACGGTGTGGACGGCGTTGGTGTGGCCCAGGTACGTCGCCAGCGGCTTGCCGCTCTCGGCGTCCCACACGATCACGGCCCCGTCTTTTCCACCGGTCGCCAGTCTTTTACCGTCGGGCGAATAGGCGACCGACCAGATGTCTCCGCCGTGCGCTTCCCACGACTTCACCGGCGCGCCGCCGGCGGTGTCCCAGATGCGCACCGTCTTGTCCCAGCCGACGGAAGCCAGCCGCCGTCCATCGGGCCGGAACGACAGGCTGTACACCGGCCCGGCGTGCCCTTCCAGCGGCAATTTTTCCGTCAGGTTCTTGGCATTCAACAGCCGCACCACTTTGTCGCTGCCGGCGGTGGCGAGCGTTTCGCCATCCGGGGAGAGGGCCACGGCATAGATGGCACCCGGCTGCACCGTCTCCGCAACCGACTTTTCAGTTCCAATCGCCCACACGCGCAGCCCGCCGCCGCGATCGCCGGCATACAGCTTTTTCTCGTCGGGCGAAAACACCAGGCTGCGGACCGCGTTGGCGTGCTTGAACGTTTGAACCGGCTCTGCCTGCGGGCGATTCCACAGCTTGATCTCGCCGTCGTCTCCGGCCGTGGCCAGCCACTGGCCGCTGGGCGAAAACCGCGAGGCAAAGACCATCCCCCGGTGCGCGTTCCACGTAGACTTCACGCTTTTGCTGGGAAGATCCCACAACCGCACCGAACCATCTTCGACCCCCATCGCCATGGTGTCCCCCGCCGCGTCGAACGACACCGACCACACCGGTCCCGCGTTGGCGCTGAGCACCGCCAGCGGCTCGGCGGACGAAACCGCCGCGGCAACGGGTGGCAACCCTGTTCGATTCGCACCGCCGCGATTCGCAAAGAACATCCCAGTGAGCATGCCGACCGCCAGAAACGCCGCGCCGATGCCGCCGGCGATCCAGCGATTGCGCACCGTCTGCCGGCGCTTTGCCTCCTGGCAAACAGTGGGCACATCCTCCGACGTCGTTTTGAGTAGCGCCCATTCAAACTCAAACAACTCCGCCAGGTGCGCGGCAGTTTGGATCCGATCGTTGGGCTTCTTGGCCAGCAGCCGGTCGACGGTCTTGGCCAGCCACTCGGGCACCTGTGGATTGACCTGCCGCACGGGGCGATGCTTCGTTTCAGAAATTTGCTTGAGAATGGCCAGCGCCGAGCCGCCGGTGAAGGGGGGCTCACCTGTGCTCATTTCGTACAGGACCGCGCCGAGGCTGAACAAATCGGACCGCGGATCCCCCTCTTCGCCGAGCGCCTGCTCCGGCGACATGTACAGCGGCGTGCCACTGACAAATCCGGTCCGCGTTAGCTTCACGTCTTCCTCGACGCGGGCCAGGCCAAAATCGGTCAGCTTGACGCGATCGTGAGGCGATTCGAGCAGCACGTTGCCCGGCTTGATGTCGCGGTGAATCAGACCCTGCGCGTGGGCCGCGGCCAAACCCTGGGCCGCCTGCATGCCGATGCGGACGATTTCGCGCAGCGGCAGCTTCTTCTCACGCTGCAAACGCTGCTCAAGCGACTCGCCGGCAATCAGTTGCATCACGATGAACGGAACACCCTCTTCTCCCGCCTTTTCCACCTGATGCACGGCCACGACATTTTCGTGCGTGATCGAGGCCGCCGCGCGGGCTTCGCGGCAAAACCGCTGCCGGGCGACATCGTCGGTGGAGAGTTCAGGGTCGAGAACTTTCAGCGCCACGTTCCGCCGCAGCCGGGAGTCGAACGCTTCGAGCACCAGGCCCATGCCGCCGCGCCCCAGCACGCGCATAATGTCAAAGTGCGCCAGTCGGCCGAGGTACACGCTGTCGCTGGCGGGCTGCAGGAAGCTCAGCGACACATCGCCGCGCGTTCGCACTGCTGGTGGCGCCCCGCCGGCAGCTTGCGCGAACCCGGCCACCTGCTGCGGCGTGTCGACATTTTTTAATGCTGGCCAATAGGCCGACGTCGCGTCCGGCTCTGCCTCATTGAGATGCTTCACCACAGTGGAGAGGTTGGTCCCCTCCGTGGCAATTTCTTCAATCTTGGTCTGGCAGCCTACGCATGCGTCCATGTGCCGGACGCATTCCTGCACCCGGTCGTCGGAGAGCGATCCGGTGAGCAATTGCTGCAGGTCCGTGTCGGGTGGGCAGTTGGCGGGGGATTTCATGTCAGTTCTCTTCCTGTCGCTCGATCGACTCGACTTCTTCCTTGAGCCTGGCCAACACGCGACTCTTGGCGACGTACACCGCGCCGGGAGACAGGCCGGTTTGCGAGGCGGCTTCGGCCGCGGCGATCCCGTCGATGGCGGTCAGCGTAAACGCTCGCCAGGTTTTTTCCTGAAACGCGCTCTTGATCCGCTCCAGCGCTAGCGACGCCACGCGGCGCTGATACTCCAGTTCCCAGGCGTCCGACTCTTCGCTGGCCGCGGGTTGCGAGGCGAGCAGTCGATTGGTCGTAGTGTCCCCGGAAGCTTGCGGCCGAATGCGCCGTGCCGAGAGAAAATTGAACACCTTGTTCCGCGTAATCGTGAACAGCCAGCCGCGGAACGTGCCCGCGCTGCGGTCGTATTCCAGCCGGCCGATAGCTGACGAGACGCTGCGCATGACCTCCTGCATCAAGTCGGCCGCGTCCGCGTCCTGCAGGCCCCGCTTGCGGGCGAATCCGTAGATCACCGGGCTGTAGAGCCGGGCAAACTCCTGCCAGGCGTCGTGGTTGGTTCCGTCGCGCAGCCTCACCAGCAGGCTGACTCGCGTCATCGGTGAGTCGTCCACAGGCATGCTGGAATCCATCAGGAGCACTGGCGGCCGCGGGTGCGGAGGCCGTCCTCGGCCAGGGCCGCTGTTGCTTCCATGATACGCAGTCGGCCCCGCAGGGACGATACCCGGCGGACGGGCCTGCGGCTGTTTCAAGGCGTGACATATCACGGAAGCTTTCTGGATGGACTTGAGTTAATGGACGTGAAGGTGTCTTGGGACAGTGCCCCAGACCGACCCATAGACGAACGCCGCCACCTCCTAGAGATACCAATGCCCCGGGACAGTCTTACAGCGGCCGCCGCGATTTTGACAAAATGGGCAGCCTGCTGGACGAAAGCCTTGGTTTCGCAGGAAAACCCGCAAATCTCGATTTTTTGTGTAAGGGTCAGCCAGACCCCCGGTAGTTCTTTCCGTCAGGCAGGCGAGGAGAGAAGAAGCCGCCGCCGGATGAGCAGAGAGGTTGGAACAGATACGTCGGAACAGTCACGCTGGAACAGTTGAACCGAAGAGCCACATTGAAAAGGAGTGCTAAAATGTCGCCGACCTTGTCCGCCGAGTTTGAAGTTGTTCGCGAACCCTCTCAGGAAGTTGGAACATCGCTGGCGGTTTCCCGGATCCCCAACGCGTGGCTCGCCGAGAGCGCAGCCGCACCAGACCATGCCAACCTGAAGGATTCGGTGCTGAGTGTGATCGCCGCCGACCTGGCCCAAGCGGCCCAGCGGGCGACCTTGCAGCCGCGCGACGTGGACTCCTGGGTGCAATTGGAGCTGGACCTGTGGAAGGCGATGACCGCCACCGTGGAAAAGTGGCGCCGGCGGGCGCCGTCCCCCGGCGCGTTCGCTCAGCGATCCGACGCCGCGCGAACCACCGGCCAGAGCCGAATCGTCGGCCCCGTCCGGTTTCAACTTCGGCACCGGTGAATCGAATTACGAGTAAACCGTCTGGCCAAATGAATCATTTCGCGTAAAACAAATCACGTATCTTTCGTTTCGCTGAGTCACCGAGTTCTTTAACAGGAGTCCGTTGTCATGTCCACCGCCACGCAAAAAATCACCGGGCAAGTTGCCGTTGTCACCGGAGCCTCGAAGGGGATCGGTGCGGAGATCGCTCTGCAACTGGCCAAGGCCGGCGCGCAGGTCGTCGTCAACTATTCATCGAGCAAGGCTGGCGCCGACCGTGTAGTCACTGAAATCACCAACGGCGGCGGCAAGGCCATCGCCGTGCAAGCCGATTTGTCCAACCCGGCCGACGTGAAGAAGCTGTTCTCGGAGGCGCAAAAGGCATTTGACCACGTTGACATTCTGGTCAACAACGCCGGCATCTATGAGTTTGCCCCGCTGGAAAACATCACGCCCGAGCATTTTCACAAGCAGTTCAATCTCAACGTGCTGGGTTTGCTGCTCGCCTCGCAGGAAGCGGCCAAGTTGTTTGGCACACGCGGCGGCAGCATCATCAACATCAGTACGGTGAACGCCCCATGGGCGCCGCCCGCCACGTCGGTTTATAGCGCTACCAAGGCGGCGGTGAACGCGATCACGCGCTCGCTGGCGCAAGAGCTAGGCCCGCGAAAAATTCGCGTCAACGCCATCAACCCGGGCATGGTCGAAACGGAAGGAGTCCGTGCCGCCGGCATCGCCGAGAGCGACTTCCGCACGCAGGTGGAAACTCAAACGCCGCTGGGCCGCATCGGCCAACCCCAGGACATCGCGCCGGCCGCGGTGTTTTTGGCGTCCGCCGATTCCGGCTGGATCACCGGCGAGACGCTGTACATCTCGGGGGGGATGCGGTGAGTCGTGCGGGCATATGTCCCGAAATCACGCCGTGTTGGCTGAGATGCATCAGTTGCACTTCGACAAAGTGGAATTAGAGGTCGGTTGTTCGTCTCTCTTGGCACTATGCTCCGTGTTACGGCGCCACCCAGTCATCGAGCCGCAGTCCAGGGACGTTCTTGAAGTCCGCTGTGTTGTGAGTGACCAGCGTCAAGTCAAACACGAGCGCCACCGACGCGATCATTAGGTCCAGTGTGGGGACTTCAATACCCTGGCGTCGTAATTCTATCCGCACCCGGCCAAACACCTGGGCACAATCGTTGTCGTAGTCCACGACGCTTACTTCATGAAACAGCATCGTCTGTATGGAAGCCAGCGCCGCTGTCGGATCAGGGCGCCGGTAGGCCCAGACGTACAATTCCGCCAAGGCAATACTCGATGTATAGAGCCGCCCCGAATGCTGCATAAAACGGTGGGCAAGGCCTGAAGCTTGCCGCAGGTGAACCGACAGGTGGTCCGTGTCGAGGAGAAAGCTCATTCAGTAATCTCGCGGCGAGAGTTCTTGCTGCGCTGCAGATGAATCTCGTCCAGAATCCTGTCATCCTCTTCCGTCCATGACGAAGCCATCATGCCCGCAGCAGTTTCGTTGCTTCCGGGTTTCCATCCCGGTGGCGGGCCGGGGAGTTCGTTGGACCGCAAAATAACTTCCACCTTGCGGCCATCTTCCAAGCCGGTCTCGGAATCCAATTTGATGGTCTTGCCATGCACAATTCCATGGACGATCTTGATCATGGTTGATCCTCCTCTGCTTGTTTTTGCTCGCTGCCGGACGCCTCCAAGATAACATCAGGGGCGCTGTCGTGTCAGTCGGTAGTGCGGCATCTGCGGGCATGGCGACGGTCAGGGTGGCGGGCTATTTAGTAACGGATTTCGCAATTTGGCAGCGACTTTTGCAATCGTGTGACGCCGGCGTCGGTCACTTTCGTGCGATGAAGGTTGAGTTCTTTCAGCGCAGTCAGGCCCTTGAGGTGTTCCAGGCCGGCGTCGGTAACTCGCGTGTCGCCGAGGTCGAGCCAGCGGAGCGAGGTCATGTTTCTAAGGTGTTCCAAGCCGGCGTCTCCGACCGCCGTCTTGCTGACCTGGAGAAGTTCCAGCGTCGCAAGGCCTTGGAGTTTTTGCAAACCGTCGTCCGTGACTTGGGTGCCACCGAGCTTGAGATACTTTAATTGGGTGAAACCATTGAGACGTTCCATTCCCGCCGAAGTGACGCGACTCCTCCTCAGGTCGATCCGATCCAGCGCCGAAAGTCGCTTCAAAATCTCCAGATTAGCGTCCGTGACTTGCGCATTGTCGAGGTCGACTCGTTGGACGGCGGTCACATAATCCACCCCCAGCGCAGCGACGAGCCACTCAGGGCAATAGTACGGACTCTTAATGTTTGGAGCATCGTAACCGCTCGCTACCTGGAAGTTATACAATACGAATCCCCCCGACTTCAAAATCGCCGCCACCGCCTCCCGCTGCTGCCGGGCCTTGTACGACCACCAGCCGAATGCCGCGGCGATGATCGTCGTTAGAATCAGCAGCGTCCGCAGGCGATACTGAAACAGCCGCCGCCAGCGGGAGCTGCGGGCTGGGGAAGCATCAGGATGCGGGGCTGAGATGGTCATCCAGTTGGTTATACCCGAACGACGTGGTGGGGCCACTACTTCCCCGGTTTCGGTAGTGTCCTAACAGTGTGTTGCTGGCCGGAAGCGGGGCGCGGTCATGGCTCGGAGGCAGCTTGACCACTCGGCTTGATCGCCCGTGTTGCCTTTCTGAAGTCAAATTTGCTCGGCGAGTCCGCCTTTAGAGGGCCGTGAGGCAACTGTTGAAGTTCCATCATTATCCGTTCCACCTCTTTCCGCTGCCGCTCGCGGATCGCGTACCGCGTCACCGGAACCGCCACGGCCAGCATCGCGGCGGCGACCGTCACAAGTACAAAGACCGTCCTCAGGTTGAACTGGAAGCGGCGTCGCTTAACGGGCTTCTTTTCCATGGCTCTGATTCTAGCAGAGGGCGCTAATACCGGCATCCTGGCGATGGTCAGGGTGGCGGGCGGTCAGTGATAGATCTTGCAATTCGGCAGGGACTTTTGCAATCGTGCCACCCCGGCATCGGTAACTTTTGTTTCGTAGAGTAGTAGAGTGTGTAGTGCCGTCAGGTGTTTGAGGTGTTCCAGCCCAGTGTCAGTGACATGCGTACCGGTGAGGTTAAGATCTTCCAGCGCAGGTAGGCTCTTGAGTTGTTTTAGCCCTGCGTCCGTCACTTGCGTGTAACCCAAGGAGATCCATTTCAGGTTGGGCAGATTCTTGACGTGTTCCAGTCCTGTTTCGGTAATTTGATTGTAGTCGAGCCAGAGATATTACAGAGAGGTCAAGTCATGCAGGTTCTCCATCCCAGCATCGGTGACATGATTATCGATGAACATGAGGTCTTGCAGTGTAGTTAGATTTTTGAGGTGTTTCAGGCCGGCGTCCGTGACCTGGGTATGGTCGAGCAATAACAGTTGAAGCGACTTCAATCTTGCGACGTGTACTAAGTTGGCATCGGTGACTTGCTTGCCACTGGTTCTGAGTGACTCCACGCGGGCGAAGTAATCAACGCCAACGCGATGCACCAACTGCACCGGCCAACGCGGTGGGTCTTTCATCCCGCTCGTCCAAGGCAGGCTGTAGTTGTACGAGACTGTTCCCCCAACCTTTTCTAGCGCCGCCACCGCCTCCCGCTGCTGCCGCGCCTTGTACGACCACCAACCGAGCAAAGCGAAGAGGATAGCGTCGAGCGTCGTCACAAGGAACAGCGTCCGCAGGCTGAATTGGAACCAGCGGCGTTTGGGTTTGGGAGATGGGTCAGTCATGGTGGTCAGCGTTTGATCTTGCAATTCGGCAGCGCCTTTTGCAGCCGCGCTACTCCGGCAGCGGTGACCTTCGTCCCCCGGAGGCCGAGGTATTCCAGCCCGGCCAATCCTTCCATCTTTTCCAGGCCGGCATCGGTGACTTGTGTCTCCGCGAGATCGACCTCTCGCAGTGCGGGCATCATTTTAAAGTGATCGAGGCCAGCGTCGGTGATGTTCGTAGATCGCAGCGCAAGAATCCTCAGGTTTGGTAGGTTTTTCAAAGTCGCCAACCCAGCGTCGGACATCGGCTCATTATCAAGGTCAAGCTCTTCCAGGCGGCTCATTCTGGACACTTGTTCCAAACCCGCGTCAGTAACATTGATGCTACACAACCCCAAGTGACGGAATTTAGGCAGCCTTTTCAGATTCGCCAAGCCGGCGTCGGTCACCTGCATTCCCTGTAGATCAAGACTTTCCAGGCAATTCATCCTCGACACTTGTTCCAATCCCGCGTCGGTAAAGGTTGGACCACACAAACGCAATTGATTGAGGTTCGGCAAGCCGGCTGCCAACCGCGCCACACCCGCATTGGTGACCCGAGTGTAATGCAGGTCGAGGAACTCCAATCGTTGAAGCGGCATCAAATTTTCAAGTCCGGCGTCTGTAACCATTCCGGTATACAAAGTCAGCCGACGCAGTTCTGTCAACGATCGCAAAGGCACGATGCCTTCGTCGCCAATACCCGTGCAGATAAAATCGACTCTTTCCAGCCGGCTCAGTGCGGGTAGATACGCGACATCCTTGTTGGTCACCAGTCCGGGCAGGCGTGCGGCGACGACCTCCCGCAGCAGGTAACCATACTCGGCTTCCAACGATTTCAACCACTTCGGTCGCGGTTGAAATGCCAGCGGCAAAAATCGCGGGCGAAACTCAAACGTGCAGCCCCTGCTTTGCAAACGCTCGACGGCGTCACGATGCTGATTTGCCCGGCGAGTTTCCCAACCCAGCCAGATCGCGATGACCGCCATGGCAATCAGCAGCGTGCGTAGGCGATACTGAAACAGCCACCGCCAGGAGAAGCGGCGCGGGAGTGCGTTGTGCGGGGATGATTCGGCCTGAAACATTGTGTTATACAGCGCCGGGCGATGGCTGCGCCGACGTCATTTTGAACTGGAATTATGGCGACCTAACCGGTGGCGACATGAAGTATTCGATGTGACATTTCTGCAGCGCCTGCTGCAGCCGCGCCACTCCGGCGTCGGTGACTTGTGTGCCGCGCAGGTCGAGATATTCTAGCGACGTCAGCCGCATAAAGTGTTCCAGACCGGCATCGGTCACCCTGCTGCTCCCGATCTGGAGCCTGCGGAGCGCCGCTAGCCTGGCGAGGTGCTCCAGGCCGGCGTCGCTGACTTCGTCAGAAAAGAGGCTCAGTTCTTCCAAAGCGGCGAGTTGGCCTACATGTTTCAAGCCCGGGTCGGTGATGGCAGTTCCTCCATAAAGGAGACGTAGCTTCGGTAGTCTTTCCAAAACCCTCCCGTCGAGAGGAGAATCAACCCCCCACAAGCTGACTGACGTAACGTCAGCAAAGTAATGAACGCCCAACAAGCGCACCAGCCATTGAGGCCAATGCGCGAACTTCGGTTCTCTGTGCTCTGGCAAGGAGAGGGAAAAGACGAAGGGAGGAAATCCAGCCGGCTCCTCGTAGTCAAATTGAAAACTGGCGCCACGCCGTTCGAGCGTTGCCACCGCCTCCCGTTGCTGCCGTGCCTTGTACGACCACCAGCCGAATGCCGCGGCGACGATCGTCGTGACGATCAACAGCGTCCGCAGGCGATATTGAAACAGCCGCCGCCAGCGGAAGCGGGCGCGGGGACCGGGCAGCGGGCCGGGTGTGGATTGAGCATCCTGGAACATGGCTTCGTTATACTCGACTGCACTGCCGGCTGGCGCTGTGGCTGCCGGCCGGCGCCGCGTCGATGCTCAGCGATCAGCTTTTCCGCCGCTTTCGCCAGGCGATCAGGCCCAGGCCGGCCAGGCCCAGCGCGGCCAGCGCGAACGTGCTCGGCTCGGGGACCAGCAGGGTTTCGAGACTAAACTCCATCACCCGGCCGTTTAAGACGT
>JAIOQB010000344.1 GCA_021413585.1 Planctomycetia bacterium
CGGCGCTGCGGCGCGGTCGAAGTGAAAAAATTTCCAACTTTTTTTTCTTCGTCGACTCGACGTGCGGATGGCACACCTTTTGTCTTCGCCGCGCGCTGCGCGCTCACGCTGCGATGTCGTCACGCGCGCCGCGCCGCAACACGCAGCGTAACGCTGCGCAGCATTTTTTGCCGAGTTTTTTCGATGTTTTTGTGTTGTCGCATTTTGTCGCGCGCTTTCATCGCGCGCCGCGCCGCGCATCTCGCTGCGCCGCGAACGAACTCATTCACAGCGCGATCGCGCGTCGCTGCGCTCCGCGAAGAGTGCTGCAAAGTGCGAAAATTTTCGCGAGAAGGTCTTGACGAAAATCAATAGATGCTGAAGATGTAAAAAACATCACCGTAGGCGTGCGATGCAAGTCGTGCTCAAGCGGGGATGCAACGAAGCGAGCGTGAGGAAACGTTCGACGAGCCGTTTGGGATGACGTGCCGGGTCGATGCTCGGAGCAACGACCGGTCGGCCGCCATCCAGGACGTAGAACGGCTCTTTTGTTCAGGGCGGGAATCAGCGGGGAAGCTCGCCCTAGGGTGAGCGTCCCTCATTGCTTCGAATTTGATACAGCGAGAAAGAGCCGCCCGCGCGATTCACGCGCAGGCGGCTCTGATTTTTGCGCGGTAGCGCAAGAAACGGATCGCGAAAGAGCGAAAACGCGAAAAACTGGCCAGTTGCGGCCAAAGCGTTCGTTGGCCTTAAAAGCGTTCGTTGGCCTTATTGGTGGCGCCACCCCCGGGCGGAGCCCGGGGCTATTTTTCTGGCCGATCGCTTTCTTGCGGAGGCCGTTATTTCCACGGGGATAAACCCCGTGGCTCGTTGTCTTATCTTACAACACCGACAGGCTCGGCAGCGGCGGGGCCGCGCGGTGCTGGTCGACCAGTTGCTTCACCATTTGGTAGCAGATGGCCTCCAGATACGGCGCCGACGCCGGATCGTCGAAGTTGGCCGCCGTCTGCCCCGCGTCGCCATGCACGCGGATCGGAATCTGCAACGGCACTTCGCCCAGGAATGGAATCTGCATGCTTGCGGCGCGCCGCTGCGCGCCGCCGCTGCCGAAGATGTCGTACCGCTTGTTGTTGTCGGGGCAAAGAAAGAAGCTCATGTTTTCCACCAAGCCCAGGATCGGGATGTTGACCTTGCGATACATGGCGATCGCCTTGACCGCGTCCAACAGCGCCACGTCCTGCGGCGTGCAGACGATCACCGCGCCGGAGAGCGGCAGCAACTGCGAGAGCGTCAGCGCGATATCGCCAGTCCCCGGCGGCATGTCGATGATCAGGTAATCCAGATCTCCCCACTCCGTGTCGCGTAGGAAGTTGGTGATCGCGCCGTGCAACATGGGCCCGCGCCAGATGATCGCTTCCTCCGGCGGCACCAAGAAGCCCATCGACATCACTTTCAGCCCGTGCGCTTCCAACGGCTGCAGTTTTTTCTCGACGAGTTCCGGGCGACCTTGCAGACCCAGCAGATGGGGAATGCTGGGCCCGTACACGTCGGCGTCCATCAGGCCGGTGCGGCAGCCGTGCCGGGCCAACCCCAGCGCGATGCTGGCGGCGATCGTGCTCTTGCCGACGCCCCCCTTGCCCGAGGCCACCGCAACGACGCTCTTCGCCGTCACGCCCACCTGGCCGAGCTTCTGCGGCGGCCGGGTCTGCACCGCCAGGTCGATCCCGACCTCTGTCAGCCCCGGGAAGCGGGATTTAAGTAGAGCCATTAGCTGCTGCCGCGTTTCCTCCCACACGAGCGAGGCATAGGTGGTCAGCGCCAGCGTCAGCCGAAGCGTCGTGCCGGAAAGCCGGACGTTTTGAACCTGATCCATGGCCACGATGCCGCGTCCCGACTCGGGGTCGGCAAACTCGGCCAGGACGGCCTCGACAGAGGCCAAATCGGGGGGGACGGCGGCCATCGGACAAACTCCCGCGTGGAGGGGGGCGGCAAGGATTGGTCGGCCGGTAGGGCAACGGCCTGTGCCGCGGAATTCTCGGAGATTTAAGATCATTCAGTTTCCAGATCGACACCAGCGAAGCAAGCCCCTCCGCCACCGGGTGGCTGGAGCAACGCCCCGGAGGTGTACAAGCCAATACAACTGGGGCGTTGCCCCAGCCACCCTGCCCCACCCCTGCTTTGACGAGTCGTAACATCGTTCTCCGCTAATCTTGTCGCCCCCTGCCACTTCTGCCAGTACAATTGAGCATGTTAGACTGTCGTGCTGCCACTTGGCGCGAGGCGATTCGGCTTGTATGCCGATTGCGGCGCGGTATGCTGGCGATGTGAGGGGTTCGTACTTTTCTGGCCTGCCATCGGGCGGTGGGAGGTTGCCTCCTCACAGTTTCGTAATCATGTTTCGTGGTTCAACCGCCCAGCACGGCCGTGTCGTCGTGCTTAGGCGACATTCCAACTCGTCTGTTCATGCAGGTTCATCCATTTCCCGGCCAACGTGGGAAAAGGGACGCGATACATGGCTGATCCTTCTGGTCCTCGCTCTGGTGGGCCGTCAAGCGGCGGTCCCGCGAATTCCGACACTTCCGACAACTCGCGGATGCGCAAGGCTCGCACGCTGAAAGTGGCCAAGCCGCTGGAAGCGACCACCGGGCCAGCACCAACCGTGCCCATGCCGCAGCAGGGTAATGGGCCGCGGTCCGCGTCGCCCCAGTTGTCCCCGCAGGGAGAGGAAGGGCTCGCTCGCCCCGTGATCTTGTCGAAGCCGGGCAATGGCGCGGCGCCGGTTGGCATTCCCATAACGGCAATTCCCATCGATTCCGCGAATGGAGCCGGCGACGCGGGCCTTGAATCGGCTGCAGCCATTGAAGAGCGGCGATCCTCGGCCCGCCGTCTGGCAGGCAAGCGCGGCAAGTCGTCCGTCAGCCCGATGCTCTACATGGTCCCGGTTGCACTGGTCATCGTGGCCGGCTTGGTCTTCATGGCCGTTCGTTCGGAAATGTTTTCAACTCCCGAGCCGGACAATCGCAATCCCTCCGTGGTCGCTCAATCGACCGGCATGACCCGACCGGCTGGAGTCGCCCCACAGCAACCTCAAGTGCCGCGCACAAATCCTCAGCCTCAAGGCGGATCAGGATCGCAACAGACCGCGGCCGCATCGCGCGGCGGAGAGCAGACCGACACCAGCTTACCCGGCGCGGTGGTCCAAGGTCCGTTGCCTCCCGTTCGCCCGCTGCCGGCCAATCCAGCCGACCAGAACGGAGCGGCTGGAAACGCCCCGCCCGCGGACGCGCCGCTGTCGAAGCCCGATCTGGTTTCCGGCGGTGAACCGACCCCCGCGGCAGGAAATCCGCCAAGTGATCCGACGGCCGTGGCCGGAACACCTGCGCCGGCGGTTGGCGCTGGCGCAGGGGGCACGGGTGGAGCAAGCGACCCCAGCGGCGCGCCCGCAGGGGGCGCCGGTGGCAACGATCCGCAGCAAGGGGCGCTAACCAAGCTGGATCAAAGCGGCAGCAGCCAGGGGACGTTGCCGACGCAAAACATTCCGTCAGAAAGCATGTCCTCGCAACTGGGGGGACGCGCCGGGCGAAAGGCGGACACGTACAAATCCGGCTACTCGAACGCCGAGCCGACCGTAGAGGCGGGGCTCAACTGGCTGGCCCATCATCAATTGGCCGACGGCGGCTGGTCGTTTGAACACCGCATCGGCGAATGCCAGGGACGCTGCGGCGATCCGGGCACCATGGTCGAAGCCCGCATCGCGGCCACCGGCCTGGCGCTGCTGCCGTTTCTCGGCGCAGGGTACAACCACATGGAAGGCCCGTACCATCGCACGATCGCCGGCGGCCTGCGCTACCTGATGGCCCGCGAAAGCAAAATCGGCAGCCTGTGGGAACCGGGGGGCCAGATGTACGGCCACGGCATCGCCACGCTGGCGCTGTGCGAGGCGGTAGGCGTGGCGAAAGAAGCAGTCAATCAACCCGCCGCCGCCGGCGGGCCGAATAACTTCAGCCTGGGAAACAAAGATCCCAACGGCCCGCAGATTGATCCCAAGGAAAAAGCCCAGGAGAAGAAAGAGCAGCAGCGGCAGCAGGCGCTCGACAAGGCGCTGCGGATCGATCCCCGCGCGCTGACCGACGCCGCCCGCCGCGCCATTCGGTTCATTCTGCAGGCGCAGAACGTGGAAGGGGGCTGGCGGTATCAACCGGGGCAGGCGGGAGACATGTCGGTCGCCGGCTGGCAGATCATGGCGCTGGCCAGCGGCCAGCAGGCGGGATTTGGATTCGACCCGGCCACGCGCAACCGGGCAGTGAACTACATGAAGCTCAGCGGGGGCGACTATCAGGGAGACGAAAACTACGGACGCATCCCCACCGTATTCGCCTACCTCCCGCCCGTGCATGAAAAGAACGGCACAGCGCGCGTCAGCCAGGCCACCACGGCCATCGGACTCTTGGCGCTCATTTATATGGGCGTGCACCCCCAGCATCCGGGCATGGAGGTGGCCGTGCAGCGGCTGGTGCAAAGCGGCCCGAACCTGGGAAACATGTACTACACCTATTACGCCAATCAGGTGCTGTACCAGCACGGCGGCAATGAATGGGAAACGTGGCGCCAAATGTGCGAGCCTCGCCTGATGGCATGCCAGGCCAAAGTGGGACATCTCGAAGGAAGCTGGCAGTTGTTTGGCGATCTGGGAGCCAGCAAGGGCGGCCGCACTTATTCCACCGTGATGGCCCTGCTGTGCCTGGAAGAGAACTACCGCCACATGCGAATCTTCAACCAGGCGCTGGGCAAGAACCAGCCGATTGGTAAAGGGCAGTTGCAGCAGGTGCCCGGCGCGCCGAATCCTGCGGCGGGCGTGAATCCGCCCGGTCAGAATCCGCTGGGGCAAAATCCCGCAGCGCAAAATCCTGGCGTCCAGAATCCCGCCGTGCCGAATCCGGGGATTGGTGCAGGGCCGGGGGTAGTTCCCGGGGCAGCAGGTGGCTTCGGTCCGGGGGGAGGCCCAGCCCCGATTCCGCCCCCCCACTTCAATCCGCCTCTCCCCGCCATGGAGCCCGCTCCGCTGCGCAATCAGGGAACTCCCGACGGAGAGCGGCAGAACTTCGATCCCAACGGGACAGCGCCGCCCAGGTAGCGAGCAGCCGGGTCACAGCACTTGACCGAGTTGCTCCTAGCTAGAGTTTTTTCGCGTTTTCGCGATCGCTTTTTCCCGTGCTTGGGCGGCGGCTCGTCGCGCGATGCGCCTCGGGACAAGAGAATCCCGCGGTGGCCTTCCTATAGTGAGCGGCGGACCGCTTATCGACTGGCCGCCGACAACTGCGGGACAGCCACCGACGGTTGGCCATTTTGTGCGACGGCGGGCCTGGCTCGCGGCGTCGCCGCGGCCGGCAGCGGCACGGCCCCGCTCTCGGCCGCCACGTCGGATCCGTGCAACGCCGGCCCGGCGTACAAGCTCATCCCCACAACCAGCACGGCCGCCAGCCCTGTCGCCAACTTCGTGCCCAAGCCGCCGTCTGCCGCCGGCGCGCCGTGCTGAGGGCGAAAGTACATCGCGCCGATGATGCGCAGATAATACGCCGCCGAGATCGCTGCATTAAGCACCGCGATCACCGAGACGACGATAAACCAATGCCGCACTCCCGGCGAAATGGCGGACGGGCCGACGTCCACGCTCAACGCTCGGATGATCAACATCAGCTTCCCCCAAAAGCCCGCCAGCGGCGGCAACCCGGCCAAGCTGAACATGAACAGCGCCAGCGCCGCGGCAATCGCCGGGTGCGAGCTGGCCACGCCGGCGAGTTCGCTCACCGTGTCGAGCGGTCGATCCGGACGCCCCAGGTAGCCAATCGCCGCGAACGTGCCGAGCGAGGCGACCGAATACACCACCAGATAAAACAGCGCGGCCGACAGGCCCGACACCGCCAGCCCGGGTGTGACCGGATGCCCGCTGCCCGCCACGCTCTTATCCGGCACGGCCAACCACACCGCCAAGCCGATCAACAGATAACCCGCGTGGGCAATCGACGAATACGCCAGCAGCCGGCGCACGTTGCGCTGCCACAAGGCCAACACGTTCCCCAGCGTCATAGTGATCACGGAGAGCCCCAGCATCAGTTTCCAACCCAGTTCGCCAAGGTCGGGCCGCGCGGCGGCCGCCACGCGCACCAGCACGATCACACCGGCGATTTTAGGCACGGCGGACAACATCGCGGCGGCTGCGGGGCTCGTCCCTTGATACACATCCGGAGCGTAGAAATGCAGCGGCACGATGGCGATCTTCATCCCCAGCCCGGCCACCACCAGCAGCACGCCCAATCGCACCAACAGCGGTAGCGACGTAAAGGCGTGTAACGGCCCGGCGGCCACGCTGTACAAATCGGCCAGTTGCGTGGAGCCGGCCACGCCGTAGAGAAAGCTGAAGCCGTAGAGCGTCAGGCCGCTGGAGAGGATGCTCAGGAAGAAGTACTTCAGCGCCGCCTCGCGCCCCGCCGGCGTCGGCCGCGCCAGCGCCAGCAGCACGTAAGTGGGGATCGAAATCAACTCCAGCGCCAGAAACAGCAGCACCAGGTCGTTCGCCTGGGCAGCCAGCATCAACCCCGCGACCAGCAGCAGCAGCGAGCCGATCACCTCCGGCGCCGGCCCGCGGGCATCCGTCCCCGTCACCTGCAACACCAGCAGCACGCCTACCCCCAGCGCCAGCCAGGAGGCCAGATACCCGAGCAGATCGAGGCTCACTGGGCCGAACGTCGCCGCCACTTCATTATGCTGCAACAGTGTTTCAAAGGCCCTCTGGTGCTGCGCCAGAATCAACCCCGACATCACGAGCCCAAAGATCCCCAACTGCTTCCACGGGCCGCGGCCTTCGCTAAACGCGCCGCCGACGAAGATCACGATGGCCGTGAAGACCAGCACGCATTGCGGGGCCAGCAGTTGGATGGAGGTCGCTGTCGTCATGATGCCGCTCGAAGCCATCGATTAAGGGGAAGTCTCTGCCACGACCGGAACCGAGGGCCGGGGATTGAGCGCGGTCTGCCGATCGGCCGCTTCGTTCGTCTGCCGCGCTTGCCAGGCCGCCGCCGCGGGCTGAGTGGCCTCCTGAAGCGCGGGGGCCATGCGGCTGAGAAAAAACTGAGGGCACAGCCCAATCCAGAAAATGAATACCGCCAGCGGCACCAGCGCACCGATCTCCCGCAAGGAAAGGTCGCGCACCAGCGGGCGATCTGGCTGTTTTAGATCGTGGCCCAATTCATCGTGGCTGCCATGGCCGTGGCCCGTGCCGTGCGGTTCGCGCAGCGGGCCGAAGAACACGCGCTGCACCAGCCACAGCATGTACCAGGCGCCCAACACCACGCCGGAAACCGCCAGCACGGCGATCACCTTCAGCCCCAGGCCGCCGGGCCCAGTGGTCATCCAGGCCCGTTGAAACATCCCGGCCAGCAGCAGGAACTCACCGGCAAAACCATTGAGCCCCGGCAGCCCAATGCTGGAGAACGTGAAGAACACCATAAACAGGGCCATCCACGGCGTTCGCCGCGCCAGGCCCCCTAGTGCGCTGATCTCTCGCGTGTGGTACCGGTCGTGAATCATCCCCATGATGGCGAACAGCCCGCCGGTGGAGAGCCCATGATTGACCGCCTGCAGCATCCCCCCCTGCACCGCCAGCGGCGTCAAGGCAAACAACCCCAACATGCAGAAGCCCAGGTGCGAGACGCTGGAATAGGCAATCAGCCGCTTCATGTCGGTCTGGGCCAGGGCCACC
This sequence comes from Planctomycetia bacterium, assembly GCA_021413585.1. Classification (GTDB taxonomy): domain Bacteria; phylum Planctomycetota; class Planctomycetia; order Pirellulales; family UBA7805; genus JAIOPX01. The sequence goes on from JAIOQB010000344.1 coordinate 7,739, forward strand.
AGCGCGCCGTAGATGATCCCCGCCACAGAGATCCAGAGCAGCGCCGGCAGCAGCCACGCGGTCGCCTCCGGCGCCAGCGGCAGGTTGAACCGCGCGAACCCATACGTGCCGAGCTTCAGCAGCACGCCCGCCAGCAGCACGCTCCCCGCGGCCGGGGCCTGCGTGTGGGCCAGCGGCAGCCAGGTGTGCAGCGGAAACAGCGGCACTTTGATGGCAAACCCGGCGGTCAGCGCCGCGAAGATCCACAGTTGCAGGTGGAGCGGCATCGGATGGCCCCCTACCGGTCCCAGGGCGGCAGTCAGCTTCGGAATCGAAAACGTCAGGTCTCCGGTGTGGCTGAAGTTCACCAGCACGACCGTCAGCAAACCCAGGAACGTCAGCACGCTGCCGGTGAGCGTGAACAGGAAGAACTTCGTCGCCGCGTAGTTGCGGTCCTCATGCCCCCAGATACCGATCAGGAAATAGAGCGGAATCAGCGTGAACTCGAAGAACACGTAGAACAACAAAATATCGCGGGCGGCGAACACCCCCATCATGCCGCACAGCAGCATCAACAGCAGCGAATAGAACGTCGCCGGCCGCTCATGGATCGATTCCCAACTCAATAGCACGCAGCAGAAGCTCAGCAAGGCGGACAGGGCATAGAACCAGACGCTCAGCCCGTCGAGCCCCACGCTGAACCGCACGTCCAACCCGGAGATTTTCCCGAGCCAACTGGCGTCCGTCAGCGCAAACGCGCCGCCGGTGGATTCCAGATTGATCCCGTTGGCCGGAAACATAAAAGCCACGCGCCCCGCTACCAGCAGCGTCAAGAGCGTGGTGACCAGGGCGATGGTGCGTGCCCGCTGCGGCCGGCCGTCATTCAATAGGCAAATCAGCCCCGCCCCAATCAAGGGAAGAGCCAACGACCACAGCAGCAGATGTTGAGGTGAAAATTCCATCATTACTAGTTTTCTAACGCTCCGCAGTTCAACATTCGCAGTTCAACATTCGCAAATCGCAAATCAGAAAAGAACCAACGTTCCCAACAACACGAGCACCCCAATCGCCATCGCCAGCGCGTACGACTGCAACAACCCGTTCTGCGTCGGCCGCAGCACCGCGCCGAGCCACACCGGCAGCCGGCCAATCAGATTCACCAGGCCGTCGATGAGGAATCGATCGACGAGGCTCAGCAGATAGGCCAAAATCCGCAGTGGACCGACAATCAACAGATCGTAGACTTCGTCGAACCACAGCTTGCGATGCGATGCCTCATAGACTGGCCGCAGCCACATGGCCAGGCGGTCGATCTGCGTTCGCTCGCCCAGGTAAAAGAACGCGGCCAGCCCGATGCCGATGAGCACCACTACGGTGCTCAGCACCGCCACGTGCAAGTGCGATCCGGCCGGCCCGGTTTCGTGAGCCGCCAGCGCCGCGAGCGACGGCGATTCCGCCAGGAACGAATCGAACCACGAGCCCGCCTCCAGCGTCAGGCCGATGCCAGCGGCAAACGCCGCCAGGATCGCCAGCGGCAGCGTCATCGTGTTGGGAGACTCGTGCGGATGCGCCGCGGCGGGCACGCGCTCGGGTCCGCAGAACGCCAGGAAGAACGCTCGGAACGTGTAGAACGCCGTCAGAAACGCCGTGCCGATGGCGACCCAATAGAGCCATTCATATACGGGGAAACTGGAATGGTACCCTGCGACGACCGCATGTGCCCGTTCATGCACCGCCGCCAGAATGCGGTCTTTGCTCCAAAAGCCGGCAAACGGCAACACGCCCGCCAGCGCCAGGCAGCCGATCAAGAACGTCCAGCAGGTGACCGGCATCTTGCGCCGCAGGCCGCTGAACTGCCGCAGGTCGATCACCCCACCCAGGGCGTGCATCACGCTGCCGGCCCCCAGGAACAACAGCGCCTTGAAGAAAGCGTGCGTCAGCAGGTGAAACATGCCGGCCGAAATGCCCAGCATCGAGCCGGTCCCCAAGCCCAGGAACATGTAGCCCAACTGGCTGATGGTGGAATACGCCAGGATGCGCTTCAGGTCCGTCTGCGTCACCGCGATGATTGCCGCCAACAGCGCAGTGAGCCCGCCGATGATCGCCACCACCTGCTGAGCCTGCGGCGAGGCCCCGAACAGCGGCGTGCAGCGGACGATCATGTAGACCCCGGCCGTGACCATCGTGGCGGCGTGGATCAGCGCACTGACGGGCGTGGGCCCTTCCATCGCATCGGGCAGCCACACGTGCAGCGGGAACTGGGCACTCTTGCCGCAGGCACCCACCAGCAGCAGCAGACAGATCGCTGTTGCCAAGCCACCGGGGACATACAGCGAAGCGTCCCCCAAGCGAATCTGTCCCAGCACGCCAGGAAGCACTCCGCCGGAGGAGAGAGTAGTGTCGTGGAAGTTGAGCGTGCCGTAGGTGATCCAGATCAAAAAGATGCCCAGGGCAAAGCCAAAGTCGCCGACGCGATTGACCAGGAACGCCTTCTTGCCCGCGGCCGCCGCCTCGGGCTTTTGATACCAGAAGCCAATCAGCAGGTAGCTGCACATCCCGACCGCTTCCCAGAAGACGTAGAGCAATAGGAAGTTGCTCACCAGCACCAGCATCGTCATCGAGAACACGAACAGGCCGACGTACGCGAAGAACCGCCAATAGCTCCGGTCTCCATGCATGTAGCCGACCGCGTAGATCGCCACCAGAAACGACACGAACGTGACCATCGAGAGCATCAGCGCCGTGAGCGGGTCCACTCGCAGCGTCACGTCCACGTCGAACGGCAGCATTCGCGGCGGCGTGGTGTGGGCCTTTTCCATCGCGGCGGCAGCGGCCGGGGGCGTGGCCAGAACGTCGGGAATGCCGGTCCAGCGCCATAGCGTCACATGCCCCGTGGCGGCCAATTTCGAGTCGTGGGCCATGTTGCGGGAGTGGCGATTGACCTCGGCGAGCAGCATCAAGGCCACGATGGCGCTGAGGCCCAAACCCAGCACCACCGGCCAATGGGCACGGCTCTTGAGCACGCGCGGCCCCAGCACGGCGGTCACCACGGCGGCCAGCAGCGGCAGCGCGGGCACGAGCACCAGCAAGGTTCGGATATTGGCCAGCGGATCAGACATGGGTCCGGTGCCTCTGTTTTTCAGCGTCGACGCGCGGCTGGTTGCCGGCCGGGGTGAGCGTGGGCCAGTGGGGTTCTTCGTCGGTCGGCTCGGGGACTTCGATATCGACGTGCGGCGGCAGGTTGTCCTCGCGCAGCGATTGCCACAACGTGACGTCCAGGCTGCCGCGATCGGCAAACAGCGTCACCAGCAGCGCCAGGGCGATGGCCGCCTCGCAGGCCGCCACGGCGATGATGAAAATCACCAGCATCTGGCCCCCCCAATCGTTGTGGAACCGGCTCCACCCCACCAGGCTGACCGACACGCCTTGCAGCATCAACTCGGCCGACAGGAACATCACAATCATGTTGCGCCGCGCGCAGAGCCCCACCAGCCCGATGCCGAACAGCAGCGCACCGACGACCAGCATGTTTTCCAGCAAGCCCAGCTCGTTCATTGCGGAGAACCCTCCTCCGCCGCGCCGCGGGCGGCACGCCCACGCGCGTCGGTGCGCCCCTGCAGCATGATGATCGCCGACGCCCCGACCAGGGCCACCAGCAACAACACGCCGATCACCTCGACGGAGACCAAATAGCGGCTGAAGAGCTGCCCGCCGAGCGTGGCGACATGCTCGGGGGCCAATACCCCCTTCGCCAATGCCGGCGCGGCGGGCGCCTGCGCGGCGAGCGTCGAACGGGGACTGTTGAACGTATCGGCGAGCACGACCGACAGGAGAAACACCAGCACCGCGCCGGAAAGCGCCGAGGCCATCGCCTCCCAACTGATCCGGTCGTAGTACGCGTTCCCCTCAGGCTGGGCCAGCATCAGCACGAACAAGAACGTGACCACAATCGCCCCGGCGTAGACGATCACCGTGGCGATGCCCAGGAAGCTGGCGCCGCTAAAGAGAAATAGTCCACCGGTGCCGAGCAGGGCCAGCGAGAACCACAATGCGCAGTAAACCGGACTGCGCATGCTGATCGTCCCCAGGCCGGCCACCACGGTCACGCCGGCCAGCAGCCAGAAGACTCCCTGGTGGCTCCAATCCCCCAGAAACGGCAGCCGCGACGCGAACACGCCGAGCGCGGCGACGCACAGCAGTGCGCCCGCCGCGCGGCCCCGCCGTCCGCCGCGCGGCAGCAACAGCCACATTCCCAGGGCCAGCAGGATCGCTCCCCAGGTGAGCCGCGATTGCAGCATCGGAACGTGCTGCGTCCAGACGTGCCAGTGCGTGGTCCAGGTGGCCCACGTTTCTTGGATAGTCGCCAACAGGAGGTTCATAGCGTCCCTCCCAGCCGGGCGGACGGCATCGGCTCGGTGTCTTTGGTCTGATCGTAGACGCTCAGCAGCTTTTCCTTGTCGAAGATCATCTCTTCGCGGCTGCGGCCGGTGAGGTCGAGCAGGCTGGTCAGCTCGATGGCGTCCACAGGACACGCCTCTTCGCACATCCCGCAGTAAATGCAGCGCAGCTCATCGATCGTGAACGAGGCAGGGTATTTTTCCCGATCGGGCCAGGGACTTTCGGTGCCCACGATGTCGATGCAGTGAGCCGGGCAGGCGGTGGCGCACAGGAAGCAGGCCACGCATTTGACGCGGCCTTCGGCGTCGCGATTCAGGCGATGCACACCGCGGTAGATCAACGGATTGTCCACCTTCGGCCGCTCCTCTGGAAAGCTGACGGTGACCTTCGGCGAGAACAAATGCCGCGCGGTCGTGGTCAGCCCCTGCACGAACAACGGCAAGAACATCCGCCCAGACAGCCCCAGACTGGGCTCTTCGATCCAACGGATGCTCGGGTCGTCAGTACGCATAGTTCACTTTCGGGTCGACATATACGAAAACGACAACTCAAATGGACGGCTCAACTCGCTGCGGACTGTTCTCCGGGCCGGACGGCTGGACCAACGCGGTGACCAGCCAGGCGAGCAGGGCCACGGCCCACGAGATCAGCAGGAACACGCCCCAGTGCCGGCTGCCAATTCGCTCGGCGATGAACGGCTCGCACAGCACGGCCATCAGCGCCAGGTTCAACAGTCCCTGCGGCAGCATCACCTTCCACGCCAGCGACATCAACTGATCGAACCGGAACCGGGGCCAACTCCAGCGGACCATCATGAAGAACAAAATCACGCCAAACACCTTGGCCATCAGCACGCCGATCCGCAAGATCCCCTGCCCCCAACTCTCGACCGGCCCGGAGCCGGTCAGGCCCCAGAAGTGCCAGCCGCCAAAGAACAGGATCACAATCAAGAACGAAACGGTGACCATGTGCATGAACTCGGCGATCAAGAAAGTGATCAGCCGCATGCCAGAATATTCCGTATGGTAGCCGCCGACCAGCTCCTGCTCGCACTCCGGCAAGTCGAATGGCAGGCGGGCCGCCTCGGCAAACGCCGCCACGACGAACACCACCAGTCCCAACGGCTGCGTGAACGCGAACCACAGGCCGCTGTCCGCCTGCTGATGGATGATCTTCCCCAGGTCAAGGCTGCCGCTGACCAGGACGACTCCCAAAATGCCCAAGCCGAGCGGCAGTTCGTAGGCCACCATTTGGGCACTCGTCCGCAGGCCGCCCAAGAAGCTGTATTTGTCGTTGCTCGCCCAGCCGCCGAGGATCACGCCGTACACGGCGATGCTCGATAGCGCGAAGATGTATAGCAAACCGACGTCGCAACCCGGGGCCACGACCATGCTCAGATTCGCGCCCGAGGCGCCGATCTTTAGCGGCAGCGTGTCGCCCATCGGGATCACGGCGTAGATCGCCAGGGCCGAGGCGAGCGTCACCACGGGTGCCAGCGTATACAGCAGCGGCTCGACGTGTCGCGGCGTGAACTCTTCCTTGAACAGGAACTTCAAGCCGTCGGCCAGCGGCTGGCCGAGGCCGAACAGGCGGATCTTGGTCAGCGGCACGCCGACGCGATCGGGGCCGCGGCGATCCTGCACCCAAGCGGCCATCTTGCGCTCCAGCAGCACCAGGTATGCGGTGACGGTCATCAATGCTCCGATGAGCACGACGATCTTCACGAGCGGGATGGCGAATAACTCGAGCACGGCGGTTTCCGTGGTGGATGGCTGGTTGGAGGATGACGTACGCGCTCCGCGGCGCGTCGCGGCTAAACGGTTCTTGCGGTTTGTTCTATTGGTTCTGCGGCCAGTCGGTTGACCTTTAAGTCCACTCCTACGTCCGGCACGCCGCCGGCGGCTGCGTGGAAGAACATGATTTCGCGAGCAATTTCGTCGAGCACTTCTCTCGACTGGAACAACCCGCGGCGGCCGAGCAGCAGCCACGCCAGGCTCGCTTCTTCACGCACGCCCAGCGGCGGGCGGATGGCCCAGGCGAATGACTGCAGTCGATCGGCATGGTTGACGTACGATCCGTCCCGTTCGGCAAACGCGGCGGCGGGCAACTGGTACGTGGCCCGCTGCATCAGGGGCGAGTCGAACAAGTCTTGCACGATCAGCAGCGGCGCGGCGGCTGCGAGCCGCTCAGCTGTGTCCGTATCGATCCAGTCGTGCTTGTACCCGCCGCCGAACCAGATTGCGCCAAGCGAGAGTTCGGAATCGGCCAGCAGTTCGGCCATTGCTTCCACTCGCCCGGCAAAGTGGGCGATTACCTCTTCCACGCCGCGACGGTTGGGACATTTTTCAGCCCGGATCGTAAACCCGTTCTTGAACTGCTCGTCTTCCCCTTCGACCGGCACGGGGCCTAGGACCAACCGCGCCTGCGGATCGACGTCTCGCAAGTACGTGGCCCACAGGTAGGCCGCTTCAACGGTCATGTGCGGCGAGAACACGCCGGCCACGCGCCCCGCCGCACGCAGCTTGGCGTCCAACTCGGCCGGCAGCTTCGTCCAGTCTGCCGGCACGAACGCCTCTTGCTCGCGACGGTGCGGACCAGCCAGCCGATTGGGGCTATGCACGTGATGAAAACCATACCGGCCTTCGTCGCACATCCACCACTGGTTCACATGCGGATTTTCGCGAGGGCGGAGACGATAGACATGGTCCTGGTTGACGTCGACATTCACGGAGCAGCCGGTGGAGCAACCCGCGCACACACCGTTGTGGCTCTTCATGAACCAGACTCGCTGTCGATACAGGAAATCCTTGTCTCCTAACGCACCGACGGGGCACAGATCGACCACATTGCCCGACATCCGGTTTTCCAACGGGAAGCCCGGCAGCACGTCAATTTCCTCGGCGCTGCCGCGGCCCGTCACATACAACTCATTCGTGCCGGTGATCTCGCGCGTAAAGCGGACGCAGCGGCTGCACATCACGCAGCGATCGACGAACAGCGTGACCGTGTCCCCCAGCGGCCGGCGGCGGCTGGTGAAGGGGCGGATGTCGGCCCGTCGCTCGCGCTGGCCGTGCTGGAAGTGATAATCCTGCAGCCGGCACTCCCCCGCCTTGTCACAAATGGGGCAATCGATGGGGTGGTCGATCAGCAGGTCTTCCTCCACCATCGCCCGCGATTGGCGCACCTTGTCGCTATCGGTGATGAACACGGTGCCGTCCGTGGCGGGTGTCTGGCAGGCAGGGACCAACTTCGGCAGCATCGTCACTTTGCCAGTCTGCGGATCTTTGCGGCCGCTTTCGACCAGGCACATCCGGCAACTGGCCACGAATATCAACGCCAACCCGCGCGGCCGCCTGGATGCCGTTAAGGCGTTCCCGGTCGCCGATTTCGATTTCGTGCGAGTCGATGATGATCTTGGCCATGCTGCTTCTGCTTCTCAGGTTTTTTTCACCACGAAGACACGGAGGCACGGAGAAGAAAATCCCAATGACCAAATTCCAATCTCCAATAAAACGTCCGCAGCTCCTTTATTGGAGATTGGAATTTGGTGATTGGTCATTAAGTTCCTCTGTGCCTCTGTGTCTCAACCTAATTTTCGACTGCTGGGTAAACTAATGCACCTCAATTACCTGCAGCGCCCGCACCGCTTCGGTAACCATGTACCCGCCGGGGTTGGTCCCCTTGATGTGCTGCTCAAACTCGTCGCGGAACTTGCGGATGCTGTTTTTCATGGGCCAGGCGGCGCCGTCGGCCAGGCCGCAGATGGTGGTTCCGGGGATGATGCCGATGTTGTCGCCGATCTCGAGGATCAAGTCGAGATCCGCCAGCCTCCCCTTCCCTGCTTTGATCCGCTCCAAGAGCCGCAACGCCCAGGCGGTTCCTTCGCGGCAGGGAGTGCATTGGCCGCAACT
>JAIOQB010000388.1 GCA_021413585.1 Planctomycetia bacterium
TGCCGCGCGAGCGGCCCGCGGTCTTGGCCGAATAAAACGGCGAAAACACGTGGCGAATGGTCTGGTCGCTCATCCCCGTTCCGTGATCGGTCACCTGGATAATCACCTGCCGGTCCAGCGAATCGAGCCGCGTCTGCACCAGCACTTCGGCCGCGCCCGACCCCTTCGCCGCCTGCGTCGCCTGCATGGCATTGAGCACCACCTCGGCGATCGCGTTGGATATCTGCCTCGCGTCAACGTGCATCACCGGCAAGTCCGGCGAGCATTCCACGCGAACTTTTACCCCCGCGCCTGCGGCACGCGCCTTGGCCGCTTGCACGCCCTCGGCAACCAATTCCGCTGCCGACGCCTGTCCGAGCTTCGGATGCTCCGGCTTCGCAAATTCCATCAGGTCCGTGATGATCTGGCTCAGACGCTGCCCCTGCTGCGCGATCGAAACCGCATCCTGCTTGAGCGTACCATCAGTCAACTTGCTCGCCAGCAGCTGCGCCCGGCCGCACATCACCGCCAGCGGATTGTTCATTTCATGCGCTGCGCCCGCAGCCATCTCGCCCACGCTCGAGAGACTCTTGGCCCGAACGAGTTGCTGCTGGAGCAGTCCCAGCTCGCGATTACTCGCGGCCAGCGACTCGGCCAGCACATTCTGCTGTTCGCGCACCTGCGCTGTGCGGAGCGTCATGCCCCACGCCTGCGACACCATCAGCAAATCGCCGCCGGCGGAGTAAACGGTGGAACCCTCCCCACGCGCCCAGACGATCCCCCCCACCGGGTCGGATCCGCACAACAAAGGCAGGTAAGCACAGTTGCGCGAGTTGAGGAATGGCCCCACGCGGTCCATCAGCCAGTCAAGCTGTGGGGTGGCCGGACGAATCGGTTCTCCGCCGCTCCGCCCCTGGCGCTGATCGCCGGCAACGGGAGGCATCTGCATCAGGAAGCTGTCGTGCGTCTGCGAGGCGCTATCAAAGGTGAGGACCTCGCCGACCTTTTGATCGGGATCCTGCGAGAAGAGCACCAGCTGCGTGGCGCCGAGGAATTCATGCGATACCCGGCCGATCTCGGCCAACAGCTGCGCCGGGCTCGCGGCCGGGACGATGCGCTGGTAAAGCTTGGTCACCAGCTCAAAGCAGGCGCTGCGGGAATGGAGCCGGCGGTTTTGCGTGGAAAGCTGCTGATTCACCCGCGCCAGTTCGCCGTTGGCTTGGGCGATGGCTTCCAGGTACAGCGTTTTGGAGTCGACGTCGTAAAGACCGATGGCCCGTGCGCGCTTTTCGAGTTCTTCGGCCAGCGACCCTGTCACCGCCGCGATGTCCCCGTCGCTCAGACCCAGCTGTCCCTGGTACAGCCCGATGTCGTAGGGGAACAGGAAATTGCCCGAGTACCCGATGTGCTGCCGGCGGGCGATCAGGTCGGCCAGCGCGATCACGTGTACGATCGCCGGATCGGTCACGCCCTGCATGATCGCCGTCGGGCCCGCGCCGTGCAGCCAGATGGCCTGCACGATCATTGTGGGAAGATTCCACGCCTGCGCCAGCCGCTTGCCGGCAATCGCGTGGTCCAGACCGATGATGCGCTTTTCGACTTCCGCAATGTCGCCGCGGGTAAGCGTGGCGACTTCAGCCACGCGCGAAAAGCTCTTGGGCATCACCGTGTCGAAGGCCACCTTGCCAATATCATGCAGAAGCCCGCAGACGAATGCGTCCTGGGCCGAAAGCTTCCCTTTGAGTTTCCCGGCGATCATCTCCGCCGCGGTCGCCACCGCCAGCGAGTGCTTCCAGAATTCGCCCCGGTTAAAGGCGCTGGGCTCGTCGCCGTCCTGGTCGTTGGGCTTGCTGAAAACCTCAAATACTTTGACCGACAGAACCAGGTTCCGCAGGGCCTCGAAGCCCAGCATGACCACGGCCTGACGGATGTTGGTCACCGGTACGCGCGCCCCGCACGCGGCCGACTGCACCAGCGACAAGAGTTTGCCCGTAAGAGAGGGGTCCCCCGCGAGGAGCTGGGTGACCTCCTCAATTTTTGTGTCGGCCGAGCCCGTAAGGCTCAGCAACCGCACCGCGATTGCTGGCAATGTGGGCAAGCTGTCGAGCTGCTGGAGAACCAGCTCCACTTTGCGTGTCCGCAGGGCGTCTTGAGTTTGCTCGCCGATCTGGGTCATTCAATTTCGCTCAAAAAACCGCGCAAAACCCTGCCGCGAGCCACTCACAGAACCAACAATTCGGCCATCCGTTCCACTAATTTTTCAATATTGAATGGTTTTTTCACAAAGTCATTTGCCCCAGCCTTTAGCAGATCATTGATCTCGTCCTGGTTCACCACCCCCGAGACAATGATGATCTTCATATGCTCAAATTTCGGGTTGTTCCGCACCGTCTGACAGACCACATTGCCATTGATGTCCGGCAGCATGTAATCCAGGATCATCAGGTCCGGCATGAACTCCTGCGTCAAAACCCCCGCGTCGTAGCCCGTGGCAGCGGTTTTTACCTCAAACCGGCCATCGCGCGACAACACATCCACAAACAATTCCACGATCTCTGCATCGTCATCCACG
>JAIOQB010000039.1 GCA_021413585.1 Planctomycetia bacterium
TGGAAGGGGACAAGGAGCGGATTCAGCTCTTCAGCGGCGTGGTGATTGCCCGCAGCGGCAGCGGCACCCGCGAGATGTTCACCGTCCGGCGGATCGTGCAGGGAGAAGGAGTGGAGCGCAAGTTCCCGCTCCACTCGCCGCGCATCGCCAAGGTGGAAGTGGTCCGCAGCGGCGTCGTCCGCCGGGCGAAGCTGTATTACCTCCGCGACCGCGTCGGCAAGGCGGTTCGGCTCCGCGAGCGCAAAGGCGACTGAAAGAATTGGGGATTTTGAATTGAGGATTGTGAATCGTGAGTTGGAAAAACCAGTTCCAGCGTCGATTTGCTTTCGTCAATTCCCAATTCTCAATTCTCACTTCCCGATCCGTGGTGTTCCTACGAGGTTGGCTGGCCCGCTGGCGGCGGCCCCGCACGCTGGGGCAGCGGGGTGAAGCGGCCGCGGCCAAATATTTGCGGCGGCTGGGCTATCGGATTGTCGATCGGGCCGCGCGGCGCAAGTTCGGCGAGTTGGACATCATTGCTGTTGATTTGCGCGGGGCCTCTGGCCGCACCGTGGTTTTCGTCGAGGTGAAGACCCGCACTTCGCACGACGCGGGCCACCCGGCCGAAGCGGTTGACGCCGAGAAGCAGCGCCGCATCACCCGCGCCGCGCTGGCGTATCTGAAACGGCACGGCCTGCTGGACTGCCCCACGCGTTTCGACGTCGTGGCCGTCACCTGGCCCGCCGACGCGAAGAAGCCGACGATCGAGCACTACAAGAACGCGTTTGAAGCCCAAGGGGGCTCGATGTTCGGGTAAGCCGAGATGCGTACGCTACGGCTCGCCGATCGAACTTTCCGCTCACGATGACTCGCTCTCCGACCGTGAGCGGTAGCGGGCGCTGACGCGGTGCAGCACCGCGCGATCCTCGGGCGAGAGGCTCTCCGGACCGCCGTCGTGGAGCTGCTGCAGGATGGCGTCGACGCGCAGTTCTTCCTCGCGTTCGATAATTTGCCGCCGCGCTTCCTTCTCCTGCCGACGGCGCTCCAGCCAGCGGCGAATGGGGCCCAGCCGTGGCGGCGCCGCCGGCTCTCCCCGCTGCTCCAGGCTGGTGTAGCCCTGCGAAAAGTCGTAGCCCAAAAAGTCTTCTTCCGATTCGTCATCGCTGGCAATCTGGGCCTGCTCGCGGGCGTGGAAATACAAATACACGGCGATCGTGGTCAGCGGCAGCCAGGCCGCCACGACGAACCCCTTCGGCGCCGGCCCCAGCAGCACCGCGAACAGCAGTAGCATCACCGCCGTGATCAGCGTGGCCTTCACGACCACCATTGTGCCGCGTCGATGCCCCATCGCCGGCCCCAGCATGCACGACAGGGCCCGGCCCCCGTCCAGCGGAAACGCCGGCAGCAGGTTGACCGTCACCAGCAGCCAGTTGATCCACATCCCCACCTTCAGGGCCTTGATCGCCCAGGCCCCCAGCAACAGATCGCGGGGATAAAAGGGATTGAGCAGGTTCGACGTCCCCGGCTCGCCCAGCGCCAGCAGAAACGCGGCGCACAACAGCCAGACGGCCAAATTGACGATCGGTCCGGCCAGGGCACTGACCAGCTCGCGCTGTGTCTCGAATTGAAAATCGCGCGGCGGCAGGGCGCCCAGCGGCGTGAGGATTACTTCGTCCGCGAGGCCCCCCAACCGTGAGATGGCGGCAATGTGCCCCGCTTCATGCAGCACGACGCTAAAGAACCAGATCCCCAGCACCAGCACCCCTTCGAACAACTGCTGCCGCAACAGTTCTTCCGAAACCGCCGGGCCGCCCGGGGGGGAGCAGAGAAACAGGATCGCCATCCCCAGCAGAATAAACGAGACGTGCAGTCGTACGGGGACGCCGAGCCAGCGACCTAATCCCAGGCTCCAGCTCGTGTCGTCGCGCATAGAACCCAACCCTGTCGGTTGGCGACGCCGTTCGCGCCGCAATCGAATTCCGCCGCCGACACCCCTGAGATAGCCGGTCGGATCGATTTCGCTTGGTGACCGTTCCGCTCTCAGTTATCCTATCACCGGTTCGGCCCTCAGGCAATGCGCAGCACGCAATCTAAATCTTACGGAGACCTAGACCGTGCCCGACGCACCGGAAGAATTGCTAACAACGCGGCGGTTTCGCGTCGTGCGCCAGACCGAACCGGACCGCGACGGCCAGCCGCATGCCCGGGAATATCTGGTCCACCCGGGCGCGGCGACCATCTTGCCCATCTTTTCCGATGGGCGGGTGCTGATGATTCGCAATCGACGGATCGCGGTGGGGGGCACGCTGCTGGAACTGCCAGCAGGGACGCTCGACCCGGGCGAGCCGCCAGCAACCACGGCGCACCGCGAGTTGATCGAAGAGACCGGTTATCGGGCCGAGGAATTGAAGCTGCTCTGCGAGTTCCACACGTCGCCGGGCATCCTCAGCGAGCGGATGTACCTCTATTTGGCCACCGGACTGACCGCCGGCGCAGCGGCGCTGGAGCCAGGAGAACAGATCGAAACCGTCATTTATTCGTGGGACGAAGCTCTGGCAATGGTCGATCGTGGCGAGGTCCACGATGGCAAGTCATTGGTGGGGTTGATGTTTTACGATCGAATACTGAGGAAGCTGAATGACCAATGACCAAAGGTTCCAATCTCCAATAAGGGGGATTCGCACCGTCACACCTTCGTCCGCCCCCGAGCCGGATTGCGATACAACACTTCCGCCAGCAATTCCGGCGAGCCGGGGTCGCCTGTCTCGCGCCGAAAGTGCCACTGGCGATCAGTCGGCACGAACCGCTCGTCGTTCGGCCAGGGATCGAACGGCTGATACCCCAGCGCGGCCGAGAGTTTTTCACCGTTCATCGACACATTGCCCGCCCGCGGCGGAATCGGCCCCGCTTCGATTCTCGGGCAGCCGCGCAGCAACTCGGGCTCATAACCGCCGACGCGATTGATCACCTGCGCGATCTCAAACAGGCTCAACTGCCGCGGCGCGCTGGCGTGATATAGTCCGCGCAGGTCGCTGCTCAGTACTGTGGCATGCAGCTCGTTGAGGCAATCGGTGTAGGTGGGGGTTCGTACTTCATCGAAATAGAGCGTAGCGGGGCGCGACTTGCGAAAGCGCGATTGAATCCAATCGATCGCCCCGGCGTGGCCATTGAAGCTGATCCCCATCGGCAGCGAGATCCGCAGGATGCAAGCCGCGGGCGCCGCCACCTGGATCATGCGCTCGGCGGCCACCATCGTGGCGCCGTATTCGGTCACCGGGTCGGGCGGGTCGCGCTCGATGTAATTTCCGTCGCGGTCTCCGCTGTAGACCAGATCGATCGAGAGATGCAACAGCCGCACGTCGCGACCGTCGAGCATTGTGCGGCCGTCGAGCACGGTGAGCAGGTTGCGGACCCCTTCGACGTTCGTGCGCCAAGCCAGCGCTCGGTCGAGTTCGCACGCTCGCAATGCGCAGTTTCCGGCGCAGTCGAGCACAGATTGAAAGCGATGCTCATCGAATAGCCGGGCAAGCTGCACCGGGTCTTCCGCGTCACACGCTTCGATTCCTGGCCCGCTCAGACGCCAGTTGTCGCGTTGGCGAATGCCAATCACCTGCCCTGGAAATTGCTGTTGAAACCAAGCCAGCGCGTTGTAGCCCGCGACACCGGCAATGCCGGTGATGAGCAATGGCAGCGGCGGGGCAGGGTGGGGGTGGAGAATCATGGCCCGGCCATTGTCGCGGCCGGGCAACATTCCTGCAACCGCGGCAAATTGGTTGCAGAGCGGGCAAGGGCAGCAAGCTGCCCATGGCACCCGCCGTCACCGCCCTCGTTGACGTCCCGACGAACCCTTGCTGTCGTCGTCCTTTTTCGGATCGCTGAGCTTCGAGTCCGACGTGCCATTCTTGCCGCGCGAGCCGCCCGTCCCGCCTGCGCTGGCCGATCCAGAACCCGTGCCCGGAGGGGTCGATACACGTGGCGGTGTGACGGCCCGCGCGCTACCCGAGCCAGAATTGGCACCCCGATCTCGCGTCGATGCGTCACCTCGCGCACCCGACGGATCGCCGACGCTCTTATGCGTCGAGCGACCGCCATCGTCCGCCGCCACCGCTCTGCGAATGGGCTCGGCACGGTTGCGCTCCACCACGGTCGGCAGTGCGCTCTTCAGGCTGGGCGAGCCGCCCGTGGCGGTGCCTTCCGTACTTCGTGTTCCGCCATCTGTCGGTGGAATGACCTGCGACGATTTATCGCGCGTCGATCGCTCGCGACCGCCGCGAGAACCGCCACCTCCTCCACCCCCACCTCCGGCGCCTCCGCGCGAACCGCGATCGATCGAGCCGCGATCCGATGCCCCGCCCCGGCCGGAATCGCCGGGTGTGGTATCCGTAGTGTCAGTGCCGTCACTACGCCGGGTCCGATCATTGGGGTCGCGTGTTCGTGTGCCCCCCGTGGTGCCAGCGCGGCCGGTGCCAGGAACCGTAGTACTCCCACCAATCGTTCTGCCGCCTGTTGCTCCCGCAGCCCCGGTGCCCGTGCCCCCGGTGGCTCCACCGACTGCGCCCGTCGCGCCGCCAGTTCCTCCCGTGGGCCCGCCGGTTGCGCCGCCGCGACCAGCGCCCGCATCACGGCCCGTTGCGTCGCGCCCCCCCACGCCACGTCCAACGGTTGATCCGCCTGTCGCCCCTCCGCGGCCCGCGCCGGCTCCAGTGCCGCCAGCGCCTGCGTCACCCGGATTTGGAGGACCACCGCTGCCGGCGCCTGTGTTGGACCGTGCCGCCACGGCGGGCAGACGTAGCCCGCTACTCGGTGCGTTGCCTCCCACGCGGCCCGCGCCGTCTCGACCGGCAGCGTCACGCCCAACGACGTCCCGACCTCCTGGCCCCATTCCGCCAGGGCCGCCCGAACCACGTTCCAACTGCCGGCGCTCGGTAACCAGCGTTCGCATCTGCTGGTTGTTGCGTTGAATCTCAGTCCGTTGCGCATCGGCCACATGAACGAAGTGTGACCGCGAGTCGTTGCCGCCCCGCGCCGCCACTTCACTCAGCGGCCGCCCCATCATCCCTGCTTCACGCACTCGGGCGTCCGTCACGCCTCGTCCCCATTGCTGCTGCGCGAGGTAGGTGCGCGGCGGCCGCATGTCGGGGTGACGCAAGAAGTCCTGGTGCCGTGCTTCGAGCGCCGCGATGTAGTTCCCCTCGTGCCGCGAATTGTGGCGCCACACTTCGTACGTCAACAACGGATCGGGGCAGTAACGGCGTGGATACATGTACCAAGGGCAGTAGCCGCGGCCAAAATACACGTCGCCGTAGAAGTCGCCGAAGCAATATTGCCCATAGCCGACGCGCACGAACAAGTTCGACGACACGCCGCCCAGCGACACCACGACCGACGGCGAATACACAAACGCCGGCCGAGCATAAAAGGCCGTGCGGTAATACACCGGCGCGAACAGCACGCCGCGGCGATGAAACGCAAAGTCCCAATAGCCGTTGACGAAGAACACGCCGCGCGGAGTCCAGGAATAATGGGCAGGAACCCACACCCAGCCGTCGACGCCCTGCGACCAGAATCCGGTTCGCCAGCGATAAGCGTTGTTGGAGTACATCCACACGCCGGGCACCCAGAAGTAGTTTTCACCGGGGCTGGCGACGTTCGGACCTTGCTCGACACTGTCGGGGGGCTGCGGCTGGTAGTTCAGCTCTTGCGCCTGTTCAGCCGCCCACATCCCGGCGACCCAGCGGAAGCCACCGGCGTCGTCCACCCAATAGCCGGGAACCCAACGTCGTCCCGGCGGCAGCTTGCGCCACAGACCGCTGATCCACAGATAATCATTCCGCTCGTCGTCCCACGACCAATAACCGGGAAGCCACTCGACGCGATCTCCCTCCGGTTTTACGTCGGGGGGCATTTCATTGATGGGCTCGGGGGGCTTGCGCGGCACGACGACCGTCGGCTTGGGGTTGTAGGTGTACGGCTCGGCGAATGCTTCGTGGATCGGGCCGCGTGTGAGAACTTCGCCGCCCTGGGCGTCGGCGGCCGGATTGGCAGCGCCGTCTCCTGATAGCGGGGCTCCTTGTGGCTGTGCGGCTTGCGGCGGCGGAGGCACGTTCCCCGGCGCGCCCAGTTCAGGCCCACCCGGCAAGGCTGGTGGTGGTTCTTCCGCGCGTCCCCATGAACCGATCAAAACCAAACCCAGTGCGCCGCAGAACACGACTCCTGCCGCCGTGCGACGAAGTTCGTGAGCCATAACCATTACTCCTCGTTAAAGCGGCCCATCACTTGGGCCAATGTGTTGTGTTTTGATTGCCACCAACCGGCCAGCAAGGCGCGTTAGCGCCGGCGTCATGAGAATGCAAGCATTGTGCCATTTGGCATGCCGCAGCGCACGTTTGCGCACGAATGCCTGCACCGTGACCGCAATTGTACGCGCCGCAAGGCAATTAGAAAATTGCGGGTAGGCAAGAATTGTCCTCAGATTGAGGACAAGTGGTCTCAAACTGAGGACGCCCGGTTTTTCCGAGAAAATGGCACATCGCGATCGAGCTGCCGCAACGGTGTGGCAGTTTATCCGCCAATGCCTACGCCCACGCTCCAGCCTGGCCGGTGATAGGGCCGATATCCGCCCCAATATCCGGGTCCCCAATAGGGGCGGGGATAGCCATAGTGCTCTTCGATGATCACCGGTTGCGGCGGCGGACCAGGCGCCACGACCGCGCCAGGGGGCGGAGCGGTTTGCATCGCTTGGATCACCCTGTCAGAGACGCCCGACTGCTTGAGTTGGATCACGTCGTTCGTGCCAACCGGCGCTGCGACGCCGTGAACCCGGATGTGTGTGACGATCAGCTCGTCGCCCACGTGGGCCTGCGTCATCGTGATTACGTCTTGCGAAGTCACGGCCGAAGCATTCACGCGGCGGCCTAATTGTTGCTCGATCAGGGCCCGATTGCGGGCGTCGGCCTCGTCCATTTTGTTGCCGACCACGGCACCTGTAAGCGCTCCGGCAGCGGCGCCGATCACCGCGCCGGCTCCCGTGTTGCCGCTTTGCTTGCCGATGATGGCCCCCACGCCCGCTCCCCCCAGCCCGCCAAGCAGCGCCCCTTGATCGGTGTGCGAAGCGGGAGTCTGACAGCCGGCGAGCGAACCGGCGCAGAGCAGGGCAATAAGAGTGATGCGCGTGGGGTGAGTCATAACCATAAATATCGGCACTCAACGGGGTGCTTGATTGGTTCGGGACGGAAGACCGCAGCGCGGGCGGGGATTATTCTGGCTTGATTGGTTCGGGACGGAAGACCGCAGCGCGGGCGGGGATTATTCTGGCCGCGGGCCGGCGCGTCAAGACAATTCGGGTATTTCGGGCAGAGTGCGAAATGCTGGCGCGCCGGTGCTGGCACGGTGCTGTAGGATACGCGCAGCGCACCATCTCCCTGGCAACGCTGATGGTACGCTGCACGTACGTACCCCTGTGAAGCTAGCATCAGATCGGTTTTTTCCGGTAGTCGCGCGAATAATGTCTTCTGGGAGTTTCGCTATTTAAAGCCTTACTCAGGAGGACGTTGGATGTCGACCGCCGCGATATTTCAAAGGTTTATGGAACAATCGCCGGTGACCGTGATGGTTCGTTCGACGCTGGAGCGCGCGTTCTCTGCGGAGAACCTGGACGCCATCTTTGCCGGAGCGGCGGTACGACAGCATCCCAGCGAGTTGTTGTTCTCTTCGACGGTCGATCTGCTGGCAATGGTTGTCTGGCGGCAACGAGACTCGATTGGCCAGGCTTATCGTTGCGCCAAGGAGCAGTTCTCGGTCTCGGTCCGTTCCATCTACAACAAGCTCAACGGCACGGAGACGTCGGTCTGCCGTGAACTGGTGCGCCGCACCGCCCAACCGCTGGTCGAAGTGGTCGATCTGCTGCGCGTAGGGCGCAAGCCGCAACTGGGGGGCTATCGTACACGGATTATCGATGGCAACCATCTGGCCGCCACGGACCATCGGTTGAAAGTGTTGCGTCGGACTAAGAGCGGCCCGTTGCCGGGGCAGGCGCTGGCCGTGCTGGACGCCGACCGGATGCTGATTGCTGACCTCTTCCCTTGCGAGGACGGGCACGCCCAGGAACGGCGTCTGTTGCAGGAAGTGATTGACTCGTCGCTGGAAGGGGACCTGTGGGTTGCCGATCGCAATTTCTGCACGACGGGCTTCTTGTTTGGGCTGGCTGAGCATCGGGCCTGCTTCGTCATTCGCCAGCATGGATCGACGCTTTCGTGGGACAACGAAACCAAGCGCCAGAAGGTGGGACGCTGTGAAACAGGCGTTATTTACGAGCAAACACTCCGTTTGACCGACGGCGATAAAACCCTGACCGTGCGTCGCATCACGATCGTGTTGAACCAGCCGACGCGGGAGGGCGAGACAGAAATAAACATCCTGACGAATCTCCCCCGCAGCGCAGCCAACGCCTACCGCGTGGCCGAGTTGTATCTTAAGCGCTGGACCATCGAAAACGCCTTTCAGGAACTGGAGCAATCGCTGCGCAGCGAGATCAACACCCTGGGTTACCCTGGGGCAGCCTTGTTGGGCTTCGCCATCGCGGCTGTCACGTACAATGCCTTGAGCGTGGCCAAATGGGCCATCGAGAAAGAACATGCCGCGAGCATCGCCCGCGAGGAGCTGTCGGGCTATTACCTGGCGGCGGTCGTCTCGCAAGACTACGGCGGCATGATGATCGCCTTGCCGCCGGAATATTGGACGAAGCGGTTCGGTCAACTCACGCCCCGGCAGTTCGCGGCTCACTTGCGCGCCTGCGCCAAGCACGCTCGCCCCGACGCCTTCAAAAAGAACTAGCTGCACGTACCCTACTCTGACTTTCCACTTGGCAATTCAATGGTGGCACCGTGGCGGCCGTTGAGTACAATGGAGTGACAGCCAAGGAACCCAACGCCGCATATAGGTCAGCGGCCGCTTATGGGTTTGCGGCGTTGATTTTGCGAAATACGTCGAGTATTGGAGGCAGTTTCCAGCGGACTGTCCCATAACTCCCCCCACCGCAGGTAATGAATAGGGCCGTACCATGACGGCGCCTTACGAGTTGCCGTCCCACCTGTTTTTGCGTTATTCCCTCCCGACGGAGAGTTGCCATGCTCCGCCCGCCACGACGTGGATTCACCCTGGTTGAGTTGCTGGTGGTGATCGCCGTCATTGGACTGTTGATTGGGCTGTTGATGCCAGTGTTCACCGCAGCGCGCAATAGTGCTCGCCGCGTGGATTGCCAAATTCGGCTGCGCCAAATTGGCCTGGCCATGAATGGATATCTGGATGCCCAGGGGCCGGCCGGCTGCTATCCCGACGTAGCGGTGTTCTTGAGCGTCACGCCCGAGAAACTCACCATGGCCAAGGTGCTGGAGTCGTACCTGGAAAAGAACACGCAGGTGTTTGCCTGCCCTCGCGATGAAAAATATTATCCGGTGGAGCAAATCAGCTACGAGTACAAGGCGCTGCAGTTTGCCGGCAAGACGCGGAAGCAGGCGCTGACGTTCGGCCCGTCCGGCTCGCAGCGCCCCAGTGAAGACGCGATGCTGATGTACGATTTCGATCCGGTGCATGGCGCGGCCAACCTGGAAGGCTCGCGCAACGTGCTGTATGCCGATGGCCGGGTCGATTCGCTGTAAGCCAGTTCGTAGACGTTCAGGTCGCGATTTTTCAAGAGGAAGTCGAATATGAAATGGTGGATCATCGGCGGGGTCGCGTGGATCCTCGCGATCTTGATTGCGATCGGCCTGTTTTATCGGTATCGCGAAGACCCTCGCGTGACCGAGATCAAGCGCATGCAGGACAAGCTGGTATCGAACACCGAAGACGGCCGCGGCGATTGGGACAAACGCCGTGAAATGCGCGCCAAGATGGAAGCGCTGCCGGAGAAAGAGCGCGAAACACTCGATTCAGAGATGCGCGAAAAGTTCATGGAGCGCCGCGAGAAAATGGAAGCGGAGCGGCTGAAGGCATTTTATGCCATGTCCAAGGAGGACCGAAATGCCGCGCTGGATAAGCTCATTACCGACCAGGAAGCTCAACGCAAGGAATCCGAAAAACGGCGCGCGGAGAGACAAGCTCAACAGGCGATCGACGGCGATCAACGCGTGTTGGCCAACCAGCAAGGCCCCCCCTCTGGAAACGACGGCGCCAATGGGCAGCGGCCTGGCGGCAACGGC
Source organism: Planctomycetia bacterium (assembly GCA_021413585.1). GTDB lineage: Bacteria > Planctomycetota > Planctomycetia > Pirellulales > UBA7805 > JAIOPX01. The sequence goes on from JAIOQB010000039.1 coordinate 10,176, forward strand.
AATCGGGGCCGCGGCGGCTGGATGAACATGACCGCCGACCAGCGCAAGCAGATGACTCGCAAGCGGCTCGATACCACGACGCCCGAGTTTCGTGCCCAGCGCACCGCGTTCGTGCAGGACGTCCAAGCGCGCCGCAAGGAACTGGGCCTGCCGCCGGCGTCAACGCGGGCCCTGTTTGGCATGTTCCCCGGTGGATCGGGGCGGGGACCGTCCAGCTCCGCTTCGGCTGGATCGGCCACCAACGCCACTTCTGGCGCACGGCCGTCGCTGTAGTGGAGGTGCGACAGCGATTGCGGTGGCTGGGGCAGAGCGCAGCGATGCCCCAGAATCAACCACCCTGTAGTCGGATACTGGGGTTTCACTCCGCTGCGCTACGTTCAGCCCCAGGCGCCCTCTCTCATCGTTCGCATGTATCCCGTATTTTTGAGCTAACAAATGCATCATGTTGTTGCACTCCGGGCTGCGAGTCGTTGATGTGACGCGCCCGTTTGTGGCGCCAGGTACCGCCCGGCAGGCGGAACCTTCTCGCCGTCGAGTGGCCAAAAACGACGATTGAAATTCTCGCGCGATTGATGTATAGATATGTTCAGTATCACACCGTGGCGTCGCGCCTCGTGAGTCGCGTGATTGGGGCGCGTGATTGAGGATAGCTCGGTGCGCACGCTCGCGCGGCAGCAGGTCGCTGCGGCGGCCGAAGGGACAGAGTGCTCGGATGCAAACGAATAAAAAATCGCCCGCGATCGCCTTTTTGCATTGCATCCAGTCGTCGTGCGCACCGAGCAACGCCAATCAGCGAAACGAGTTACATCGCAGAGCAGCCAGACGCAGCATTATTCGTTGATGCAAAAGCACGCAAAGAATGCAAAAAAACGCAAAGAATCGCCATGGAAACGCAAAACAATGCGCTGAAAAGGCCAACGATTTGCAACGATTCGCCAGGGTGCGAGTGGCCGACACTTCTACCCCGCTTTTAGGCCTCGATCCACGGAGTCCTGGTCGCGCAAGTACACCGCCAATTGCGACTCGAACATCTCGCTGCTGATCTGCCAAGCCGGGTTCTCGTCCGTGTGCGCGTTGCAATGCGCCACGAACAGCCGGTAGAGAAATTTGAACAGGTGCCGCGGCACGCGGAGCGCCCGAAACGCGTCAATCAACCGACGCTGCGTTACCACGGGGTCGAACAAGTCGCTCAGCGACGGATTATAGCCAGGCGCGGCGCAGCCCCGGATGCGGGCGGAAGCGACGTCGTACAGCGCTTCGCCCGTCCACTCGAGCGACGGAATCATGTTTTGCTTGTCGAGCCGGGCCCGCTCGTAAAAATCGCGGTCTTCACGCTCAATGAACTGCGAAAGCTCAATAGGCAGCAGCAGCTTGAAGCCGATCCCGGCGTGCTTGAGCAGCTTGTTGTCCAACAGCGGCCACAGGAACGCCCGCATTTGGTCGGCGGAGCCGTTGATCAAGTGCGGCTCGTCCACCCGGTCCACCAGGATCACCACGCCGGTGAAGTGCAGCGTCTGCAGGATGCCTTGCAGCTTGCGCAAAAGTTCAAAGCGATCGTCGGTTCGTTCCTTGTTCGGTAGCGGCTGCGAGCTGATTTCCTGGGCGGTGAACTGTATCAGCGCCTTGCGCAGCGGGCCGGTTTCGCGGTTGCCGACGCGCACATGCCGCACGATTCCCCATGCGGCCCAGTGCCAACGCCACATCCGCCACAGCCGGGGCACCCAACCCGCCAGGATGGCCAGATACACCCAAGGAGCCGCCAACCAGGTTTTCCATTGGCCGGAATAGATCGTCAGCGCCACCACCCCCAGCGTTACCAAAATCCCCAGCGCCATGTCCCACCGCGATCGCCACGCCCGAAATCGCAATCGCCGTTTCAACCGCCGCCAGCGCCCGGCAAAAGTTTCGGCGGTCGACGTGTCGTAACAGGCGGCCAACAGCAGCAGGTCGCGGGCCTGATGGCGGTCCAATCGCGAGACTTCGGCCGAGCTGACCGTGCCCGCCACGCCCGAGGGTTGCTTCACTTCCAGGACGCGATCCACCAGGCTCGTCACGCCCAGCGACAGGATCGCGTCCATGTGGTCCCACACCTTCCACTCCGCCAGCACTTTATCGGGCCGCCGGCGGCGATGTGGCAAGGTGTCGCGAAAGCGATCGAGGAACGGATTGAAATCGTCGTAGTCGATGACAAACACGCGGGTGTCGGCGTGGCTCTCGTTGTATTCCCGCAGTTGCTCAAGTATCTGCAGGCGGATGGCCGTCTTGCCCGATCCTTTCTGGCCGAACACCAGCGATGTCGAGGGTTCGGACGGATTGCCGTACACCTTGTCCCAGGTGGGATGGTAGGCGCTGCGCAGGCAATGCTCCTTGAACACCGGATCGGTCTGCGCATCTTCTTCCGCGAACGGATTGCAGCAGATGCCGTGATGTTCGAGGAATTGCTGGATCTTCATGGCAGTCGTGGGGCTCGGCGGGGGGCGTACACAAAGTGTAGCTTACTTCGCCGTCAGGCCGTCGATCATCTTGTCGAAATCGGCCGCGTGCTTGGCCACGGTCTTTTGCGGTCCGGAGAGGCGGATGTAATAGATCCCCCGCTCGCCGGCGTCGATCACCGCCACGCGCAGGCGTTGGTCGGGGAGTTTGCCTCCGCCTCCGGGTGCAAATCGCGGTGCCATATACGTACCTGAAATATCCAGCAGATGAACAGTGCAGCCGGCAACTTTTTTCTCTTGCCGCACGGCGTGGTCTTCCGTCTTCGAGCCGTCCGGTTGCACAAACTGGCCGAGCCAACGCTGCTGGTTCGCTTCGATGCCGCCGCCGGCGGGGCCAACGGTGACGCGACCGTCCGTTTGATCCCCTTCGGCGGCCGGCGCGGCGAACTCAAACATCACAATGCCGGCGAACTTGGGTTCCTTCTTCGTCCAACCGGCCGGCGCGGTGAGCGACAGCTTGCCATCGGCGAGGCTGACGGCCGTGTCGTCGGCCAATGCAGCTGGTGCGCCGCAACAGGCTTCAAGCAAAAGCAGGGACGTGGCGACAAGGCCCAACAGCACGAGGTGGCGATTCATAGCAGACTCCTGGCGGTATTCTAGATGAGCGGTTGCGACAACAGCCGCGTTGCCACATTATCCGCTACAGGGCGCCGTTGACCAGGGTCGGCCAGAAAACGAGCCACGGGGTTTATCCCCGTGGAAAGCACCGCCAACCAGTCATGACCGCCTGAGAACTAGGCCTAGCGAAACGCCATGACCCAAAACAAGACACCCCCCAAACCCAGCACCACCAGAGCCAACGCGGCGACAATAACAATCGTCATCTGATTGGATTTCTGGCCCGGTGCCCGACGAGCAGCGGCGCCGCGCGGCGCACTGGACGGGGAAGCTGGCAGATCGAGGCTGAGCATCGCCCCGCTCGGCGCAGTAAGTGGCGGGGCCGCATCGGGCGGAGTGCTGCCGCGAGCCAACTGCGGAAACACGGCGGCCGCTTGCTGCCACCCCGGCCAGCCGTCTCGCCACACCAGGCTCTCCGCCGCCACGCGCCCCTGGTCGATCCATTGACGCAGCACGTCGCCAGAGGCGGGGCCAAATTGGCCGCCGGAATTCGGTCGCACATACCACACGGCATGCGGCGCCTGGGCGATGGGATCGAGTGCGGCCGCTGGCGAAGCCGCTGCGGCCGGTGCGCCTGCCTTCGGCAAAGCGGTGTGAGCCGGCGCCGCAGTGAATCCGCCGGCCGGCGCACTACCTGGCTGCAGGCCGCTGCCGCCGGGAAATGGCACGCTGTTCGGTCCCTTCGTAGGGAGCACTGTCGCGGCGGGAGTTCCCGGCGTGATCCCCGGGGCGGCTGACAGCGGCCGCGCCATCGGCGCATTGCTCGTTGGCGCCGAAACAGGTTTTGCCAACGGAGCCGCTCCGGGCATTGCAGCCGTCTGCGTGGCAACGCCCTGGCCCCCGCCAGATGAGGGAGCCGCGACACTCGCCGTGGGCGCGCCCAACGGCACGCTGCGGGCGGCACGTCCGGTGGCCCGTTCCTCTTTGGAACTGGACCGGGTCGACTTTAGCGGAATGTCCACCTTGCAATTGCAATGCGGACAGATGCCCTTCTTGCCGGCAAGGAACGATTTGACATTCAGCTTGTGGCCCTGAGGGCAGTTGAAGCGAATGCCCATGACGGTGCAGCGTCCAAACTAAGGGGAAATGCAAAAAGGGAAGGGGGGAAAACATCCCCATTATAGACAGGTTTTTCGCCTGCGTGAAGGATTCGCGCCGCCGCCGTTCGCGACGCTGAATGATCGAACTGGGCCGCGCCGCGGGGCGGCCGAAGCACTGGCAGCCAGCGCGCTGGCAGAACTCCTACAATCGCTACGACATAGCGGGCAATCGTATCGTTCGCGTGCAATTGTCTCCGCTGAGACTACATGGCAGGATCGGTCGCTTGCCCCCTGCGACAGATCACGTTATACCAGCATAGAGAGGGCGTTTGCCTGTGCGATCATGCGATAGGCTGCCGCTGCACTTTCCACGGGGAGCACTTCACGGGGGGGATTCCACACGGATCAACCCCGTGGCTCGGTTTCTGCAAATCATCAATCGACGATCAACGCACCTTGGCGGCCCGAATGCAGGGCCGAACCAAGAGTTCAGGAGCATCTTATCTTGTCGAACGAATCTGAAGAGCCCGAAGAACGCCACGGCCCCGTCGAGATCGCTTTGGTCGGCGACTTGACCGACAACGAAGGGGAACTGTGCGATAAGCTGCTGGGGGTGGAGCCCGAGGGGGAATGCGTTCTGTACTTCGACTCTCCCGGCGGCAGTCCTTATTGCGCGCTGTCGCTGATGTCGTTGATTCTGCTCCGCAAGTTGCGGGCCACGGGCATTGTCACCGGCGAGTGTTCGTCCGCCGCGCTGTGGCCGTTTGCCGCCTGCCAGCGGCGGCTGGTTACGCCGTACAGTGTGCTGCTGTTCCACCCGATGAAGTGGCAGAGTGAAGAGCACGTCGGCTTGGCCGAGGCGGCGGAATGGGCGCGACATTTTGCCCAACTGGAAGTCGACATGGACTCGCTGCTGGCCGACCTGTTCAAGGTGCCGGCCGTCGACATGAACAAATGGATCTCGCCCGGCCGATATGTCAGCGGCCGCGAAATGGTCAAAGCGGGACTGGCCGAGATGCTTGACATCGCGGCCTACGCCAAAGGAATCTCGTCCAACGGCGCCCGGCGGAGTGTGAAGTCGAAGATCCCAAGGCCGAGGGTGGAGAAGTGAGGTGAAGGGGCTGTCAGCTGTCAGCTATCGGCTATCGGCTGTCGGCTGTCGGCTTTCAGCTTTTGGTGATGAGTTGTAGTTGAAGTTTTAGCAGCGTCAAATGTCGTCGTCGGCAGTTTCCTTCCTGCTGTTGGCCGATTGCTTTCCTCACTGTTTATAACTCCCATGGCAATTGCTGCACGACTTGCCTAGCTCGCCGGTCGTTCGCTGCACTTCGGCAAAATTGTTCTCTTTGGCCGCCGCGGCGACTTCCAGGGCGTGCTGCTTGAGTCCTTTGGCCAGCTTCACGTACTCGGCGTCGTCGCTGAATTCATACCCTTCTCGGCCGATGACTTCCGCCAGGGCGGCGATGATTTCCGCCTCGTACACCACCTGATCGCGCCCTTTGCCGAACTGCTGGGCATTGGACGTAGCGGGGCGCAGTCGCTTGTCGAAGGCGAGTTCCAATCGCGACATGAGCAGCCGGCGCTCGGCCACCTGGCTCCATTTCACGTCACCGGCCGCCGGAAGGGCGAACTCCACCGTGCCGCCGCGGACGAGTTCTTCGAGGTCGCGCAGGCGGGATTTCGTTTCGTTGTACGTATTGTCGTCGGCCGCCTTGGCGTTCGACGCCGCACGAGCAAAGGCGGTGCGGGCACCCGGGGCGATCTGCTGCCAGCGGATCGATTGATCGTATTCCGCGGCGATGCCGAACATTACCGCCAGCACGCTGAACTGCCGCCGCACCTGGCGATTGCCTCCCGCCTTGAACACGCCGGCGTTCTTCACCGCATCGGCCAGTTCCAGCGGCGAGGACTTGATCTCATTGGCCACGGTTTCAGCGGAGATAATCTTCGACCAGGCGAACTTCCCATCGGGGGCGGCCACCCCGCCCGACGTGCCCCCTGTCGAAACGGGCTTCGAGCCGCGCAGGCTAGGGCGCGGCCCCTTGAGGCGGCCGAGCGGATCTTCGGGAAACCGCGAGAGCGTTTTCTTGTCCCACTGCTTCGGCGGCAAGCTTTGATGCGGGTCTTCGGCGAAACCGGCTGCCATGGAGCAAGCGAGTGCCGCCAGGATTCCGCCGGCGATCAATAGAAGGCGTGAACGGAGACATTGCCGGCCCATGAGATTGTTCTCCGCGCCAGAGTAGGTAAAGGCCAGACAGACTTCACCCATTATCCGTCGAACGAACCCTCCGCGCCAAGTTGCATCCTTGAGTCCGCTCCCCGCCGCCACCGCACGGTATAATCGGGGTATGTCCGGATCCCCCCTGCCAAACCGCCGCGACCTGTTCCGCCTCGCTCGCGGCGGCAGGGCCTCTGCTGCTGGCGGCTCGCCGCTTTCGTCCGATATGGACCAGGTCTACCACCCTTCGGCGTTAGAACGATTGCTCGGGGTCGACGGCGACGCCAGCCCGGGCGACACCGCCACTGACCCCTACCTGGTCGGCATCAGCCGGCGGGCGATGGCCTGCCAGTTCCAGGTTTTTCTCAACGCCGGGCAATACCCCGAGGGGAGCCAAGCGGCGATCGCGGCCCTGGATCTGGTGGACCAGCTTGAAGCCCAGTTGACGATTTACCGTTCGGACAGCGAAGTGGCGGAAGTCAATCGCAACGCCGCCGATGGCCCCGTCACCGTTGAGCGGCGATTGTTTGAACTGCTCGAACAAAGCGTGGAGCTGTGGCGAGCCACCGACGGTACGTTCGATATCACGGCCGGCCCCTTGTCCGAAGCGTGGGGTTTTGCCCGGCGCGATGGACATGTTCCCACCGCCGAGCAACTTGCCGCCGCCCTGGAGCAAGTTGGCAGCCAATCACTGCGACTCGATTCGGCCGAGAGAACAATTGAGTTCGACAGACTGGGCATGATGCTAAACCTCGGCGCTATCGGCAAAGGGCATGCACTGGATCGCGCGGCCGGAGTGCTGGAAGATCGTGGCATGGCGGATTTTCTTTTTCACGGCGGACAGAGCAGCGTGCTCGCGCGCGGGAATCGTGGCGGACCGGGGGGCACGGGGTGGTCCGTCGGCTTGCTGCATCCGCTCCGCCCTGACCGGCGGATCGGTGAGTTTCGCCTCGTCGATCGGGCATTGTCGACATCCGGCTCCGGCACGCAGTTTTTTGTCCACCAGGGTCGGCGCTACGGACATATCTTGGACCCGCGCAGCGGCCAGCCGGCCGGTGGAATGCTCTCGGCCACGGTGCTGGCCTCGACGGCGGCTGAAGCGGACGCACTTTCGACGGCCCTGTATGTGATGGGACCGGAGCGTGCGGCGCAGTGGTGTGCAGAACATCCGGAGATTTCAGCACTGCTCGTGTGGCCCGGCCGGAAGACAGGCACTGTTGAAATTGCGGCCAGTCAGTTAGGGCAGGACGATTGGACGCCGCAGTTGATCTAGGCTGTCGATCTGGACCAATGCACTCTCCGCTAGGCACGGAATGCATCGTGCGCACGATCATTCAAGTCGGCTCCGATACAACGCGCAAAGTCTTCCCAGTCCCCCGCACGGCGTGGATTTAGCTAGACGGTTCCTGTTTCGCCGGACCGATCTGGATAGAATAGGGCGACTCGGCGGTCCCGCCGCCAGGCCCAGGCAATCCAACGTATCAAGTACCCACCCTGTGATTGACTATCTCTCCACGCTTGGCCCCGTTTTTCCCTACGTGGCGATCGTACTGTTTCTCGCGCTGACCGGTGCTGGGCTGCCGGTGCCGGAAGAGGTGTTCATCGTGGCCGCCGGCATGCTGTCGGTGGCGGGGCGGCAGGGGGTCGAGTTGAGCGCGCCAGTCGCGTTCGCCTGTTGCGTGCTAGGGGCCCTGCTGGGAGACAACATTGTCTACGCCGCGGGGCGGTACCTGGGCCGCAGCTTTTTCCAACGGCACCGTTGGTTCGCTCGCTGGCTCAACGAAGACCGCGAACGGCAGATGGAGGCGTTGATCAAGAAGCACGGGTTGAAGATGTTCTTCGCCGCCCGGTTCATGATCGGCGTGCGGGCACCGATCTACGTCGCGGCCGGTTTGATGCGGGTGCCGTGGCCCCGGTTTTTGCTGGTCGATACGATCTCGGCCACCGTGGTCGTCGGCACCGTGTTTGGCTTGAGCTATCGCTATGGCGAGCAGATCCGCCGGCTGGTCCGCGAGTTTTCCATCGGCATGACGGTGCTTGGCGTGGTGGCGGTGGCCATCGCGACGACAGTTTACTTCGTCCGCAGCCGCCGACCTCCTACCCCGCCGCACGATGACGAGGACGATTCGCAATCCGATGATTCGTTGCCCGGCAAGCCGGGGGCCGATGACTCTCGCGTGGCCCAGTTGAGTGCGTAATCTGCGTGCGTAAACGTAGTAGTTATTGATCAAAAATCGCCTGGGTCCCCTCTCCACCTTGGCCGGGCGTATAATCCCGCATGGCCCGACGCACCAACCGCCCGAAAAAATCCGCCCCGCCTTTAGAGCCGCCTGGCCATGCGGAGCGATTGCCGCAGTCGACCGCTCCGCTCGATTCAGCTGATACTGAAGCGGACACGCTGGCCGAAGACATTCTGGCCGCCAATCCCCCGCTGACGCCGTGGGACCGCGCGGCCGCGACGGTGCGGGCGTTTCCTCAGGCGCCGGGCGTGTACCTGATGAAGGACGCCGCCGGCCGGGTGATCTACGTCGGCAAGGCGAAGAACTTGCGTGCCCGGGCGAGCAGCTATTTTCTCAAGGCGGCCGCCGCCGAGCCGCGCACGGCGGTCTGGATTCGCGAGATCGCGGAAATCGACTACATCGCTGCCGACAGCGAGGTGGATGCCCTGCTGGTCGAGTCGCGGCTGATCAAGGACATCCAGCCCAAGTACAACAAGGAACAGAAGGACGACAAGAGCTTCCCCTATTTGGAGATTACCACCCGCGAGGATTACCCCCGCATCGAGGTGACCCGCCAGCCGCAGGCCAGCGGCACGAAGTTGTATGGACCGTTTCCCAGCGCGGGCAGCTTGCGCGGGGCGCTGAATGTGTTGCAGCGGATCTTCAAGTTTCGCACCTGCGCGCTCGACATCGACGCCGACGACGAGCGGTGGCGCTGGTTTCGCCCTTGCCTGCTGGCGTCGATCGGCCAATGCACCGCGCCGTGCAACTTGCGGATCAGCCGAGAGGAATATCGCGAGGACATCCAGCGTCTGCGGATGTTTCTAGAGGGAAAGAAAACGGTGCTGCTGAAGCAAATGCGGCGCGAGATGCAAGCCGCGTCCGACGAGCGGCGCTTCGAGGCGGCCGCGAAATTGCGAGATGAGATCCAGATGCTCGAAACACTGGACGAGCGAGGTGAGTTGGAAACGCACACCCAGCCGCAGGTGTTTTTCATCGACCCCAAGAAAGGGCTGGCGGGTCTCAAGAAAATTCTCAACCTGGCGAAAGCGCCCCGGACGATCGAAGGCGTTGATATTGCGCATCTGGGGGGCGGCGAGACCGTGGCCAGCCTGGTGCAGTTTCTTGACGGCCTGCCGTTCAAGCCGGGCTATCGCCGCTACAAAATCCGCGGCGTCGAGGGAGTCGACGACTTTCAGAGCATTCACGAAGTGGTGGCGCGGCGGTTTCGGCGACTGGCGGACGAGGGCCAGTTGCGCCCCGACGTGCTGCTGGTCGACGGCGGCCGGGGCCAACTCAACGCCGCGCTGGCCGCATTCAAGGACCTGGAGATCACACCGCCGGCCGTAATTTCGCTTGCCAAGCGAGAAGAGGAACTGTACCTGCCCGACATGGCCGAGCCGCTCAAACTATCGCGCCACGCCTACGCCCTGCGTCTGCTGCAATACGTGCGCGACGAGGCACACCGGTTTGCACAGCACTATCACCACATGCTGCGGCGGCGGTCGCAGTTGGGGGATGCGGCGCCCAAAACGCCGCGCGGGCGACGGAAGCAGTAGCGCCGCTTGCACTTGCCCTGCCTGTCATTTACGCTGATTCCGCAGCGATTCTCTGTGCCCGGGCAATTTTAAGGAGCCTGCGCCATGCGGCGGATTCAAGTCACTCTTTCGTTCGCTGGACTGGCCGTTCTCGCGGTCCTAATCGGTTTTGCTCCGGCGTCTGCCAACGCCATCGAGCCCGATCGGCACGTGCTGATCATCGGCATTGACGGCTGCCGGCCGGATGCGATCCAGGCGGCGGATGCCCCGAACCTCAAGAAGCTGGCGGCGGATGGGGCGGTTACCTGGGACGGGTTTGCCGGTGGCGTGTTGGGCACGCCCACGCGGCAGAACACCGCCAGCCTTGCCAGTTGGAACACCATCTTGCGCGGCGTGTGGGCCAACAAGCATCGCGCGATCCAGATGAAGAAGGGGAAGCCGATGCCGGCCGACCGCAACTATCCGTCGCTGTTCGCGCGAATCAAGCAGTCCGATCCGAAGGCGGTGTGCGCGTCGATCTGCAATTGGATCTGGATCAACGGCCAGCCGATGCTGCCCGAGGCCGACTACAAGATCAACGGCCAGGGAGACGCCGGCGTCGTCGACCTGCTGACGAAATACCTGGCCGACAAGGACCCCACCGCCGTGTTCATCCACTTCGACGAAGTGGACCACGCTGGGCACGCCAATGGTTTTGACCCGCGGCTGCCGACGTACAAGACCGCGGTGGAGACAGCCGACAAGCACGTCGGCGAAGTGCTCGATGCGGTGAAGAAGCGGAAGAACTACGCTCAGGAGAAGTGGCTTATCATCTGCGTGACCGACCACGGCGGCATCAACAAAGGGCACGGCGGCGATTCGCCGGAAGAGCGCACCGTGTTTCTGATTGCCAACGGCCCGGGCGTGAAGCCAGGGGGTGTATCGCCTGGGCCGGGGCTGGTAGCGGTCACGCCGACCGCACTGAAGTTCCTAGGCGTGCCGATCAAGCCGGAATGGAAGCTCGACGGGCAGCCATTTGGCCTTGGGGATTGAAAACGCGAGGTATATTCTCTTCAGATCGAAAGAGCGTAGGGCGAGCGGAATTCCGACTCGTGCTTAGGCTCTCACTCCGGTCTCCTTTCGGAGAGACTGGGGAAATCTGTTCACGCTGCCCGGTAAGGAATACCCCCATGAAACGCATCGTTCCTCTTGCGGTTGTCTTTTGTCTGGCCGCGGCCGTTGTTTGTCATCGTCTGCCGGCGGAAGAGCCATCGGCCGCCTCGCCGACGCGTCCTGGGCAAATGACCGCCGACATGGCTTTACGGTTATTGAAAGAGGGGAACGCCCGGTTCGTGGCGAACAATCTACGCGAGGCGAAGCTCGACTCGAAGCAGCGGGTCGACATGGCCCAATCGCAGCGGCCGATTGCCGTGGTGCTCACCTGCTCCGATTCGCGAGCGGCTCCGGAACTGGTGTTCGACAAGGGGCTCGGTGTGTTGTTCGTCGTCCGCGTGGCGGGGAATGTTTCCGGGCCTGAAGTGCTGGCCTCGATCGAATATGCCCTGGCCGAGTTGAAAGTGCCGCTGGTCGTTGTGTTGGGACACTCGAATTGCGGCGCCGTGGGTGCGGCCATCAAAGGGAAGCAGCAGCCGTCGCCGAACCTTCAGCACCTGGTTGACCTGATTCACACCGGCGGCGACTTGCCGGAGGATCGAGCCGCCGCTTTGGAAGTCGCCGTTCAAAATAACGTCAACTTCCAGACCGGGCTGCTGACGAAAAACAGCCAGATCATCGACGAGTTCACCAAACACGGGGGCGTGAAAATTGTGCCCGCGATGTACGACCTGAAGTCAGGGCACGTCGAGTGGATCGAACAGCCGAAGCAGTAGATTCGGCCACTTTCTAAGAGGAAATTCACCACAGAGACACGGAGGCACGGAGACGAAAATCCCAATTACCAAATTCCAATCTCCAATAAAGAGCCGCGCTACTCTTATTGGAGATTGGAATTTGGTCATTGGTCATTATTTTCCTTCTCCGTGCTTCCTCTGTGTCTCTGCGCCTCCGTGGTGAAACAAAGTTTGTTGCATCCTCACCGCGAGCCGAAGTAAAACAGCACCAGCCCTAGCGTCGCCAGATGGGCTTTCTCCGGTAGCGAGTCGGCGCGGCCGATGAAATACATCATCGCCGTCGCGCCGAGCACCAGCAGCACCGTGGCCGCTTTCAAATCGTCCCACCACACGGCCCGATGACCGCCGTGGCTGCGGAACCACCAATCGAGCACCCCCCGCCCCACCACGCCGATCAAGTAGGCGAACACGGTGATCAATATCGACAGCGTCTCGGCCTGGAATAGCCGATGCTCCTGGTATTGATAGACCGCCAGCCCAACGAACGCCAGGATCACCAGCGCGCGGATCGAATGCCGCGGCAGCCACAGTGGGTTTGTCTCGGACTCCAGATGGCCGGCCGTTTCCAACTGCTTGACCACGTCCGGCGGCAGCCGCACAAACCGCCGCGATGTGAAGTAGTGGGCCAGCACAATCATCAGCGTCTCAGTCCACAGCAACTTCACCGGGTTGCCGCGGATCACTTCGACGATCACCACGCCCACGATCAGCAGGGTCAACAATGCCCGCACACTGCCGCTGGGGAGGCCGAGTGGCGGACGGTCGAGGCGTGGAGCGGGAGGTGAGTTTGGGAGTTCGCTTGTCGAATCGAGCACGATCTGGCCCTGCAAAAATAGCGCGGACGTCATTCAATAGCCACATTGAGGAGGGGCTGTATCAACCTCAATCTTTACGCCGGGAATCGCCTCTCTTGCACGTTGGGCCGCGGTTCTGGCGAGTTCATGGTCATTGTCGGGGTTACCGCTTGGCTCAGCCCGATACTCGACGATGACCGTGCGAAGATACGGCAACTCTTTTAGCAAGGGAATTGAGCGATCGACTCGATGGAAGTCGATTTGCGCGATTGGAACACGCCAGAAGATTCGCTGCCAAGCAGTTCTGGGATAACCATAATCGTATCCAGTGGTTTGAAGAACCATTACTCCAGAGTTAGCCATCGACACAAATATGCCATCCCCTTGCTTCATGAGCGCTGCGGCGGCATTGTACTGCTGCTGAGCGCGGTTCGTCACCTACTGGAACAGGCCTGCCGCCAGCAGAGTGCAAAACAGTAGCGTCCGCAAGCTGAAGCGACACCAGCGAAATCGGACGATATCGGATAGCAGGTTCACGCAGATTTCCTCCCGACACCAGCCGGCGCACAGCAAGCCTCGAACACCAAACCGCTGTGTAATATCACAACATCGCTTGCGGAGGAAACGTCACATTGCGGAGCCGCGAGGGTAAACCCCGCGGCTCCGTTTTAGGTCGGCGATATTAGAACCGCAGGAACTGCTCACCGCCAACTCAGCACCCGAAACAACCCTTCTCGTTTGGCAATCCGCTCCGGTAATTGCAGCAGTTTTTCGCGGTAGATGCTCAGCACGATGCCGCAGATAAACAACACGCCGCCGCCGATGGTCAGATACACGCCGGCCGCGATCTGCTGCCGCCAGCCTAGCGACACGATCACCATGATCAGATACGCCACCAACGCCAGCCCGCCCATCATGGTTGTGGCTTTGACCTGCCAACTGTAGCCGGTGACCACCAGCAGCAGTGTGACAACGAACAGCGCCAGCTCGTCGATCGGCGAGATCGCGTGTCCCGGCGCGCGGTGGTAGATCGTGGCGATCAACAACGGCAACGACGCAAGCAATCCGCCGAGCCACAGTGACACGGTCACGCCGTCGTCGAGCCGGCCGGTCACTTCGCGGAAGCGGCCCACGTAGCCCAGCACCACGAGCAGCACGCCGGTGACAGTGCCGAAGATTTCCAACTTCTGCCAGTGGGTAAGGTGGGACAGCACGTTAAGCATCAGGAAATCGAGCGCCACCAGGGCCAGCGAAGCGGCCAGGTACAGCCGCCGCCAGCGCCCCGGTGCCAAGACGCTTGCAATTAGCCCGGCCAGAATGGTTAACGTCAGCACTCCGACGAATTTCCACTCCATCTCCTGAGTCGCCAGCCGAGCCAACCCTTGCAGTAAGGCGGCCAGCAATGCGACGGAAAGCACGCCGTTGCCCGCCTGGAGCATCGGCAGGCCACGGCCCTCCAAGCTTTGCGTTGGCGCGCCGTTGGGGCGAAAGACGTCCACTTTCTTGATCCCCGCCAATCGGCTCAGCACCAGCAGCAGCACGCCCAGGCCGGCGTAAATCAACGTGTGGTACTCGCTCGGCACGTTGCGGTAGCCCAGGAACTGCCACAACGCCCCGCAGGCCGCGGCCGCCGCGAGGTACACGTTCGCGCTGCGGCGACGGATCATCGCCGCCAGCATGTAGAAGACCGACGCCTCGACGAACACAATCCCCAGACGCAGGTTGGCCAGTTCGCCATGTCGAGGACTCAGCAGCGTTTCGACGCCGATCCCTTCCACGGCGGAGATCACCGCGCCGGCCAGGATCACCGCCGTGGTTACGTGCGCGATCCAACCCAATGCTCGGGCAGGTCCGCCGCCGCGCCACATGCGAGCGGCCAGCAAGTAGCCGATCGGCACCAGCATCAGCCACGGCGCCTGGGCCGACCAGTCCTCCATCCCCATCAGCCGCAACAATCCGGCCGCCGCCACCACCAGCGCCGCCGCCGAGTTGGCGAGATACGCCACCGAAGTGCGCGAGGTGCGCGTCAGCCACGCTGAAAGGCGGTTCGATACTGCCACCACCAGCATCACCACGACAAACATCCAGCTAACGTCAAACTTCCAAGCCACCGGCAGCACCTGGCTGGTCGCGCGAAAATGCAGCAGCAAACCCATCAGCAGCGGCAGCACCCCCAGGATCAGGCCGACGCGCGGCAATGCCCGGCGGGCCCGGTCTGCGTCATTCGAGGACGAGGCGGCCAGATTGCAGACCACGCTCAGTAGTGCGAACAGCGCCAGCAGCCATTCCTGCCGGACGTCGAGTCCCAGTACGCTCAGCGCGGCCAGCACGACGCAAAACGCCGCCGCGTAGATGTAATAGCCAACGCGACGCACAACGAGGTCGGAATAGAGATACGCATACGCCCCGGCCAGCCACAGCCCGCCGGCGAGCAGGTGCGACTCGGTGAGCAGGTTCCCCTTCCAGGTGATTTCGAGCAACTCGCGGATCGGCTTGCCGAGGCAACCCAGCAGTTGGGTTCCGAACAAGATCAGCAGCGCCACGCCCACCTGTGCCTGCCCCGACCAAAACAGCGGCATCCCAAATCTTCGCCTGTCGAAGATTTCCGCCTGAACCGGAAACACTCGTTCGACGTGGATGGAGAGCAACCCCAGCCCGAGCAAGAACATGGATAAATACGTGGTGTCGGACACATGCTGCAGTTCCGCCAGGAACAGGCACATCGTCAGCGTCAGGCCTCCTTCCACGGCGTACATGAACAGCGGGTCGCGGAGCACAAACACCGTGGCGATGTAGACCAGGCAGCAAGCCAACCCGCCGAGCCACAGGTTGTCTTCGAGCTTGAGCAATCCTTGCGAATGATAGAACCACAGATTCAGCGGCGCTACGAGGCAGCCCAGCATCGTCAGCGCGCGGCCCGCCACGCGGAAGCGGGTTTTCAGCACCAGCCACCAACCGCTTCCCAGCACCAGTGCCGTGGCACCGCCAAACACCGCGGCCAGCACCAGTACGTTTTTGAAAATGCCCAGGCTGGCGAGCCAGATCACCAGCCCCAGCACCGCCAGCCCGCCGCCGAGCGTGAGCATCCACTGAATGCTGCGCGGATCGAGCAGCGCTTCAAACATCTGCCGGTAGGAAACCTTCGGCCGTCGCTTGGGGGGCTTCACCGGTTCGCGCGGCGGGTCCATGTACTCCGGGATCTCGGTGGCCTCGAAGGGAATGTCTGTGGCGGCGGCAGATGCAGCTGTTGAAGCGGCGGCGCTTGAGCCCGCTTCGGTGGTGCCTCCTGGTAAACCGGCGATGGGAGCCGCGGAGGGGCTCGGTTCGCCAGCACCTTCTGTGCCCTTCAAGAGCGACGGAACCGGCACTTTCAACACACGGCCGCAAAACGGGCATTGTGCCCGCGACCCGGCGAATTCTCTGGGAGCCTTCAGCAACTGGCCGCACTCGCACGCCACTTGGATATCCATCGCGCACTCCTACCGGTCTTGATGATGTGAGGCACTCCGGGCGGCCCGCTGGCTGCCGGAACGTGAACGAATGTTTCGATGTGCGACATCGTCAGACGGCGAACGCCGCGCGGCTGGGGCCACAACCCAAGCCGGGTCGCACACCGATTCCGGCGGAATCAGCCGCGCGTGGGCGGATCGCAAAGAAACGTCAGACGAGAGACCGGGCAACGGACCAGCGTATCGTGCGGCCCGCCTCGCGTCCAGGGAATTCGCCGCCAATTTGGGGGGCTGGCTCCAGCGGCTCAATTTTCGTGCCGTGGCGAAGACCAAAGGGATCAGAAAAAGTGGCAAATAATCGCGCCGGGCGATTGCAAACCGGGGAAAACTTGTTACCTTACTTCTGTGGGAAACATACCCATTTTGGTTCAATAACGAGCTGAATTGCGGGAAACAAGCCCAATTCAAACGCATTAAACGAAAGGAGTCGTGCCTGCTGCGAGTCGCGCCGGGGACTGAGCCGAGATGGCAGCCAAGAAACAGGACTCCGCGAAGCAGGAATCAGGCAAGTTGGAATCCGATCCGTTGGAGTTCATCGTCGGCGAGTTTCCGCGGGCGTTGGACGACCGCTACCGGGTGTCCATTCCGCAAGAGTTGCTCGGGCCGCTGGAAGCAGCTAACGGCGATTGCATTCTGGCCAAGGAGCGGTCGGGCTGCTTGAGCGTCTGGCCGGCGGGGCGCTGGCAACAGCATCTCGACGCGGGAGTGGAACTGGTGCGAAGCAAGATGCGGGCCGGCCGCCTGCAGGGGCGAATCGACGAAGTGCAGTTGCTCGGGCGGCTGCTGTCGACGCGTCACACGAAGGTGCAACTGGCCGGACGAGGGCGGCTCGTGGTGCCCGAAGGGTTTAGGGAGTTTTTGGGAGTCGAGCCCAGCGGAGACGTGCTGGTGATCGGGGCCGCGGTGTGCGTGGAGTTGTGGCGGCCCGACGCGTTCGTGCAATACCTGGAAAAACGAATCCCCCGGTTCCGCCGCTTGTTGGACCGGCTGTCTGAATAGAGGAGATTAAAATTCAAAGTTAGCCGCCGGTCCCCGACCGGCGCGTAATTCACTATGAATTTATCCGTGCCCGGCAGGGGTCATTGGATTGTTGTTTACCTTGCCTGTGCCACCTGGTCAGAGGAATACAAGTCACCCACGGACCGGGATTCATCGGCATGGAGGCCAACTATCTGACTCCAGCCGGGCACGGTGTTTTTAAAGCAGAGAAAATCACTAGTGCTTTGTCACGGCTTAATTTTCGGATCAGCCGCAGGGCGCTAGCCCCCGGTTCGTGCCACAAAAACCGGGGGCTAGCGCCCTGCGGCTGATTGAGGCAACCCGAATTTTAAGCGTTGACAAAGCACTAGCCCGAAGCGCAACAACATTATGCATCTGCTATCACGGAATTCGCCAACGAATACTGCGCTCTGCGAAACCGGCGCGACGGTTTGTTTCCAAACGTCCGAAACCTGCCCCCTAGAAGCGGCATCCGTTTTCAAAAGCCCCCCGCGCCGCTCCATCGCCACGTACGCCATCCGCAATTCATGCAGCAGCGTCTCGAACATCTGCGCCTCTGCGAGCGTCGCTTGTCCGCGGGTTTTGTCCTGCAGCATGTCAATCAGATCGATGAAATGCCGGGCTTGCGCCAGATCGGCCGTCACCTGACCTGAGATAGGGTTGGGAAGCGCGCCGAGCGTGACCATCGCCTGCGTGGCGAGCATGCCGACCAGCGTCTGCAAGTCGGCCGGCGGCAGCGGCGGAGCCGCAGCAGCACGAACCGGCTCTTTCGCCGGCGTTGCGGCGATGGCTGGAGATTCAGCCGGATCGGTGGTCGTGTCGGACGGCCGCTCGGCACTTGGCGCCGACTTCTCTTGCGCGGCCGCTTCGCGCTCCGCTTCCACGCGGCTCTTCCAGTCTTCGTCGATGATGATTTTCTTGTCGTCGGTCATAATGGTAAATCGGCCGGGGCGGCAAAACGCGCTTCCCTGCGGGGCGCGGCTAAACAGGTGAACTACATGTGCCGAACGACCGCCGCTTCCACAAAGCCTGCAAACAGCGGCTGGGCTAACGTCGGCTTTGACTTGAACTCGGGATGAAACTGCACCGCCACAAACCACGGGTGATCGGCCAGCTCGACCACTTCCACCAGCGAGCCGTCAATGTTTGTACCCGCGATCACCAGCCCATTTGCCTCGAACTGCTGGCGGTAGACGTTGTTGAATTCGTAGCGGTGACGGTGTCGCTCGGTGATCGTGTCCCTGCCATAGCACTCGTGGGCATGCGTGCCGGCCGTGAGCTTCGCAGTCTGGGCTCCCAGCCGCATCGTCCCCCCTTTGTCGACCACCGATTTCTG
This sequence comes from Planctomycetia bacterium, assembly GCA_021413585.1. Classification (GTDB taxonomy): domain Bacteria; phylum Planctomycetota; class Planctomycetia; order Pirellulales; family UBA7805; genus JAIOPX01. The sequence goes on from JAIOQB010000039.1 coordinate 28,825, forward strand.
CTCGTCCAGCAGGCAAATCACCGGATGGGGGGTGTTCTTGTCGAACTCGCTGGAGTGGGCGCCGGCCAGCCCCACGACATTGCGGGCAAACTCGATTACCGCGCACTGCATTCCTAGGCAAATGCCCAAAAATGGGATACCGCGCACGCGGGCGTACTCGATGGCTTGTACTTTACCTTCGATTCCCCGCTCGCCAAAACCGCCGGGGACCAGGATGCCATCGTAGCCGGCCAGCAGCCGCTGCGCCCCTTCCTGCTCGATCTGCTCGCTCTGGATCGGCTGGATGCGGATCTGCGTGCGGTTGGCGATGCCGGCGTGGTCGATTGCCTCGTAGATCGACTTGTACGCGTCGCGATGCTCGGCGTATTTGCCCACGACGGCGATGCTGATCTCGTGCTCCGGGTTTCGCAGCCGCCGCATCAGTTCGTGCCAGTCGTCGATGTCCAGCGGATCGGCGTGCAGCTTGAGCTGATCGACAATCAACTGGTCCAGGCCGTTTTCCACCAGGCTGAAGGGGACTTCGTAGATGGAAAAGTCCTTGTCCTTCTCTTCGATGACGGCACGCAGCGGCACGTTGCAGAACAGGGCGATCTTCTGCCGGTCGTCTTGCGAAAGCGACCGCTCCGTGCGGCAGATCAGTACGTCGGGCTGGATGCCGATGCCGCGCAATTGGCCGACGCTATGCTGCGTGGGCTTGGTCTTCAACTCGCTGGCCGCCTTGAGATACGGAACCAGCGTAAGGTGGATGTACAGGCAGTTTTCCTTGCCCACGTCGAGGGCGAACTGGCGGATCGCCTCCAGGAACGGCTGGCTTTCGATGTCGCCGGCCGTGCCACCGATCTCGGTGATCACGACGTTGACGCCCGGCTCGGCCAGCTTGGCGATGACGCTTTTGATTTCGTTGGTGATGTGCGGAATCACCTGCACTGTCTTGCCCAGAAACTCGCCGCGCCGCTCTTTGTTGATCACCGACTGGTAGATCTGCCCGGTGGTGTAGTTCGAGTCGCGCGTCAGCGGGCTGTTGGTGAACCGCTCATAATGCCCCAGGTCGAGGTCGGTCTCGCTGCCGTCGTCGAGCACGTAGACTTCGCCGTGTTGATAGGGGCTCATCGTGCCCGGATCGACGTTGATGTACGGATCGAGCTTCTGCATCCGCACGCTCAGGCCGCGATGCTCGAGCAGCATCCCGATCGACGCACTGGTCAGCCCCTTGCCGAGCGAACTAACGACGCCGCCGGTGACGAAGATGTGTTTGGTCATGGCCGTGGTGTTTTTGCCCAAGTTGGAACCCTCCTGGTTGCCTGCCGTTTAGCTGGCGTCTGCGAGCCCACCAAACCCCTTACGATAGCATCTTACGATAGCATCCGCGGCACGCGACTGGCCAGTCCGTGGGATTTTAGCCGGAAAACTGCATTTCGCGGGAGCGGCGGAGGGTTCTGCAGCGAACGCAAAGCGCACCCCCGGGCGGAGCCCGGGTCTATGACGCGCTGGCGGCACTGAGTGCTTGGAGAAGTATCGCCTGCTTGCGGAGGCACTCCGCTTGGGAATTGCGGCGAACGCTCAGTTGCGCCTCGGCCCAGGCGTTGTTGTCTTCGGCGGCGCGCACCTGGGCCTCGGAATTCCACATGCGATTCCGCCGCGATTCTTCCGCATGGATGAGCGTGGCGTCCGAGGGCGGAATCGATCCGGGTGTGGAGGAATCGCGGTTCATATTTTTATTGCTTTGCCAATTTTCGCTCTAGAACCGCAACGCGATCCGACTTGCGCAGGTCCTGGCTGATGACCATCTGGCAGCGCAGCATGTCTTCGTCGGCAATTCCGTAGTAGGGCGTGCCGTCCTTGGTTGTCTCCAGGATTGCCCGGCTGTGGCACTCGAACCAATCGGATAGTCCCGGCACCGCGCGAAAGACATTCAATGCGCCGGCGTTGGTGCCAACACAATACACCGACTGAGAGTCGAGCCAGGCAGGGGCCCGAATGACGACCGGCCCCCAGGTTGCGTCGGATTCGCCCCATTCGGCCTGCAAGGCCCCTAAGGCACGCTCACAGCGATGGCGGTTGGCCGCCTGATCGTCGATCCAAATATCCAAATCGGTTGTGGCGGGGCCGTTGTGGCGCAGCAGGAAGTTCACGCCGCCGATTACCATGTAATCGACCTCGTGCGAGTTGAGCACGGCCAGGATGGCGCTGATGTTCATGAAATCATTCGCAAGTGCGACTACTTCTCCGCCAGCGCTTTCTCGATCGCCGCCACCACGTCCTGCGCGTCGGGCTTCGTGCGGGGGCCGAAGCGGGCGACGACTTCTCCTTGGCGATTGATCAGAAACTTTTCAAAGTTCCAACTGATCTTGCCAGGGCCGACCGGCTTCGTTTGCAGCGCGGTGAGATACTTGTAGAGTGGGTCGGCACCCTCGCCGTTGACTTCGATCTTCGAGAACATATCGAACTTCACGCCGTATTTTTGCGTGCAGAACTGCTTGATTTCGGCGGCCGAGCCGGGTTCCTGGCCGTTGAACTGATTGCACGGCATGCCGAGGATGGCCAAGCCCTGGTCGGCATACTTTTCGTGCAAGGCTTCAAGCTGCTTGTATTGCGGGGTGAGTCCGCAGCGACTGGCGACGTTGACGACCAGCACGACCTTGCCGTGATACTTGGCCAGGTTGACGTCTTCGCCGGCGAGCGACTTCATGGTGAAGTTGAGCGCGGCCGGGGCAGCCTTGGCGTCCGACTCGGCGCCAACGGCCATTCGACTGACCAGGGTCGCCGCCAAACAGCAAGCCGCCAACGCGAAAACTTTTGACATGGCAGAAACTCCAATTCCGGGTGGGCTATAAGGAGGAAAGCTGCCTTAAGTCTAGCGGGTCCACGGGCTGAGGCAACTGACTGGTTAAAACGCTGGCAATCTAGTGGTCCGAGGAGTACCGCCGCAGATCGTGCTCCAACGCTGCCATCCGCTCGATCAACAGCCGGTTTGTCTCGGCCAGATCGGTCCCGTCCTGCGGCGGGTGGTAGGTGAACATGTAGAGTTTCACCTTCGGCTCGGTGCCGCTGGGGCGGATGGCCACGTAGTTCCCTTCGGAACTCAGGTCGAGGATCACCATGTCGCCGCGCGGGCCGGCAAGAGGCTGCACTTCGCGCGACGCCTTGCCCTGCCCTTCCCTGGAAGGAACGGGAGTTGATTGCGTCAGGTTCAAATAGTCTCGCAAGCCTACCACGCGCAGATCCGCCAGTACCTCCGGCGGCGCCTCGCGCAGGCGGGACATCAGCCGCTGCATGTCGGCCATCCCCTGCTGGCCGGGCATGGTGAGCGAAATCGTTTGTTCCTGGTGGCAGCCGAACCGGACGAACAGACTGTCGAGCCGCTCGTGCAGCGTCTGACCGGCCGCTTTGGCCGACGCCGCCAGTTCTGAAAGTAGCATCGTCGCCACCACCGCGTCCTTGTCGCGGGCATATTGCCCCACCAGATACCCGTGCGACTCTTCCAGCCCCAGCACGAACTCCGCGGGCCCCTGCTCGTCCATCGTCTGGCCGATCCATTTAAAACCCACCTGAAGATCGCCGACGCAGCGGACGCTGTAACTTTCCGCGATGCGGCGAATCAACTCCGTGGTGACCAGCGTCTTGACGACGTAATGCCGCGGCGAAAGCGTGCCGGCCCGCTGCCGACTCTCCAGCACGAAATCGCACAGCAGCGAGCCGATCTGATTGCCCGTGAGCGTTTCCCAGGTCGCGGACGCAACTGCTTTCAATGGCGCCGCGCAGCCCAGCCGGTCGCAATCGGGATCGGTGGCCAGCACCAAGTCGGCCCCGGTCTGTTTTGCGCGGGCAATGATCGGGTCGAAAACACCTGGGTTTTCCGGGTTCGAGACGTGGCCGGCCACGTTGGGAAAATCGCCGTCCGGCGCGGCGTGCGGCTGGAACTCCTCGACGTTTTCAAAACCCGCGGCGCGAAGCACCGGCAACACGGCCGACGAGCCGACGCCGTGCAGCGGCGAGTAAATCAATTTCACATTGCGCGGGCCGGGGAGCGACTGGGCCAACACCGCGGCCTGGAACGCTGCGTCGACTTCATCCTGGCAGAGAACGATCTTGCCGGCGGCGACCCCTTCGTCGAACTTAAGCCGCGCGATCACGTCGACCGCCATCACGCGTTCGATCACTCCCTTGTCGTCGGGCGGCACAAGCTGGCCGCCGGTCGGCCCATAGGCCTTGAAGCCATTGTCGCTGGGCGGATTGTGGCTGGCGGTGATCATGATGCCGCAAATGCATTGCTTGAACCGCGTGGCGAACGACAATTCCGGCGTGCTGCGGAATCCTTCGAGGAAATAGACCGTGTAGCCAGCCGCCGCCATGATCTCGGCGGATAGCTTGGCGAACTCGGGCGAGCGATGCCGCGTGTCGTGGGCGATGGCACAAGCGAGCGTGCCCCCCTTGGCTGAACGGCCGCGAAAATAATCCGCCAGCCCCTGGGCACTCTCGCCAACCGTCCGCTCGTTCATCACCGCCGACCCGATCGGATACATTTTTCCGCGGCGGCCCCCGGTGCCGAACGGGATCACGTTCCAGAAGGCGTCGTTAAGTTCGGCGAACTTGCCCTGCCGCAGATGCTCGACAAGCTGCGGGCGATACCCAGCATAGCGAGGCTCTGCAAGCCAATCGCGAATGTTCTTCGCCGCCTCCGGCGTAATTTGCCCTTTGGCCGCCGCGGCCTCCAGCACTGTTGATGGTGTTTTTTGGTCGTGGTTCATGTGGACTATTTTGGCAGGCCCCGGCCGCAACTTACAGGGGTGGGATGAATGAGAAATCACGAAATCCGAACGAAGCGAAACCACGTGTCATCAGGACCGCAAACGGATTGACGGTTGACTTGTTCGGTAGCACTGGCCCGGGTTACGATAATCGACATGATCGAACTAACTCAATTTGAAGCGTCCGTGTTGGAGTGGATCGCTTCCCGATCAGAAGACAACGCTCTCAAAGCGCAGATCGCCAAGGCGAGCGTCGTCCGACGTCAATACACCGGGGTCGGCTGCTACACTATGTTCACGTTGACAGAAGAAGTGCCGATTATAACCGCCCCGTTCGGCGCTCGTGGTCCCATCGGCGGCCCCTATTTTGAAAGTCCAGTAGTAAAATACGGCGGTGGGACTTTGCTCTGGTTCGTGGACGGCCGTATGCATCAACTGGAAACCTATGCTCACGGCGACTATTTTCCTGAGGAACATGCTGAACTCGGAAGCTACACGTTTCCGAACATTGAGATTTATGGTTCGGACAATCGTTGCGACGGGAGTAATTCGTGAGCGAACTGATCATCAGCGTCTCCGGCCTGCGAGGCGTCGTGGGCGAGAACCTGACGCCCGAGATCGCCGCCCGGTTTGTGGCGGCGTTTGCCGCCGAGCTGCCGCTGGGGCCCATTGTCATCGGGCGCGACGGCCGCCCCAGCGGGCCGATGCTGTGCGACGCCATCCATGCGATGTTGGTTGCCACTGGCCGGGACGTGCTGGATGCCGGTCCGGCCGCCACGCCCACGATTGGCGTGCTGGTGCGCAGCCTGAAGGCGGCTGGCGGCGTGCAGGTGTCGGCCAGCCATAACCCACCGCAGTACAACGGGCTGAAGCTGTTCTCGGGCGAGGGACGCGTGATTCCCGCCGCGGCTGGAGAGAAGGTAATCGCCCGGTTCCGGCGGGGCGAAGCGGCGTGGGCAGCCGCGGCGCAGCTAGGCAGCGTCCATCAACTCAGCGATACGACCACCGCCCATTGGGAAATGATCCGGGCGTGCGTGGACGTTCCGGCCATCCGGGCCCGGCGATTCAAAGTGCTGCTCGACGCCAACCACGGCGCCGGCGGGGTGATGGGCCGGCGGCTGCTCGATGAGCTGGGTTGTCAGGCGACGCTGCTCGGCAAAACGCCCGACGGCCTCTACGATCACCCCCCCGAGCCGACTGCCGAAAACCTGCGCAGCGTGCTCGACCAGGTGCGAGCGGTGGGGGCCGATGTGGGTTTTTGCCAGGATCCCGACGCCGACCGGTTGGCGATCATCGATGGAAACGGACGCTACATCGGCGAGGAAGCCACGCTGGCGATCGTGGTGGAGCATTTGCTGCGCGAGACGCCGGGGCCCGTGGTGACGAACTGTTCGACGAGCCGGATGAGCGAGACGATCGCGCTGCGGCATGGCGTGCCGTTCTTCCGCTCGGCGGTGGGGGAGGCCAACGTAGTTGATGAGATGCTGCGCCGCGGCGCGGTGATCGGCGGCGAGGGGAACGGCGGAGTGATCGACCCGCGCGTGGTGCTGGTGCGCGACAGCTTCATCGGCATGGCGATGGTGCTCAGCGCGATGACTCGCCGCGACTGCACGATGTCCGAGCTGGCCGACGAGCTGCCGCGATACGCGATGCACAAGGACAAAGTGACGCTGCCGAAAGAAAAGCTCGCCGCCGGCTTGGCGGCGCTGGAGCGGCATTTTGCCGATGCGACGCGCGACAAACTCGACGGCCTGCGCCTCGACTGGCCCGGCCGCTGGTTGTTAATTCGTGCCAGCAACACCGAGCCGATCGTGCGGCTGATGTCTGAAGCCGGCACGGCGGCCGAAGCGGAGCGGCTATGCCGGGAGGCGGGGGAGGTTTGTGCCCGTCTGTGATCGGGAATCAACCGCCGCTGGTCAGAATGGCGAGTTTGCAAGAGGCCATTGCAGCTGATTCGACTCCAATCAGTTGCGTCCCGGCCGGGGGGCCGGCGACGTTGCGGTGCCGTACATGTGTTCGTTTCTGCGCGGGCCGAGAAACTTGACCAGGTCCAATTGGCCTTCGCGCGACAGTCGCGTGCCGTCGAAGTCCACCCGCCAGAGGCTCTTCATTTCCTTCAGGTGCGCCAACGAAGCATCCGTGATGGGCACGGAAATGATCGTCAATTTTTCAAGTTGCGGGTATTTCAACAGATGTGCGATTCCGTTGTCCGTGATGCTGGTGTACGACAAATCGATGCTCGTCACCATGGGAAGAATTTCGAGACGAGCCAAATCGTCGTCGGTGATGCGAGAATGGGAGAAGTCCAGGTGCAGTTGCGGCTTTCCACCCAGCCCTACAATCTTTTTCTCATAGTCGTTCATCTTTTCCAGCACCCGGGGATCGACGCTGCTCGGACCGGCCACGGCTGCGCCGTTTCCTCGCCGCGGCAGGCTGTCGGCATCCGACGCACGTGAGCACCCTAATGCTGCACCCGCCGCCGCGGTTAACAACAGCCAACCGCACGCCATTGATCCACGCCGATTCAATTGTCGCCGCATGCAGTCCACCCTTCCCTGGCTGATGCAAAGTTGTCTAATACGAGATGTTGCCGCAAGATCGCACCCTACATGGGATCGGAGATGATCACCGCATCCGGCAGCGTGCGCTGCAAATTATCGATGGCCACCTGACTGACTGGGCACCCTTCGAGCACGACGAATTTCAAGCTCCCCAAGGTCGCCAGTCGTTCCAGCCCGGCGTCGGATACCTGAGTATTCGACAGGTCAATGGTTTGGAGGTGGGTGGCCGTTTTCAAGTTTGCCAGCCCGCGGTTGTCGATCGCGGTATGACGCAGCACGATGCCGCCCAGGTCGCCGAGATCTCCCAGGCCGGCGAGGTCGTCATTGGTAACTTTCGTGTCGGAAAAATCGGCTAACACCAAACCATGCGTGCCGGTGGTAGATCGGCCACCATGACGAGCAATCAGTTGCGGCAGGCCACTTTTGCCAGACGAGCAGCCTGCCACCCAGCACAAGATAAACAGACTAGCGGCCCAGCGTCCCGGATTTGGCATGCTGAATCGTGAATGGACTAGCAAACGGGGCGAGATTTTCAGCAGCGTATCTCCTGGCGGAGCCATGCCGTGGGACATCATTCGAGGTTCGTCACATCATTCTTGGGGCGTTATTATTCATGGGGCATTCGTGGGGCATCATTGAGGAACCGTATACTGCAACGTACCCCCCTGGGTCGTGCCGCTGATCGTTGTCGAGTACAGCGGCGATTGTGCAGGATTGGCAATCGGATCGGTGGCGAAGGTTTCCAGTGTCGCTCCTTCGATCCAGTTCCAACTGGAATCGGATCGGCAGAGAATCACAATTTTGCTTAACTTGCGCTTGGAACCCAGGTTGACCATCCACCAAGGATTGACGGCCGCATTGGTTTGCGCAACGCTATTGCTGGCCCAATCCAAGCCGGGTTGTCCATCGATGGCGTGTTGGGCGGCGCCACTGATTGCACCGACGGTCTTGGTCGATACCTGGCTGGCAGTGCCGCTGGGCGCCACGTTTGTGCCAGTGTTCGTGTCAAACACTTGCACTTCGGCCAGCGTCAAATAATTGCCAGATCCTCCAATGCGTACCCGCACGTATTGAGCGGTGTTGTCTGCCACGTAGTTGATCGAGATGTCGTCGGTGGTGGAGTTTGCGCCGTCGGTGCCTGTCAATCGCAATACGTACGTCCCGACGGCGCTCATCGTGGCGGTAGTCTGCAAACTGTTGGGATTGCCAAACGTGACTGTGCCTGGCCCGCTGACTTTGCTCCAAGTCATCGTCGCGCCCGACGACCCTCCCCACATGCTTCCACTGAGCGAAGCAGGGTTAGGCGATCCAACCGTTTGATCGGTGCCGGCGTAGACATTGACGGTGGATCCCTGTCCGCCGCCTCCGAACGACCCCCCCAATTTCAATCGCGAGAAATTCGCCTCCATGCACAACATGGACAAGGTGGTGCAGAAATGCCGTCCACCGTACTGATTCCAGGGAGCGTCTCCCCAGCCTCCATTGGCGCCGCCGATGGGATTCAGTGCGCTGGAGTTCCAATACCAACTGCCATCGACGTGTCCGCCAACGGCCTGGCTGTTCTGCAGCAACTGTTGCATGGCCGGCTTCCACGTCCCCCATGCCGCTCCACCGCTCGAATAGAGGAGTTGGGTCATATAGAAGTTGAAGTACACGGCCCCGGCGCTGGGAAC
>JAIOQB010000464.1 GCA_021413585.1 Planctomycetia bacterium
CGATTTGTCCTGTGCATGCGTCTCCATTCCCGCAATATGCACAAGATGCGCCGAGGGCGCAAGTGGGCTTTCTGGAAATCCCGCGAGACTTTTTTCCCCAAGAAAATCCCGGACACTATTGGGGCAAGCCAGCAGTGGCACGCGGCCCTACACCGCGGCGTTTTTCCGCGTGCGGCGGCTCTTGCGAATCGCCCATGCGCCGCCGCAGAGCAGGCCGGCGCCTAGCAAGGCGATCGAGGACGGCTCCGGGTTGGCGATCTCGTCGAAGCTGGAGCCTCCGCCGGAGGGAGAGAAGTTCGATTCGGGTAAGTTGAAAGGTTGGATCGCAAACTGATTGTTCGGCTCGTAGTCTATCACCATGGTCCACACCTGGGTGGTGAGACCATCTGGATCCTGCCAGGGGACCAATCCCGGCGCGCTGGGTTCGTACCAGAAGACCGAGTACGAGGTGGGAATCTTTTCGGCTCCGGGATCTGCCGACGCATAGGTCCATGACTCACTCGTCCAGAGTTGATAGCTGGAGGCGGGCGGCGGACCAAGATTGATTTCCGCGGGCGGGTTCAGTTCCGGCCAGGGCCAGGTGACCGGCTGGTTCGGCTGGTAGTCAATCATGGTAAACGAACCGCCCGCCGTGGCGCTCACGGCACTCGACAGCACGATCGCCGCGACACATGCAAACCAAATTGGCGGTGTCCAACGCATGGGAGTGGTTAATTACCAGTTGAAAAGATGCCGGTTGAAAAGTTGAATGAGCAACGGTCGGCGGGACGGACGTTATTATGTTATCGATTTGCTTGGGATTCAAGGCGATCGGGCCTATTGTTCGGTCGGAAAAAGGGCGTACGCCGTAGGGTGGGTCAAGCCGTCGGCGCCGACCCACCACATCGTTCGGCCCAATTTGTAAGCGTTGGTGGGTCTGCGAACCACCGTACGACGCTGTGGCTCCCGGCGACCGAACCGCTAAGAGCTGGCCAAGGAAAGCACTGCTGGGCAAGCCGGGCAAGCCAGCAGTGGCACCAGTGGCACCGCTCGCTCGGCCTTCGCCCGGCGATTCCTGAAAAAATCTGGGCGGAGCTTGATTCCCGCACCGGTTGTGACGACAATAATGGGCATGAACACCTACTCCGCGTTTTGGTTTAGCTTTTGGTTTAGCCCCAGGGGTCGCTGGGCCGGAGGAGGTTTGTAGTTACAACCTCAGGCGACAAAAAGCCACGGCCCCGCGACCAGATCGGTCAGCGGGGCCTTTTTTTTTGACGCCCCGCCGACCCGCCCCGCGGTTCGTCGGCCCACTCGCCGCACTCGTTGAACTTTGGAGGATTCGCCGATGATCGTCGTCATGAAGCCCGGTGCCACGCCGGCACAAGTCCAGCACATGGTCAAGCAGGTTGAAGCGTTGGGACTCAAGGCCCACGTCATCGTCGGCACGGAACGGACCGTGATAGCCGCGGTCGGCAGCAAGCGCGACGGCAACAAGGAATCGCTCGAAAGCGGCCCCGGCGTGGCCGAGGTCGTGCCGATCTCCGCGCCGTACAAAGTTGCCAGCCGCGAACTCAAACCCGAGCCCTCCGTGATCGTCGCCGGCAGCCTGTCGGTCGGCGGTGCGAAGGTAGGCGTGATCGCCGGCCCGTGCAGCGTCGAGACCGAAGAGCAGATACTGTCTTGCGCCCAGGCAGTGAAGAAAGCGGGCGCTACGGCGTTGCGCGGCGGGGCGTTCAAGCCGCGCACCAGTCCGTACAGTTTTCAGGGGCTCAAGGAGGATGGGTTAAAAATGCTTGCCGCGGCTCGCGATGCCACCGGCCTGGCCGTAGTCACGGAAGTGGTCGCCAGCGAAGACGTTGATCTGGTGTCGAAGTATGCCGACGTGCTGCAGATCGGCGCCCGCAACATGCAGAACTATCGCCTGCTGGAGGCGGTGGGACGCAGTCCGCGCGCGGTGCTGCTGAAGCGCGGGCCGAGTGCCACCATCGAAGAACTGCTGCTGGCGGCCGAATACATTTTGGACGGGGGCAACCCGAACGTGATGCTCTGCGAGCGGGGGATTCGCACGTTCGAGAGCCACACGCGGTTCACCCTGCCGCTGGCCACGGTGCCGTACCTGCAAAAGAAAACGCACTTGCCGGTGGTGGTTGACCCGAGCCACGGCACCGGCCATTCGTACCTGGTGGCGGCAATGTGTACCGCCGGCATCGCGGCCGGCGCGGATGGGCTGATCGTGGAAGTACACCCGGACCCGGAGCACGCCCTGTCGGATGGATATCAAACGCTGAACTTCAGCGAGTTCGAAGAAGTGATGGCCCGCTGCCGCCGCGTGGCGGCGGCGATGGATAAAGTGATGTGAGGGGGAAGGGGCTGTCGGCTATCGGCTGTCGGCTATCAGCCAAAAGCTGACAGCCGATAGCTGAAAGCCGACAGCGCCACTCGTCACCCTACGTCAATCTGCTGCGGGGCTGACGTGCCCAGCACAAAGATCTTGCCGTCGCCGATGCGGCCGGTGCGGGCGACTTCGACGAGGCGGCGGATCGTTTCTTCGGACCGGGCGTCGTCCACCCAGAGGGTGATTTCGACCTTGGGCAAGAAGGCGAGCGAGTATTCGCTGTCGCCGTATTGGTCGAGATAGCTTTTCTGGCGGCCGTAGCCTTTCACTTCCCGCACGGTGCAGGCTTCCAACGGGGAGAGCCGCAGGGCCTCGAGCACCTTCTCCGCCAGAAACGGCTTGACGATGGCGACGATCTGTTTCACGCGGCCTGCTTGGGGTTGGTCGACTAGCTGAAAAAATTATCGCCAAACAAATTCAGGTGCGGCGCGGTTTGCACTTCGATGTCGCCTGTTACCTGCGCTTTACACGCCAGCCGCATCGTCGCTTCGTTGCCGATGTACTGCATGCAGGCCAGGTCGGGGACCGGCAAACCCTTGTACTTCATCCGCTCCATCAGCCCCATCTGGCTGGTGTTTTCCATTCCTTTGACCACGTTGACGGAGCAGGTGCCGCAGCACCCCAACCCGTGGCAATTGAGTATCTTGTTGATCGACGCCCCAAAACCGTTGATCCCCTGGTAGACGTTCACGCCGGCCATCGCCGCGGCCTGGCGAATCTTCGTC
>JAIOQB010000465.1 GCA_021413585.1 Planctomycetia bacterium
CTTGTCGCTATCGGTGATGAACACGGTGCCGTCCGTGGCGGGTGTCTGGCAGGCAGGGACCAACTTCGGCAGCATCGTCACTTTGCCAGTCTGCGGATCTTTGCGGCCGCTTTCGACCAGGCACATCCGGCAACTGGCCACCACCGACAAGCCGGGGTGCCAGCAGTAGTATGGAATATCAATCCCAACCCGCGCGGCCGCCTGGATGCCGTTAAGGCGCTCCCGGTCGCCGATTTCGATCTCGTGCGAGTCGATGATGATCTTGGCCATGCTGCTCGTCAACTTATTCTTTGAACCACAGAGGCACAGAGACACAGAGAAAAACTTTGAACAGAAGGTCGCAAAGAGCGCGAAGAAAAAGTGACTGAGCGCCCTCCTTCTTCGCGGTCTTTGCGATCTTCTGTAATAATTTCTTCCTTTTCTCCGTCCTTCTCTGTGCCTCTGTGTCTCTGTGGTTCAAATCTTTGTCGTCTGTTGGGTAAACTAATGCACTTTGATTACTTGCAGCGCCCGCACCGCTTCGGTGACCATGTAACCACCAGGGTTGGTGCCCTTGATGTGCTGTTCAAATTCTTCGCGGAACTTGCGGATGCTGTTTTTCATGGGCCAGGCGGCGCCATCGGCCAGGCCGCAGATCGTGGTGCCGGGGATGATGCCGATGTTGTCGCCGATCTCGAGGATCAAGTCGAGATCCGCCAGCCTCCCCTTCCCCGCTTTGATCCGCTCCAAGAGCCGCAACGCCCAGGCGGTTCCTTCGCGGCAGGGGGTGCATTGGCCGCAGCTTTCGTGCGCCATGAACCGCGTCGTGTTGTGCAGAAAATCGACGATCGACACCGTTTCATCCAGCACGGTCACCGCCGCGGTTCCTAGACCCAGGCAGCCATAACGGCCCGGGCCGGCGAAGTCCAAAGGGCAATCGAACTCGGCGGCGGTGAGCAAGCCCATGCTGATGCCGCCGGGCACGGCCGCCTTTGCCTTGCGCCCCTTCCACACGCCGCCGCCGTGCCGGTCGATCAACTCGCCGCAGGTGACCCCCAGCGGCAGCTCGTAGCAGCCCGGTTTGTTCACATGCCCGCTGATGCAGTACAGCTTGGGGCCATAACTGCCCGGATCGCGAGGGTTGTTAGGATCGGACGGCACGCCGATCGACTTGAACCAATCGGCCCCGCGGGCGGCAATGTGCGTCACGCAGCAGAGCGTCTCGACGTTGTTTACCACCGTCGGCTTGCGGAACAGACCTTCGACGGCCGGAAACGGCGGCTTAATGCGCGGCCACGCCCGTTTGCCTTCGAGGCTTTCGATCAGGCCGGTCTCTTCGCCGCAGATGTACGCCGCCGCGCCGCGATGGACGTAAATGTCGAGCGAGAACTCCGTGCCCAGAATGTTCTTGCCCAAGTAGCCTTGGGCATAACACTCCGCAATCGCCGCTTCGAGCCGATTAAGCGCCTGCGGATACTCATAACGGAGATAGATGTACGCCGTGCTCGCCCGGGTGGCATAGCAGCCGAGGATCGTTCCCTCGAGCATCTGGTGCGGATCCTGCTCCATCAGGATGCGATTGTTGAACGTGGCCGGCTCGCTTTCGTCGGCATTGACGCACATGTAGATCGGGCCGGGATGGTCCTTCGGCAGGAACGACCACTTCAGCCCGCAGGGAAACCCGGCTCCGCCCCGCCCGCGCAAGTTGCTCGACTTGACCAACTCGACCACGTCAAGCGGCGTCTTCTCCTTGAGCATTTGCTTCAGCGCGCGATAGCCGCCGGCGGCTTCGTACGCCTTGAGCGTGTGGCTCTCGGGCTTGCCGATGTTGGCTAGCAGGACTGGTTCAAAGTCAGGCATTTTTTGGGGCTGTCGGCTTTCAGCTATCGGCTGTCGGCTTTATTTCGTTTAGCCGCGACCCGCAGGGGAGCGCGTTTGCTTCAAGGTTGGTTCAAAGTTGGCTCAAAAACACGTCCGCTTGTTCTATCGTCAGATCCTTGTGAACGATGTCACCGGCCAGCAGGCAGGGGGCGAACTCGCAGGCACCCAGGCATTCGGCCACTTCGATGGTCAGCTTGCCGTCGGGCGTGGTTTGGCCCGGTGCGATGCCCGCCTTGTGGCAGAGATGTTCCAGCACCTCCTCGCCGCCGCGCAGGGCGCAGGCAATCGAGCGGCAAACCCAGGCCCGGGTTTCCCCGTGCGGCGCATCTTGCTTGAAGAAACCGTAGAAACTCAGCGTGTCCTGCACGTCGGCCGGGTGCAGTTCCAACAGTGCGGCGATCTCGACCACGGCCGCCAGCGGCACATAGCGCAAGTGGCGATTGACCACGTGCAACGCCGGCAGCGTGACCGCTTGGCGCGTGGGATAGCGCGGAAAGTACGCCTTGATCTCGGCGACAATCGTGTCGTTCAGGATGCGTTCGGTGGGAGGATTCATGTTCCAAAAACCGCGCCGGTCGGGGACCGGCGGCTAACGATCAAGTTCCGCCGCAATAATGTTCAAGCTCCCCAGCACCGCCACGATGTCGCTCAGCGTGTGGCCACGGATCAGGTGCGGGAAGATGGCAAAATGAATAAACGACGGCGGACGGCAGCGGGCGCGGTACGCCACGTCGGAGCCGTCGCCCGATAGGTAAAAACCCAACTCGCCGTTGGGGGCCTCGATCGCCGCGTACACTTCTTCGTTCGGCACGGTGAAGCCCCGGTTGAGCATCACTAGCTCGAAATGCGTGATCGTTCCCTCGATGGTCTGGTACACCTGCTTCTTGTCCGGCAGGGCAATTCGCTCGTCGCCGCCGACGTTGACCGGCCCCGACGGCAGGTTTTCCAGCGCCTGGGCGACAATCTTCAGGCTCTCGCGAATCTCGGCCATGCGCACCAGGTAGCGGGCATAACAGTCTCCAACGTTCGAGCAGGGAACCTCAAAATCCAGGTCGCCGTAGGCCAGATACGGGGCATCCTTGCGCAGGTCGCGCGTCACGCCGCTGGCCCTGGCCACCGGGCCAGTGCAACTGCGGCTGATCGCCTCTTCGCGCGTCAGCACGCCGACTCCCTTCGTGCGATCGACGAAGATCCGATTACGGTTGAGCAGCCGCTCCATGTCATCGAGCGTGCGGGGGAACTCTCGGAGGAACTTGCGAATCTTCTCGATCACCAGCGGCGTCATGTCGTACATCAGTCCGCCGGTGCGGGTGTAGCTGTTCGTAAACCGCGCCCCGCACAGAGCCTCAAAGATGTCGTAGAGCACTTCGCGCTGGTAGAAACCGTAGAGAAAGAACGTGAACGCCCCGACATCCAGCCCCACCGCCCCGTTGGACAGCAGATGGTCGCTGATCCGGGCCAGCTCAGCGATGATCGTCCGGATGTACTTGCAGCGCGGCGTCAGTTCAATGCCCATGAGCGTCTCGACCGCGTGGTGCCAGGCGACGTTGTTCGCCAGCGGCGAGATGTAGTTCATCCGGTCTGTGACCGTGACGTACTGGTTGTAGTTCAGATGCTCGCCGATCTTCTCGAAACCTGAGTGCAGATAGCCGATGTCGGGGATGGCGTCCACGACGCGCTCGCCGTCGAGCTTGAGCACGATCCGCAGCGTGGTGTGCGTGGCCGGATGCTGGGGGCCGAAGTTGAGCGTCCACAAGTAATCGCGCTCGGCCAGCTCCGCCTGGTGGGCATCAAGGGCGCTCGAACTGGCGGGCGAAAGAGGCATGGAGGACGACAATCCGTTATTGCTTAAATTGCTTTTGTAAATGCGGTTTCAGGAATTGGATCGGGTCAGCACCGGGAAATTATGACGCTCGCCACGCCCTTGCAGCGGATAGTCCTTCCGCAGCGGATGGGCGGTGAACTCTTCGGGCAAGAGAATCCGCCGCAAGTCGGGATGCCCGCGGAATCGAATGCCGAACATGTCCCACACCTCGCGCTCCAGCCAATCGGCCCCTTTCCACAACGGCACGGCGGATTGGACGGTCAGATCGGGCTCGTTGAGGTACGTCCGCACGATGCACCGCTCGTTGGTCTGCGTGCCCACCAGCACGTACACCAGGCCGAACCGGTCGGTCGCGCCGCGATAGGTGAGGTAGTCAACGCAAGTGACGTCAGCGAGCATATCGAAGCCGTGGTCGTTACGCAGTGCCGAGAGCAGCTCGAACAAACGATCCGGCGCTACCTTCAAGCGGGTTTGGCCGCGGAACTCGCTGGCTTCCACGCCGGGATGGGCCGACTGCACCTGAGTAACGTACGCGGGAAGCGTCATGGCGTGCTCCGCGCCGGTCGAGGACCGGTGGCAAACGATTGCCACGGCTGCGGCTGGCCGATAATCGGCAGTTCGATTAACGCCCGCTTGGTGCGCTGCCGTTGCGCCGTTTCAAACTCCGCGCCGCGTATCGTGCCGCCGCGCTGGATTTGATCCTGCAGGTCGATGATCGCTTGAATCAATTGCTCCGGCCGTGGCGGGCAGCCGGGGACATACATGTCCACCGGAATGAAGCGGTCGATTCCCTGCACCACGCAGTACGTGTCGAACACGCCGCCGGTCGATGCGCAGGCACCCATGGAGATGCACCACTTGGGCTCGTGCATCTGCTCCCAGATCCGCTGCAAGACCGGCAACATCTTCATCACCACCCGGCCGGCGACGATCATCAGGTCGCACTGGCGGGGAGAAAACCGCATCACCTCGGCGCCAAAGCGGGCCAGGTCATGGCGGCTGGCGCCGGTGGCCATCAACTCGATGCCGCAGCAGGCCGTGGCAAAAGGCATCGGCCACAAGCTGTTCTTGCGGCACCAACTGGCCAGTTGGTCGAGCTGGCTGACGACCACATTTTCAGGGAGTTCTAGCGCCATCGGAAAACCCCCTTCCGCCAGTCGTAGACATAGCCGACCAACAGCAGCACGAAAAACGCGGCGGCGCCGAAAAACACCATCTCGCGGCTCGATACCAACTGCGACTGCACGGCCAGATCGATCCCGCGGGCTGGATCCCCTTGGGCCGCCTGCTTCGACGCCACTGCCCAGGGGTAGAGAAACAGCACTTCCACGTCGAACACCAGAAAGGCGATCGCCACGAGGTGAAACCGGACGTCGAACCGCCGCCGGGTATCGTGGACCGGGTCCATCCCGCTTTCGTAGGGCATCCCTTTGACGGGGGTCGACCGGCGGGGACCGAAAAACCGCCCCGCCATGACCGTGCCCACCGCCAGGCACAAGGCGCAGACCACGAACAGCAAAATGGGGACCGTCGTGGATTCCATAACCGGCGTTCCAATATGGGCTTAATGCCCCGTTTCAGCCGACTTTGTGAAAGTTGTCACAATCCCAGACCAATAGAAAACTCA
Source organism: Planctomycetia bacterium (assembly GCA_021413585.1). Lineage (GTDB taxonomy): Bacteria > Planctomycetota > Planctomycetia > Pirellulales > UBA7805 > JAIOPX01. Next base: position 5,313 of record JAIOQB010000465.1, read on the forward strand.
GCCTGGGCCGAGTTCTCCGGCATCCTAACCCTGTGCGGCTAGGTCGTCAAGAATCCACCACGGGAGGTGGTGGCAGAAGATAGCTTGGGTGGCTGGGCCAACGCCCCAGTGGCCAGTGGTTCGGGGACAGGTACGCCTGTGGGGAGTTACCCCAGGCACCGTCGAGGCCCAAATATCCAGCTTCAGCGCAAAAAAATCCCTCCGCAGATGGGGCAGTACCTGCGGAGGGCCGGCTGGAAGCAATAAATCGCTTCCAACACGTGCAGTAATAAGTATAAACTCGCAAACCCTACATATTTTTTCAACCACCCTTTCGGATGG
>JAIOQB010000349.1 GCA_021413585.1 Planctomycetia bacterium
TCGATCCAAATCTGCCCCACCTGCGTCCGCGTGCCGGTGAGCAACTGCCACAGCGAGAGCATCCTGGTGGAGACCGAGCGCAAAGTGACGGTGGCCGAAGCCCGTAAGCTGTTCGCCGCTCAGCCGGGGATTGTCGTAGTCGACGACATCGCCTTGGGGAGCTATCCCATGCCGCATACGTGCGACGACAAGGACGAAGTGTTCATCGGTCGGATCCGAGAAGACCTGTCGAGCCCCAACGGCCTGGCCTTCTGGTGCGTCAGCGACAACCTGCGCAAAGGCGCGGCCACGAACGCCGTGCAAATCGCCGAACTGCTGGTGGCCAGCCGAGCGGAAGTGTAAAGGAGTGATATTTCGCAAATTAAGCTATCGCGAAAACGCGAAAGTACGAAAACGCGAAAAAATTCCATGTGCATGAAGCCGCGCCGCTGGCCTTGATCTCCTCGTTTTCGTGCTTTCGCTCTTTCGCGTTTTCGCGATTCGTCTTCCGTCAACATCTTTCCGCGCCTCTGACTTCTTCCGTCCCGTTCAGGTTCCGCGGATGCCTCGCATCAAGCTCACGCTCTCCTACGACGGCTCGAACTACAGTGGCTGGCAGGTCCAGCTCGGTCAATCCAGCGTGCAGGGGACGATTGAAGCGGTGCTTGCCCGGATCACAGGGCAGCCGATCCGCATCACCGCCAGCGGCCGGACCGACGCGGGCGTTCACGCCCTGGGGCAGGTGGCGGCATTCGACATCGACAGCCGGTTCACGCCCGCCGTGCTGATGCGGGCACTCAACGGCGAACTCCCCTACGACATCGCGGTCCACTCCGCCTGCGAAGTGCCCGATTCTTTCGATCCCATCCGGCACGCTCTGCGGAAGCGTTACCGCTACCTGCTCAACGACGCGCCGGTGCGCGACGTGTTCGGCCGGCGCTATTGCTGGCATTGCCCGCCGCGGCTGGACGTCGACGCGATGCGCCGCGCCTGCCAAGCGTTGGTTGGCACGCACGATTTTTCGAGCTACGAAACGTCCGGCTCCCCGCGGGCGACGAGCATCCGCACGGTGTTCCATCTCGACCTGACCCGGCTGCCGGGGCCGCACAGCGATCGGATCGAGTTGGAGATCGAGGCGGATGGGTTTCTGTACAACATGGTGCGCGTGATCGTCGGCACGCTGGTGGAAGTAGGGCGCGGCAACCGGCCCGAGTCGTGGCCGGCCGAAGCGCTGGCGGCGCAGGACCGCCGCGCGGCGGGGCCGACGGCGCCGCCGGAGGGTTTGGTGCTGGTGAGGGTGGAATATCCTGGGCAGGGGAGTGGTGGCCAAGTTGACGTGGGCAGTTCGAGGTGAGGGTGCCTGGGGCAACGCCCCAGAAGTTTCGGCTCTGCACTACTGCGGCGTTGCCCCAGGCACCCTGCAAGCATGTCGCGTGAAAGTTGCCCTTCCGCTCGGACTACAATCAATCTATGCGAATCGCCCACGTCATCACGCGCATGATCCTTGGCGGCGCGCAGGAGAATACGCTGCTGGCGTGTTTGGACCTGCGCGACCTCTATGGCGACGACGTGCTGCTGATGACCGGCCCTGCGTTGGGGCCCGAAGGGACGCTGCTCGAAGAAGCCCAGCGGGCCGGCTTGCCGGTGGTGGTGATCGACTCGCTGCGCCGCGCGATTCATCCGTGGCGCGACTGGCAAAGCTATCGAGCGTTGCGCCGCGAGCTGGCGCGGTTCCAACCCGACGTCGTGCATACGCACAGCGCGAAGGGCGGCATGCTGGGACGAATCGCCGCCACGTCGCTCGGCGTGCCGGCGGTGGTGCATACCGTTCACGGGGCGCCGTTTCATCCTTATCAAAGCGGCGCGCCCAGGGCATTGTTCCGCGCGTGCGAGCGGTATGCCGCCCGCAAGTGCCACGCGCTGGTGAGCGTGGCGGACGCCATGACCGACTTGATGGTCGAGGCGGCCGTTGCGCCGCGATCCAAGTTCACCACGATTTACAGCGGCATGAACGTCGAGCCGTTTCTGGCGGCCGACGCCACGCGCGATCACGTCCGGCGGCAGCTTGGCTACTCGCACGATGACGTCGTGGTGGGCAAGGTCGCGAGGCTGTTTCACCTCAAGGGGCACGAATACCTGATCCGCGCCGCCGAGCAGGCGGTCGAGCAGAATCCGAATCTGCGATTTCTCCTGGTTGGCGACGGCATTCTGCAAACGCCGCTGCAAGAGCAGATCGAACGGGCCGGGCTGACGCGCTATTTTCACTTCACCGGCTTGGTCACGCCGGACCGCGTGGCGGAGTTGGTTGGCGCGATGGACATCGTGGTTCACGTGAGCCTGCGCGAAGGGCTGGCCCGCGTGCTGCCGCAGGCGTTGATCGCCGGCCGGCCGGTGATCAGCTACGACATCGACGGGGCGCGAGAGGTGGTTCTACCCGATCAAACGGGCGTGCTGCTGCCGCCGCGCGAGGTCGACGGCCTGGCTGCGGCCATGGTGCGCCTCGCAGCCGATCCGGCGCTGCGGGCAAGGCTTGGGGCCGAAGGGCGGCGGCGGTTTGTCGATGTGTTTCGGCACCAGCAGACGAGCGCGGCGCAGCGCGCCCTGTATCAGCAACTGCTGGCACGCGGGCCGAGGGCCGAAGCCCTGGCCGCTCGTTGACCACCAGACGAATGGCACTGGCGACCGGCCCCCGCAATGCGGTTTCGCCCTCCG
>JAIOQB010000350.1 GCA_021413585.1 Planctomycetia bacterium
TACGTCGGCGGGGGTGCGCGAGGCGGAGTGCCGGCGCAGCTCTACATCTCGCCGCGTCCCACGCCGGCGCTGGTGGGACACACGTACATCACCTACCAGCCGCTGCGGCCGCAAGAATATCTGTATCACCACCAGCGGACGTACTACACGTACTACGGCGGCGGAACGAAAACCGTGACCCACGTGTCGTACGGCGGTTCGTTCTTCGGGTCGTTGCCGATTCCCAATCGGGATTACGTGGGTGGGCCTCATCCGATGTCCGTCGGCGGCGGCTTGTACGGCTGGCAGCGATAGCCACACCCGGCGGCGAAGTGCAATGGCCAGTGGCTGGAGCGTCGCCCCAGCAGTCAATGAGCGAGTGAGATAATGAACACGCGGTGAAACGCACCGCGGAATTGCGGCCAACCGACGATTGTCGCCCCAGCCTGACGACAGAAGGATATTAGGCATGAGAACCAGCTTTGGCATGAGAACACTGTTACTGGGTATCGCCTTGACCTGTGTGTTCGCCTCTGCGGCCGGATCGGCTGCCACGGCGGGCCAGCCCTGCGGATGCGGTCCCGCGTGCGAGCCGCGCCGCGCCAATAGTTGCGCGGCGTGGAACTATAACCTGGCCCAACCGTGGCACGGCGACTATTACCACACGGAATGGGGCACGCCCGTGGCGCTAGTCGTCCCTCCGACCGCCGAGAAGTCTCGCGAGATGGGCTGGGGCGTAGGCAATACGCGCATGCGGCGGATTTACAACCAGTTCGGCCGGCAATACCCGGGCGAAGTGGACGGCGGCGGCGCCCCGTTCCGCCCCACACCGCAATGGCCGAGCGACACGACGCAGTTCGGCGTGTACTACGTCCGCGGGCCGTGGTGAGAAGTGGCACTCGGGTGCCATGGGCAGCTTGCTGCCCTTGAAATGTAGTGTGGGTGCTTGCCCCCGCGAATAACCTGTAACGAGAGAATCGAAGCAGTAATCCCACCGCGCCTCGAGCGCACCCGTCCGGCTCGAACGAGCCCATCGATCCTCCCGCCTGGGAGTCCTTGCCCAGGACTTCAGGGCAGCCGGCGTTCACCCTCCGAACGCCGGCTGCCCCTTTCTTTTGCGCAGACGGAATGCAAGGTAGGGTGGGTCGCAGACCCACCATTTTCCACGGGCCGTTTATTGGTGGGTCTGCGACCCACCCTACCGCTGCGCCTTTGATTTGCGTCGAATCGAATCGACTACACTTGGCCGCTAGCGGTCGTGGCGCGTGAGTTTGCCGCGCAGGATCGAAGTGTTCACCGGTAAAGAGTTTGCACCGCTGAGTGAGGAGATTTCAAGCCGCTTTCCCACCTTCGGCACGGGCAATGCATTCATAGTCAGGCAGACAAAACCCAGTATATCCCGCCTGCCTATTGTGAATGGAGTCCCTGCCGTGTTCTCGCCCGCCTTGCTGCTGATCGTCGGTGCCTTGATTGCGATGTCGAGCGTGTGGGCGGCCCTGCGGCCACTGAAGCTTCGCGATCCGTATTTTGGCTAAATGACCAATGACCAAAATTCCAATCACCAATAAAAACGCGCGAAGTACCACTCTTGGTTATTGGAATTTGGTCATTGGGATTTTGTGTCCTCCTTCGGCTGCAAAACATCGACAAACTTGTACTGCCCGCCGTTCTCGCGGGCCAGCTTTTCCATCCAGTCCGAATCGCCGGCCGGTTTGCCGAGGCCGATCTGGATGGTGTGGATCACCGCCGCGGCGCCGTTGATTCGGGCGATGCGATCCAACTGCCGCTTGTCGAGTTGCGGTCGGTCGCCGTCGGTCATCAGGTAGATCACATCGGGCCGCATCTTCAGCGCCATCAATAGCGCCGACTCGTGCTCGGTGCCATCACGGATCGGAATCGCGGCGACCAGCGGATGCACCGCCGCCTTGTTCTCCGGCGTGGCGAAGATCAGCCGGCCGGAGCCGCCACCCATGTCGATCAGCTTCGGCGTTTGGGCGTAATGGATCACATAGAACTGGCACATCCGGTCGAGCGAGTCGATGCTCTTGAGCACCTCCTGTTTGACCGCCGCGATAGGCCGCCCATGCGACGCCTCCATGCTGGCCGAAACGTCAAACGCATAGACCACCTTGTTCCCTTCGGCGGCGAGCCCGAACAGGTTGATCGGGGCCGTGGCGGAACCGATCGCCCGGCCGGCGGAGGGTTCGGCAGCGGCCGCCGGGTATGCGGCGGCCAGCAGCGTTAAGGCGCAGTACAGGGCCAAAAGGCGAGGGATGGCAGAAGTGGGTTTCATGCCACGATCGTACGTGTGAAAGAATGGTGTGAAAGGGGAGCGTTCACCCCTTCTCACTCTTCAAACCCTTCAAACCCTTCACACCCTGCTAAACCGGCCCCCATCGCCGGGTCCGGCGACGGGGCGGTATAATTCAACCTTGTCGTTCCAGGCGGCACCGTTCCCAGACAATTCCCGTGGCAACAGTCGGCCATGCGGACTTGGCCTGTTCGACCGGTCCGATTTACTCCGTCCCATCGACCATGAAACCGCTCGATTTACCGTGGCGTGACCACGCGAAGCTACCAATGGAGCAACAAGCCTTGCAGGTTCTGCCTTATCCGCACCCGGCGTTGCGTCGGCCGTGCAAACCGCTGCGCCGGGTGGACGCGGAGCTGCTCACTGTGATCGAGCAGATGTTTGAGGCGATGTACGTTACCCGGGGGGTCGGCCTGGCGGCCAACCAGGTGGGTTTGCCGCTGCGTCTGTTCGTGGCCAATCTCGAAGGAGAGGCGGGCAAGGGGGAAGAGTTGGTGTTCATCAACCCGGTGATCAGCCGGCCGAAGGGGAACGAAGAAGCGGAGGAGGGTTGCCTGAGCTTGCCCGGCTTGTACGCCCAAGTGCGGCGGCCGGCCAAGGTGCATCTCAGTGCGTTCAATCTCAACGGCGGCGAGGTCGAAGCTGACGTGGAAGGGTTGCTGGCCCGCGTGGCGCAGCACGAGATGGACCACCTGGACGGCGTGCTGTTCATCGATCGGCTGAGCGAAGGGGCCGCGCTGGACATTCGCGACGGCGTGGCGGAGCTGGAAAGTAACTACGCCCAGCGGATCGAGCGCGGTGAGATCCCCAGCGAAGAGCAGATCGCCCAACAGCAGGCCGCATTCGAGGAGAGATACTGCTGAAACTGATCATGATGGGCTCCGGCCCGTATGCCGTCCCCACGTTCGAGGCGCTGCTCAACTCGCGGCACGAAGTCAGTGCGCTGGTCACCCAGCCGTTGCGGGCGGCGGCCAAGCATAACAAGCCGCTGCCTATTAGCCCGATGCGTGCCGTGGCCGACGCACGCGGCCTGGCCATTCTCGACCCGCCGGATGTGAATACCGAAGAGGCGGTGCGGCAATTGGCCGACCTCCGGCCCGAACTGTACGTCGTGTGCGACTATGGCCAGATCCTTCGCCCCGCCACGCTCGCAGTGGGCCGGCTGGGAGGGATCAATCTGCACGCGTCATTGCTGCCCAAGTATCGCGGAGCCGCTCCGATCAACTGGGCCCTCTATCACGGCGACACGGAAACCGGCAACACGGTGCTGCACATGACCCCGCGCATCGACGCCGGCCCGTGCCTGGCGCAGGAAAAGGTCGCGATCGACCCGCACGAATCGGCCGTGGAATTGGAAACGAGGCTGGCCCGGTTGGGGGCGGCGCTGGTTCTCTCAGCGATTGACGACCTGGAGGCGGGGCGCACGGCAGTCATTGTGCAGGATCCGTCGCTCGCCACCCGGGCGCCGCGGCTGAAGAAGTCAGACGGCCAGGTCGATTGGTCGCGCACGGCCGAACAGATTCGCAATCAAATCCGGGCGTTCAAGCCGTGGCCGGGGACGTACACGCAGTGGGTTCGTGCAGGGGCCGAGCCGCTGAGGTTGATTCTGGATGCGGGCCGCTTGGCAATGGCATCTGGCCCGCCCAATACCATTGACGCAGAGCAAATCAAACCGGGGACAGTTTTTTACTGCGGTGACGCTGGGTTAATTGTGAATACGGGCGGCGGACTATTGTCGATCGACCGCATCCAGCCGGCCGGCAAACGAGTGATGGATTCAGCGGAGTTTTTGCGCGGATACCCAGTCAAAGTGGGCGACCGACTTTCATGAAGTGCGTAGTTGCGCCGTAGCGTGATGAAATTAGGTAAGCGATTGGTCAGCCACCATGCACCACCCGCCGGCGAGCTTCAGTCACAGCCGCAACGATTTCAGAATCGTCGCGCCACGAGGGCATGCCGATATCGAGCCATTCCTCGGTCGCATCTACGTGCCCCGAATTACTTGCATTATGCTTTAGGTGGTCTATCACTGCCGCGCGGTCCATCCGCAGTTTGCCAATAAATTCATCAAACGATGAGGCCAATTCCACAAAGGCAGACTCCGTTCGTAAGCCTGCCCACTCGGGCAGGCCTTCAACGAAGGCAATTACTCGCCCACGCCCTTCTTGGGATAGGTCCAGATACAAGATAGACCCGCCGCCGTCTCGGGCGATTGGCAGCACACCGGAAGGAACGTTCTGGTACTCCCTTGCAGATCGGATCTCCCCAATGAGCGTCTCGTCGCAGAAGTCGCCCTCGTCGGCGGAAAAGAACGAGCAGAATGAAAGCGGTTCCGATTTCCCTTCACCCCACGGAACATCAATGAAGTACTCCAAATATCCCCCATTGGCAACTTGTAAGAACTCGCGAAAAGTAGGGGGGAGCGATGCCCCGAGGAGTTCCTCGATGGCCGCCAATTGGGCTGCAGTTGGAGCGGGTTTCGCCCGCTCAATTGCGAGATGCCTGAATCGCGCAAACGATGTACGCATCGCGGTCCTTTGGCATCATGACGGTTGCGAGTGAATTAATTAGAGACGACGCAAGTCGTTGTGCAATCCACAATATAATAGGCGACCATGCCCTAGATTCTAATCTGACGTCAACTTAAGAAGTTCAACAAGCTTCGCTTTGACAGACTTAAACTCCTCAGCCGTCAGGCTGCCCAACTTTTTTTCCAGGCGTGCCAAAGACACGGGTTGGACTTGTTGCAAGTGAAAGGCGCCCGTCTTGAGGAATGGCTTGGTGAGCAAAAGCTCCCAGCGGTTCCCGCGCAGAGCAGTTGTGTGCGGAATGACAACCACCAGCGCCAGTTCATCGTCCGTGGGATAGTCGCTGAGAATCAGGCATGGCCGGACCTTGGCCGCCCAACCCAGATCGACGAGCCAAACCTCACCCGGCTGAAGCCTGTTCATCTTCAGCCTCCATGGCGTCGAGCATCAGGAAATGCTCATTGGCGCGGCGGTCGCAGTCTGTCAGAAGTTCCGCTTCCTCCTCAATGCTGAGGATCTGCTTGACGATTTCGCGCCGCTCCTGATGCGACAGTCGCGACAGCTCAGCGATGATCTCTCGACTGGTCATTCGAGTGTCCCCAGGTGAAGCAGCATTTTTACCAACGGCTGGCCATATTCTGCTGATATTAAGCTCCTTCCATTCTAACACCAAACCGCATTTGCGCCTTCTTCAAGAAGCAATTGTCGAGTAGAATAGGCCTCTTCAAAATGCGAAACCAAGCCATGCCCAAACACCTCTACATCGAAACCGTCGGCTGCCAGATGAACATGCTCGATAGCGAGCTGGTGGTGGCGGAGCTGCGCCGGCGGGGGTATGAGCTGGTCGATCGGCCCGCGGCGGCGGATGCCATCCTGTTCAACACGTGCAGCGTGCGCGAACATGCCGAAGAGAAGATCTACAGCGCCCTGGGGCGGCTGAAGCATCTCAAGCGCCGGCACCCGGAAAAGATCATCGGCGTGTTGGGTTGCATGGCCCAGAACCATCAGCGGCAGGTGTTCGAGCGGGCACCGTACGTTGACCTGGTGGTCGGCCCCGGCCAGTTGCATCAGGTGCCGGAGCTGATCGAGCGGATTCATGCTGGGGCCGGCCAGCAAATGGAAGTCAGCCTCGACCGCAAGGCGGGTGGGCGCGAGGCGGTGGCCGAGAGCTTTGAAAGCTACGATCCGCTGCGCACGCCCGAGATGCGGCCGTCGCCGTATCAGGCCTACGTTCGAATCCAGATCGGCTGCGACAAGTTCTGCACGTACTGCATCGTGCCCAAGGTGCGCGGGCCGGAGCAGGCGAGGCCCCCGCAGCATATCGTGGCCGAAGCGCGGCAACTGGTGAGCGAAGGCTGCCGCGAGGTGATCCTGTTGGGGCAGACGGTTAACAGCTATCGGTTCGTCGCAGGGGAGCGAACCACGCGGCTTTCGGACCTGCTGGCGCAACTGAGCGAGATCGACGGTCTGGACCGGCTCAAGTTTGTCACGAACTACCCGCGCGACATGACGGACGATCTGATCCAGGCGGTGCGCGATCTGCCCAAGTGTGCCCGGTATCTGCACGTGCCGGCCCAGAGCGGATCGGACGACGTGCTGAAGCGTATGAAACGAGGGTACACGATCGGCGACTATCGCGAGATGCATGCCCGGATTCGCCAGATGATTCCCGACGCGACGGTCACCAGCGACTTCATCGTCGGCTTCTGCGGAGAGACTGAAGAGGAGTTTCAGTTGTCGGTTGATCTAGTGCGCGAGTGCCGGTTCAAGAACAGCTTCATCTTCAAGTACAGCGAGCGGCCGGGGACCAAAGGAGCCGAGTTGTACCCCGATGACGTGCCCGAGGACGTCAAGCGCCGCCGCAACAACGAACTGCTGGCCGTGCAAAACGCGATCTGCGAGGAAGACCTGCAACTCCGCCTGGGCCGGACGTTCGACGTGCTGGTCGAAGGGTGGAGCAAGTCGGCGCAGAAGCACGGCCACCACGGCCCCAGCGGGCAACTCACCGGCCGAACGATGTGGGACCACATTGTAGTGTTCGAGGGGAACGAACGGCTGATCGGCCAGATCGTGCCGATCACGATCTACGACGCCAGCGCGCACACGCTCTTCGGCACCGTGGTGACCAACGAAGTCGGGCCGGAGGTGTATTCACTCAGTGCCTCATGGCCGACGACTCCGCAACAGGCCGATTGCAACGTGGCGGGAATTCCGGCGCGCTCGACCGGTGTATAAGCACCCTTCACACTCTTCAAACCCTTCAAACTCTTCACACCGTTTCATCGTCCACCGTTTGACGTTCATCAGCGGCCGGACTATCTTGAAATCGATCCAGTGGCGCCTGCGAGCGCCGCTCCCGCCCCATTCCCAGCGTTCCAATCCGTCCTGCGCAGCCCTCAAGGAGTTTTCTCATGCTCTGTTCGCGAAAGTTTTTCGTCGCCGTTGTGGCTGCGCTGGTGATGTCGTGCGGCGAGGCAGTTCACGCCGTCGAGTTGACAACCGCGGAAGTGCTCGACGTCAAAGGCGACGGACCCGACGGCAAGGGAAACACGGCGGACGATACCTGGCAGTTCTGGCTTTCCCTCGCCCACAACCCGAATCAATACGTCCCGCTGGACATCTGCACGCAAACGATGACCCCCGACCAACGGGAGCACGGCATCCGCGTGGAAAAGGCGAAGCACGGCAAGCAAAAAGTGGAAGGGCCCATCGCCTCGAAGCTTCCCCATCCCAACGACACCGAAGGGTGGATTTATCACAGCGACTGGAACGGCAAGATGGAAGGGGTCTGGGCCGACAAGAAAACGAACACCGTGATGGCCCACCCTTATGTTGAAAAACGCTCGCACTGCGCCGTGGCGATCACCTACAAGGTGCCGGAAGACGGCAAGTACAACATCTCGGGGGGCGTGACGGACCTGATGGTCGAGCCCTTCAAGGGGGATTTGCCAAGAATTGGCCACATCGAGCACGACGGGATTGAATACCGCGTCGAGCAAGTGGAAAACGGCAACATGCTTAAGCAAATCGGCAAGGGCGGCCCCGTCGGAGATGGCGACGGACGCCCCGATAGCGAGAAGTTTGAGTACAAATCGATCGAGCTCAAAAAAGGCCAGCTCGTCCGCCTCGTGATCCATCCCCGCGCCTGGTGGGGAAGCGACCTGACGGGGATCGATCATTTTAAGATTGAGAAGGAGTAGGGGGAGGCTGTCGGCTGTCAGCCGGAGGGGACGTGCGGAGTGGGCGCGCGGGTGCCGTGGTCCGCCCGCCACAAAGTGTAGCTTGGCTTGCTTGCAAGCTGGGCCATCCGCACTTAGAGGGAAAAACCGTGGACGCTGACACGATTTTGCGTGAGTTTTCTGCCAATCGCCTCGGTGGTGATCCGGTTCCTGACGACCTTCGGCGACTTTTGCCTCACCGGGAAGAGTTGGCCGGACAAACCGGAATCGAACTCAACTGGGACAAGGATTGGGCACCATGGCTTGACCATAGTTATCTTCGTCCGGAAGAAAGGGCCGACCCTGGCATCGCAGCAAACATTCGCGCCATATCGGAAGTCTCAGCATGTATTGCCTTCGTTGCTCAGGAGGAAGATGGCCAGTATTTCGGGTTCTGGCGCGGTGCTGAGAAATTACCGATTAAGAAGAGTCCGCTGATCTTTTTTGACAATGAGGGTCAGTTCAACCCCTGTGTCGGGTCCAACTTCGCCGAATGTGTCTTGGAGCATACCTGGGGCGAGGAGCGATTCAACGAATTGCGCGATTGGTTTCGGTCGCTCGGGATCACGATTCCTTTTGACGATCAGAAAGCGCTTCTTGCCCGCGAATGGCCAACGCGTTCTCATGAGGCCAAGAACTTGCACTGGGAACTCCAGGAACTTTACCTGCGCGAGTCCAAGTGAAGCCCCAGACGGATGACTTGCGCCGTTGAAGCGAAATCGATTGATGGGCAAAGCGTTACCCTCCCCCAGCCCTCCCTGAAACGGAGCGGAGTTCAGCTCTGGGGCATCGCTGCGCTCTGCCGCCAGGCACCCTATCGACAAAGCCGACAGCCGATAGCTGACAGCTTTTAGATCGCCGCCCCCACCATCGGCTCCGGGGCGTGGCTAGGGCGGGGTGCCATCCACGGTGGGACCCAGTCGGTGGTGTTGAGGAGATCGGACAACTCGGCCAGAGAATCGACGATGATGTCGGGGCGGTAGGCGTAGCGCCCGACGTCGGCCCGGCTGGTGCCGCCGCTGAGAACCAGGGCCGTGTGGTAGCCCAATTGGGCTCCCCCCAGAATGTCGGTTTCCATCGTGTCGCCGATCATCGTGATCTCTTCGCTGGCCAGCTCGAGTTCCTTGCGTGCTGCCCGCATCATGATGGGGCTGGGCTTGCCGGCGCTGAAGGCCTTGATGCCGGTGGCCGTTTCCAACATGGCG
>JAIOQB010000423.1 GCA_021413585.1 Planctomycetia bacterium
TGGACCAGAAATGGAAAGGGGAGTTTCTGCGCAACGCCACGCTGGTGGGCCCGGAGATGCGCGGGAGCTCGCCGGTGCGGATCGACCGCGACGCCGACTCGCGGCAATGCCCGGGCATCGAGGGACTGTACCCGGTGGGCGAAGGAGCAGGCTACGCCGGCGGCATCGTCAGCGCGGCAGTGGACGGATTGCGCACGGCGATGCAGATTGTGCGCGAGTTTGAGCCGGTGGGGTGAGAACCCGCCCTCACGCCTTCAACAACCCCACCTGCTCAAACTTCTCCCCCAGCACGCGGCGGCTGTCGCATTCCAGCCAGCGGTCGAGCAGCGTGGCGTAGACGCGGCGGAAGTCGATTTGATAGCGCAGATCGCCCGCTTCCAGGTTGGCCGCTTTGAGGCTGGGGTGCATGCCGATCAGACCGCTGCGAGCCCCCGGGCCGGCCAGCAGCAGGCAACTTGCCGCGCCATGGTCGGTGCCGCCACTGCCGTTCTCCACCGTCCGGCGGCCGAATTCGGAATAAGTCAGCAGCAACACCCGCTTGTCGTCGCCCGAGGTTTTCAGCGTGGCGAAGAACTCCCTCACCGCGCCGTCCACCTTGCCGAGCAACTCATCGTGTGATTCGCGCTGGCCGCTGTGCGTGTCGTAACCGCTCATGGCGACGTAGAAGATCCGCGTGCCGAGGCCGGCCTGAATCAATTGGGCCACCAGGGCCAGGTCGCGGCCGATGCCCTCGCCGGCAAAGGAGGAGCGTTGGGCGTCGGGGTTTGCCTTCTGGCGACGATCGAGGTTCGCCAGCGCCTGCTGCACGCGGTCGGTCAGGGCATACGTATCGAGCGACGTCCGCTGGACGAACTGCAACATGCCGCCGGCGGGGGCCGCCGAGGCCGATTGCGAGCCGGCCAACTGTTGTAGAAGCTTGCGGTGCGCGACGGTCGGATCGGGAGGTGCGATCGCCGGTTTTCCGCCGGGGTAAGGAGCAGCCTGAGCAACGCCTGGGGCAGGAAATGGCTTGGGGACTAACAAATCGCGCGACGGACGATAAGCGTAGGCCGCGGCTGGATTCGTCGCGCTTGGTGGTGCTGCCAGATAAAGTTGAAATGCCTGCCCGTCGCCGATCGTGGGCACGGTGGTCGGCGCTCCGCGCAGCACCAGCGGCACCTTGCGCTCGCCGACTTGAAACGCCACCACGCCCGCCCCTGGCGCGGGCAGGTGCCGCAGCGTCCGCCCCAGCCAACCGCCGTCCGCCTGGCGGGCCGGGTCGCCCGACTGCCAGACATCCATCGATTCAAAATGCGACCGATTGGGGTTCGGATAGCCAACTCCCTGAATCACCGCCAGTTGATCCGCTTCCAACAACTCATGCATCCCGGCGAGTTTCTTGTTCAGCCCGATGTGCTCGTCGATCTTGAGAATATCGGACTTGAGGATCCCCAGCGTCGGCCGGGCTTTGTAGTACAAATCGTCGCCATACGGCACGACCGTGTTGAGCCCGTCGTTGCCGCCGGTCATTTCCAGCACGACGAGGATCTTGTCGTGCCCATGCTTCGCCTCGGCCCCGGCCGCGGAGACAAACTGCGGCACAACGCCGCCGAGCGCCAGCAGCGTCGAACTGGCCAGCGACCGCTCGATGAACTCGCGACGTGTGATCATGTCTCCGTCCTTTGCGCGTCTTTGCGGATTAGCGCCTTTGCGTCGAAAACTTATTGGTAAAGCATGTGATGAAATTCAAGCCAACTGATACTCCGGGCTGCACAAGATCGCGTGGGCGGCACGCCGCAATCGATCGGCCGCTTGATCGCCGGCGGCGTCATTATCCTTTGCAGCCTTGGCGGGAGCGGCGTCAGCGACAGCGGTGCCACCACGCCCACGTCGTCGACCTCGTTCTGACGCGGCAGGAGCCGATGCCGCAGCGGCCGGGCGCGGGGCCGCATGTTCGGTCAGATATTCGATCAACTGGGCCCGGCTCTGCGGGGCGATGTCGCTCTGCACAAACCGTTCGAGCAACTCGTCGGCCGTGGCCTGCGGGTTGCCGGCGTTAGCGCCGCTGACTATCCATGACATATCAATGTTGGGCCCGAGGCGGGGCTTACCGCCAAGCAGGCCCTTTTGCGAGGCGAGTTTTTTGAAGGCTTCCGTTGCGGCGCTCTTGGCGGCATCAATCTCCTCATCACCATCCGACGGGGGTTCATTTTCGTCGAAGCCCGCCTGATTGGTAAGCAGTTTCCAGGCAAAATTGTGCCGTGCGAGCAACGTCGCGCTGTTGAGCCACGCCGGGCCCCCTTCCCAACCTTTCACGCCGGGCGGGGCGAACAACTGCTGCCCCAGGTTGCCCGCCGCCGTGCTGAGCGAATCGGGGCGCGGATGCAGATTCAGATTCTGGCTCAACTCCAATACGTACTCCACCGGGCTTTTGATCCGCTGGCGATACGCGTACTCGGAAAAGAACAGCCGCGACCGGAGCATCGTGGCCAGACAGTTATGCACGTTGTATTGGCTTTGGCGGAGCTGCACGGCCAGCGGTTCGATCAGCGCGTCGCTGGGCACGTCCGCTTCGCTGATAAAGAACCGAAACAACTTGCGCACCACCAGCCGAGCGCAGCCGGGCTGGGCGAGCAATACGTCGATCACGTCGTCGCCGGAGAGCGAGCCTTGCTTGCCCAACACTTGCTTGGGCCCGTCGTCGTGCAGCGGCTCGTTGACGTAAAACTTGCCGCTGAGCGTGGTCCAGCCGGTGAACGCGCGGGCCGCTTCGCCCACGTCGCGCTCCGTGTACTTGCCGGTCCCCAGCGTGAACAGCTCCATCAATTCGCGGGCAAAGTTCTCGTTCGGCTGCGCGGCGACGTTGCTCTGGGTGTCGAGCCAGGCCATCATCGCCGAGTCGCGGGCCACGGCGTGCAGCATTTCGGCAAAGCTCCCCAGGGCGAACCGCCGCAGCAGGCAGTTCTGCTGGAACATCCACTGGTTGCTTTTCACCTTGTCGATGCTGGTGGAAAAGTGGCCGTGCCAGAAGAGCGTACACTTCTCCGCCAGCGGCCGGGGGGAATAGAGCATGCGATAGATCCACCAGCCGCGCAATCCGTCGCCAGCGTCGTTGGAGCTGGAATAGACGCTTCGCGAGCTGCCTTGCAGAGCCAGTTGGCGGCCGGTGCGGTCGAGCAACTCGTCGAGCGGCGTGGGTCCATCGGCGGCGAGCAGCGCATCGATCGCCGCGTCGCGCCCCTTGTTTACGGCATCCGCCAACCGCTGCCGCGGCGTGGCGGCGGCGCCGGCCTGCGGAGGCGGAAAGCCGAACGCGGCCCGGCGGTAGAGGTGAGCGGCCCATTTCAGATTCCACTCGGCGGCGGGCGCGGGACGCCACGCTTCGTCGGGCGGGAGCGTGTTGAGCGATTCCTGGTTGGCGGCCATCGTGGTCAATCCGTGAATGGCAAAGCGAATGGCAGTGGAGTTTTCATTTGTTGTTTTCAACTCGGTTGCTAAAAAAACGGAATCAGTGCGCTTGCCCCCAAGGCACCCGGATAGTACAGCAACAGCGGCATCGTGATGACCGGCGTGATCAGCGGCACCTGCGCGTACGTTTCCAGCCGGACCGACGTGCCGTCATCCACGACCACTTCCACCGATGGCTTGAGTCGCGACGTGATTACCTGCGCCGGCGGAACCTGCGTCAAATCAAAGTCCAACTGCTGCCCCGCAGCGTTGCGGATTGCCGCGGCGCCGATCGGGGCCAGCGACATCAATATCTTGGCGCCGAACTTCGGGTTCAATTCCGTAAACCCGATGACCTTGGGGCCGCCCGCTTTTTTCGCATCGCCCCCTGCAGCGGGTGAAAAGCTTTGCATGACTTCGCGCAACAGCGGCGATGGCTGCCAGACCGCCAGTTGATTGCCCGGCTCGACGCGCCGCACGTACCCTTGCACTGGTTGCGGAAAGAGCCCGATCACCAGCCAACCCTGGTGGATCGTCGCCGTTGGCGCGAAGTACAGCCCTTCGCCGGTCCCCTCGAAAACGTACAACTCGGCCCCGTGATACGTTTTCTTCCGCAGCGAGAACTGGCGCGAGCCGATCGACGCGGCCGAGATCATCAACGTGTCGAACGCTTTGCGCAGCCGCGCTTCGTCCTTCACTTGAAACATCAATTGCGCGCCAAGAACCGACAGCCCCTCCGTTGGCGCGGTGGTGACGATCACGCGCGGGCTGAGCGCCGAAAGAATCTCTTTGCGGAAATCGACCCCCAGCCGGCTCTTGCCGCCGTCGGCGACGGAATGCTCCAGTTGCTGCACAAAATCGGGGGCCGATTTCTTGGCCAGCGTGGCGGCGAGCTTGATCACGGTGTCGTAGGCGGCGGCCGCGTCCAGGCCGCTGGCGGCCACGTAATTTGAATCGGGCGACAGCGGCGGCAGTCCCTCGGTCGAGACCGCCGCATAGCCGTTGAGCAGCTTCAGCAAACCCTCACGCTCGGCGGGCAATTGCACCTCGACCGTGCTGCGCTGGTACGCGCCTTCAAAGCCCAGATAGAAGCGGGCCGCACCGATTCCCTCCAGGCCGAGCTGCGCCAGCAATTCCGCCGCCTCGGGGGACTCCTTCGTCATCATCTTCAAAATCTGCGGGCTGGCCACGAAGCCGCGGGCGTAACAATCATAACGATTGAAATTGGCCAGCTCGGTGAACGACTTGCTGCTCTGGAGATTCTTTTGACCCCGCACGCCGGAGACGCGGACAATCACTTCTTCGTACGGCTTGTCGTACCCTTTGCTGATGAGCAGCACGCTGTGCGTCCCTTCGATCCAAGTACACACCGTTTGCTTGTCGTGATCCCGGTACCAGCGAACGTGGCGGCCGGCAAACTCGGCGGTGCGGATCTTGCGGTTATCGACCACGGCGCCCGCTTGGAACAATCCGGCGATGTCGTCATCGACGTGGTGCGTTACCGCGTCCGGCATGATCAGCGTGAAGCGGAACTTCGATTTGTCCGCGTCGGCGTCTTCGATGTCCATCGCCGCGACGATGCCATGTAGGCCGACAGCCTTTAGCACGCGCACGATCCGCTGGCCGGTGTCCGCCAGTTGCAGCAGCGCCTCGGGGGACGCCCCTTGCTGCAACTTCTCGACCAGCGAGCCGTTTTCAATCTGGTGAATGATCGACCGGCCGACCTGGCCAAACAGCGGCCGCAGCTCGTCGTGCACGAGCGACGCGAAGTCGGTCTTGGCATAGCTGGGCAAGTGGCCGATG
Organism: Planctomycetia bacterium; assembly: GCA_021413585.1. Lineage (GTDB taxonomy): Bacteria > Planctomycetota > Planctomycetia > Pirellulales > UBA7805 > JAIOPX01. The sequence continues at coordinate 5,230 of JAIOQB010000423.1, forward strand.
AAGCCGTCGAAGCGAAAATAGAACAGCGTGTTGTCGGCGAGCAGCTCTTCCGGCTGCTGAGCGACCGTGGATGGAACGGTGGCGGCGGGCTTGGCCGATGCGGCGTACTCGGCGGAGTTGGCTTTGGCAGGGGACGGCGGGGCGGGCTTTGCTCTGTCCGACGCTTTGGGCGCTGCAACATTGGGTGCAGACGCGGCGGGAGCAGTGGCAGGCGGGGCGGCGTGACCTGCGACGACGGCGGTCAACAACATCCACAGGACGGCCGCATTGATTCCCAGCTTCTTCATCGTGGGCCCCTCCGTGCTTGCGCCGCGTGAATCGGCCCTGGGAGAATACCCTGGCCGCCCGCATTCTACCGGCCGGCATTTTGGTTGCAAGCAACCGGGGACGGATTGTGGCGGGGGGAGATTGGCCGGTTAAGTTGACGGTTTGAATTGCGGTTGGGTGGGTGGGTAGTAGGTTTCGTCTGCCGGACGTGACCTGAACGTGCGAGTGGGCGTGGCCCCAGCGCGAGGTCCCGTCCGGCAGACGAGGCATACCAGGCAGTGCGTGACCAGGCGGAGCTTGGGCACGAGTAACAATTTATTTTCGATTTGCGGATTTTTTATGAACATCCCCGTCATTTATGGCCTGATCGAGCGGCGGGTGCTGTTGAACTATCGGGTGGAACCAGACGTGCTGGCGGAGTTGTTGCCCGCTCCGTTTCGACCGCAGTTGGTCGGCGGCAAGGGGATCGCCGGCATTTGCCTGATCCGGCTGTCGCATCTGCGGCCCAAAGGATGGCCGGCGTGGCTGGGCGTGGCATCAGAAAATGCCGCGCATCGCATCGCGGTGGAGTGGTTCGACGACAACGACAGTGGCAAGTTGCGGCGGGGCGTGTACATCCCGCGGCGCGACACGTCGTCGGCGATCAACACGCTGGTCGGTGGCCGGCTGTTTCCGGGCGTGCATCATCGGGCTCGGTTCGATGTTGAAGATGAACTGGATGGAGCCGCCAACCACATCTCGATTGCAGCGACCAGCCGCGATAATTCCATGCGGCTGGCGGTGACGGCCCTCGCCACGAGCGACATGCCGCGGGATTCCGTGTTCGGCGCACCCGAGGAAGCGTCCGCGTTTTTTCAATGCCACGGGCTGGGCTATTCCGCCACTGCGAACACCAACGTGTGCGACGGCCTGGAACTGCAGTGCTATGAGTGGCGAATGGAGCCGCTGGCGGTCGAGCGAGCCGAATCGAGCTACTTTGCCGACGAGACGCTGTTTCCACCCGGCTCGATTGAATTCGATTCCGCCTGGCTGATGCGGAACATCGTGCACGAATGGCACGCCGCCGGCACCTTGTGCTGCGGCGAAGTGGCGTCATCCTTCCCGGCGTCCGCTGCAATACTGGCCGAGCCGCTGCCCGGCCAGTAGACTTTACTCCTGCGACGCGCGGGTGCCTGGGGATAAACTTGGTGCAGCGGAGCGAAGCCCCTGAGGTTCGATTCCGGGGCAACGCTGCGCTCTGCCCCAGGCACACTATCGTCATCCAAGTTCCCCTCGCCCCACCTGCACGAGGCCCACCATGTTTTGGCGAACCGTTAGTTCCATCGCCTTGTTGCTGTTGCTCTGGCTCACAGCCGCGAGGGCCGACGAGCCAAAAGCCGATGCACAACCCAGCGCCGCCGCGCTGCCCAAAATCAAAGCGCTGATCGTCGACGGCTGGAGCAATCATCCCTGGTGGGTGACCACGCCGATCCTGCGTAAAATTCTGGAATCGAGTGGGCGGTTCACGGTCGACGTGGCCACCGCGCCGCAGGATCGCAACGAGCTGCCGAAGTTCAAGCCCCATTTCGACGCCTACGACGTGACGGTGATGAACTACAACGGCGACGGCTCGGTGGTCCGCCGCCCCGACGCCGATTGGTCGGAGGAGACGCAGCACGCGCTGGAAAAATACGTCGGCGGCGGAGGGCATCTGGTGATCGTCCACTCGGCGAACAACTCGTTTCCGAACTGGAAGGAGTACAACCGGATGACCGGCCTCGGAGGGTGGGGGGGCCGCAACGAGAAGTCGGGGCCGTATTTGTATTACAAAGACGACCATCTAGTGCGCGATGAAACCAGCAAAGGAACCGGCGGTTGGCACGGCCCCGAGCATCCATTCCAGGTTGTGATCCGCGTCCCCGATCATCCGATCACCAAGGGGATGCCGACGAAGTGGATGCACGCTCGCGATGAGTTGTATAGCCATCTGCGCGGCCCGGCCGAAAATGTGACCGTCCTGGCCACCGCCTATTCTCCTAAGTCGCTTCGCGGCCGCGACCTGGACGAGCCAATGATGATGACGATTCAGTACGAAAAAGGGCGTGTGTTCCACACCCCGATGGGACACGGCGACTACTCGATGCGCTGCGCGGGTTTTGTGACCGTCCTACAACGCGGCGCCGAATGGGCCGCCACCGGCAACGTAACCGTGCCCATCCCGGCCGATTTCCCGACGGCCGATCAGGACCGGGAGAGCGTGATTTTCAAGGCGGCACCCGCCGCCAAGTGAGCGGCACGGCGCTAGCCGCCGGTGAAGCGGGACAGGGTGAATGCTCTTACTCTTCCCTCGGCAACTCTACACCTCCGCATCGGCAATGAAACTCAGCATTCTCGGAAAAGCTATGCGGCCCCCAACCCTCGTGGACGTAGGTCGGGCAGGTGAAATGCTCGAATACGGTTTCCAAAAAGTGCCGGGATTTGACGTGGCAGCATAGCCCCCAGTCAGCATCGAATGGTGCGAAGAACGAACAGCCACCACATTGCTGGCCGTTTTCGTATTGTTGCCGACAGGCGGGCTCTTCCGGCCACTGTTGCCAATACAACTGCTCCGACTGCGGGTTGGAGAAGTTGTTTGTGACGATGCCGTTCTGGTTCATAATTGCTCGCCCATCTGGTTCCCAGGCTCCGCCTGGGAACACACTGCCGTCGAGGCTCCGTCTCGCTTCTACACGTCACGAGTGCGACGGGCAGGCGGCAGCGCCTCCAAGGCAGTACGTGTCCAGGCGGAGCCTGGGGACGAGGACTATAGCGCCGCACCGCTCACGGCTGCAAGTTCAGAATGCCCAACGCCCGGCCGTATTGCTGCACGAGACGCTCGCGGGGCACGCCGTAGGAGTTCTTCAGGCTTTCTTCCTCTTCCATGCCCGCTTTCAATCCTTCCAGAAAGATGCGGTATCTTTTCGCATCGATGGTGATCATGTAGCGGGTGAGGTTGCTGGCCACGCCGTATTTTTCGGTATTGAACGTGTTGTCGAAGAAATTGCCGCCCATGCTGCTGCTGGCCAGCATTTTCTTGATCGCCAACTTCTCCTTGGCCACCGTGCCGTGCGGATCCGGCACGATGGCCGACGCAATGTACTCCGCAAATCCTTCGTTGACCCACAACGGAATCACTACGCGAGTCTTATAGCGCCACAGAAAGCCGTGCGTCGTTTCGTGAACCAGCGACTGGGCCAGATAGAGGCGCGTGCTCCCCGTCGTATGGCCGCTGATCAGCACATTGCCGTCCGAGCTGAGATGGGCCAGCGCCTGTGCCCAGGCCGGCGCGTTGTGATGCACCATTTGCGTTTCATGCTCATTAAACATCTCCTGGTCGGCGAAGATGATCACAGAGGCCTTGCCCAGCCAGATGTTTGTGTCGGGCTTGAGGTCGAACGTGCTTATCAGCCGGCGGTACATGGCGTCCATGTACGGCACATAAAGCTGCAGGTCGGCCGGCGGCAAGTCACTGAGAAAGATAAAAAACTTGGTCTCGGCGAAGCTGAAGCGGCGGTTGGGAAAATTCGCTTGCACCTTCTTGAGATAGTCCTTTTGCTCAGTCAGCAACTTCTTGGAGTCGGCCTCACTCTGCTCCGGCCAGACGTGGGTTCCCTCGCGCACCGGAATGTCGAAGGGGGATTTCTTCTTCGGCCGGGGCTCGCGAGTGGTGGTGTGTTCGCTCCCGGCGCGGCCCGATTTTTCGTGCGAGTGGGTCGCCGCCGGAGTTTTTCCGGTCCCGCCGGAGACCGCGCTTCCTTTGGCGGATTTCGCCAGTTCCTGCTGCAGCTGGGCACGCTGCTCCGGATCGTCGGGCAGCAGGCGCTTGCTCGCGTCGTCGAAGGTGTATTGCACCGTGCCCGGTCCTGGCGACAGCGACACGATCTTCGACGCCAGCAGCGGCAGCGCCTCCGACGTGGACGGGTCTTTGACCGTGACGATGCGAATCGACCCGGCCGCCTCCCCTTCGACCACGCGGATCACCTCAACGTCGTCGAGCGAGCCCCCCGCCTTGAGCGTCACCGTCACCTTGCTGCCCACCAGGTTCGCCGGACGTACGTACGTCGCGGCCTCCGCCGCCAGCGCCGCGGGCGTCAGGTTGGCCCGCGGGACACAAATCAGTCCAGCGCCAAAGAGCGCCAGCAGCCCGCCGACGCCCCATCGAGCCATCCGGCGCCGGTATGAAACGCTCGCCCGGCAACGGGCCGAAATCGAGCCAATTGTATACGCCATGGTGGGTGCCCCTGATTGACGAACGCGGCAAAGTTCTGCGAAAGCGGAGCCAGCGAACAGGAGTGCAATTTACCCCAAGTTGGAGGGGGTGGCAACTGGAGCGAGGGCGGGAGCCTAACGACGCGGCTAGCTGGTTTGGTGCGGTACCTGCCGCACCAAGTCACTGTGCAGTCACTTGTTCGATCTTCGTTCCATCAGATGGTACGCGTGTGATTCGTCCATTGGTCCTATCGCTGGTAGGACGGCGGCTTCAATTTGAGTGGGGCAGGGTTCTGCAAAACCCATTTGACGGCCAACTGGGCCATGCGGGAAGTGTCACCGGACTTACGCTTTACTTCGGCAACGATGCTTGCGGCTTCCGCAAAATCCGAGGGCGAAAATCCAACGCCTTGTTGGACGTATTCGAGAAAAGCATCCGCCATCATTTTATAGTCGGCGTTCCAATTTCCTCCTCCATTGTCCAAGAGTTCATTCGAGACACGTCCAGAAATTCGAATCACCTCTCCTTGAATGGTTGCAGCATGGCCGCTCGATGGCACGAGCAGTTCCCACAGTTCCTGATGTTGTTTCTGCCAAGTCTTCGCTTTGACAACGACTGGCGACGTTCCATCGTGAATTTGACGGTGGCTTACTGGTAGAACCTCGAAGATCTCATAAAGTCTGCCGAGTGCGTTGCTTGCGGCATTCACGTCCTTTGGATTGAATCCGGAACGGTGGAACTCGAATCGCTTGCCGATTTCCTCGACGAACTTCTTCGTCTGCGGAGTCCTCTCTGCGCCCGAATCGAGCAGGACTTCAGCGAGGGCCACCATGTTTTCAATGTCTATGTTGTTGCAACCACGCAACGCCAGTTCGAGGGGCGACAGATGTTTTCTATTACGCTCGTTAACGCGTGCGCCATGCTCGAGTAGCTGGCGGGCGTGTTTTGCGTTGTGTGAGTCGGCAGCAGCATGGAGCGGCGTTCCGATAGAACTACAAGTGTTGTTGACGTCGGCGCCCAATTCAAGCAGGATGTTGATGCTGCTCCGCCTACTGCGCGCTCGAGCGTGCAGCGGCGTGTTGCCCCATGTATCAGTCGCCGACAGATCTGCACCCTGGGAGACTAACCACCGAGCCAAATCGTCGGGACAGTTGTCGAAGGCCAGTGCAGTCTGTTTTGCGTATCCACCACGAGCGTCGATTTCACAGTCATCGAACACAGCTCGAAGCTTAGTGGAATCACCCTCTTGAAGAAGGGACTCGAAGTTCTTGGGAAGAATCTTTCTTTTCCTCTTGGCCATTTTGCTCGATCCCCGGTGCTCCCCGGTGCCGTACGATGAGTCACGCGTAAATTCTTGTTAGAAAGAAACTACATCGGCATGCCGTTTCGGTTTTCTGCGACGGGAAGGGGCACTATCGCCTCTGCTTAGCCATTGACTGGGAGGTCAGTTGTGACGGCTCGTCATTCTCCAATCACCTTAACCAGCACCCGCTTCGGCCTGCGTCCGTCAAACTCCCCGTAAAAAATCTGCTCCCAGGGGCCGAAGTCGAGTTTGCCGGCGGTGATCGCCACGACCACTTCGCGGCCCATGATTTGGCGCTTGTGGTGG
>JAIOQB010000424.1 GCA_021413585.1 Planctomycetia bacterium
CATCCTTCCAGACTTGCCGCCAATTTGAAGATGACCGACCCACGCCCTCGCCTGATTCTTGCCAGCCAGTCGCCGCGACGGCGCGAATTGCTCGCGGCGGCTGGATACGAGTTTGAGGTGTTGCCATCGGAAATCGACGAATCTCCCGGCCTGTGCAGCCAATGCGGGCCGGCGGAATTGGTCGCCCGGCTGGCGATTGCCAAAGGGGCCGACGTCGTGCGCCGCCTGGCGGACGACGACGGTCGCCGCGACTGCGTTGTCATCGCCTGCGATACGGTGGCCGAAATTGGGGGGACGATTCTCGGCAAGCCGGCGGATGAAGAGCACGCCAGGTACATGATCGAGTTGCTCTCGGGGCAGTTGCATCGGGTCTACAGCGGGCTGTGCGTGTGGCCGATCCGCGGGGTTCCCCGCACGGAAGTGGCGATCACCACGCTCCACATGGATTCGCTCGACGCGGCGGCCATCGACGATTACATCGCCACCAGAAAATGGGAAGGAAAGGCGGGCGCGTTTGGCTATCAGGACGGGCTCGACTGGCTGCACGTCGTGCAGGGGAGCGAGTCGAACGTGGTGGGGCTGCCAATGGAGTTGCTGGCGGAGATGCTTGCGAAGGTGGCGGATGGATCGCAGGAAGCGGCGAGTGGCGGGTAACTGTGGTTCGCTATTGCTTAGCGCATCACGCGGAGCGTGATGGGTACTATGTGATTAGTGCTATGCATAAACGACGACAGCCCGCCCTGCCGTTGCGCGGCGGAGCGGGCTGATCGTCTTGGTTTGAGGATGTGGATTGGACAATTACCGCGACACGATGAGAGGCTGGCCTGCGTGAGGCGAAACCACTGCGTCAGCGTCAGCAATGCTTCTGCTTCGGCAGCCGTTGAGCTTCAACTACACATCAGCCTCTCGACACCAGTCCGGCGGATCTTGCATGGGTGCCCTCCTGTTGAGCAAAAAAACAACCCGGTAAGACCTCACAATTGCCGCCGGCGGAGCCCAAAGATTTTGCCGGAACCCAAAGCTTGCGCCCCAGTTCAACCTTTTTGCCCACGCCGTCGCACTTCCGTCGCCCAGTTGAAGTCCGCTTGCTTCGACCGCATGTCGCACACACGCGGCCGGGTAAACTTCCGGCGACACTATCTAAATACCATACTTTCACTCGGCGGGTCAACGAATTTGCTGTTTGCGCCCCAGGATTCCTGAAGATTTCGCAAATCGCAGTCGCATGATGCCGCCGGCGCAAACCTTGCCGCGGCGCGTCACGCTGGCGGAGGCGAAAACTGGCGTCGAAGGTACGCCAGGCTCTGCGCGGCGATCGTCTCCGGATCGGGCGAATAGTCAAACACTTCCACGGAGACGTAGTCGTTGTAGCCGATCTCTGCCAGCGCCGCGGCGATTGGCCCGAAATCGACCGCGCCAAAACCGGGCCCGCGGCGGTTGGGGTCGTTGGCGTGGAAGTGCGCCAGGTGATTGCGCGATGCGCGGATGATGTTGGGAAGGTTCGCGGGACCGGCAACGCCTTGCTGGTCGTTAGACATGCTCTGTTCGGCAGACATCGCCTTCACGTCCAAGATCAGCCGGCACGCGGGGTGATCCACCTCGTCCAGGAACCGAATCGTTTCAGCCGCGGACGTCAGGAAGTTCGTCTCGGCGGTGGAGAGGGGCTCCAACGCGATCGTTACACCAGCGCTCCGTGCCACCTCGGCCACCTGGCGAAGACCGTCGCGGGCATGCTTCCACGCGTCGGCATAGGTTTGCTCTGCGGCCACCTGCCGCTGCCGGGGACTTCCCCAGACCATGATCCGGCCTTCCATCTCCCCGCAGAGCCGCGCCAGGTGCGAAGCGAACTCCACGGTTCGCCGTCGAACAGCATCGTCCGGTGTCGTTAGATGCAATCCCTCCGGCTTGACCAGCAGCCAGTGCAACCCTACCACTTCCAGTCCGGCGGTGCGGATCGTACGGCCGATTGCGGCGGCCTCGGGGGCGGTGAGAAGTGACGGATCGTCACGCAGCGTAAACGGCGCAATCTCCAACCCATCGTAGCCGCACTGGGCCACATGCTCGCAAATCTGGGCCAGCGGCCGCTGGCCGTAGGTCTCGTTGCAGATGGCAAACTTCATTGAGCCGTACCGACCTTACGCCTTGATCTCAGGAATGACGTACGGCTTGCGGCACTCCCGCGTTAGTTTTGCGCTGGCGGCCGGATTGTCGGTGAACTGCTCCTGCTTGGCGTCGTATTCGAGCCACGGACCGAGTCGCAGCGCGCCGTGGTCGATGTCGACCTCGTTGGCGTGCAGATGGGCCGCCATCCGCTGAAACGCCGCGGCCGCCTGCGCGGTCGGCTTCACCGTCGCGCTGATCTTATCGGCCGGCGTCGCCTGGCCCAGTTGATACGAGATATTGCCGGTGTGGCACAGTGCGGCCGACGCGTGTCCTTCAGCCGCTTCGCAGTTCAAGCTTTCCCGCTTGCGCGACCGCACGGCGTCCAAAAAGTTCTTGAAATGGTTGCCGCCGCCGGACCAGCTCTGGAGCTTCTTGCCGTCGCCGTCATAGGCGATTGCGTCGTAGTACGAAGGTATGGCTACGTGTCCTTGCTCGCACTGCACGACAACGCCCACCTGCGAACCGCGGTACGAGTCCATCGCCGAGCCCCATTTCTTCTGCCCCGCCTTGGAGCTGGGCAATCCCCGCACGTCGATAATCAGCGGCGCCTTCTCGTAGGCGTGGTACACGATCTGCGTGTTGGGCGTGTTGCCGGCGTCGGAATAACCCACGCGGCCGCCGATGCTCATCACTCGCGGCGCGGGGAGCGACTCGCCAAGAAACCAGCGGGCGATATCGACCTGATGCACTCCCTGGTTCCCCAGGTCGCCGGCGCCGGTGTTGAAGTCCCAGTGCCAGTCGTAGTGGAACCGCGGGCGGAACAGGTCCACCTTGGCCGCCGGTCCGCACCACAGGTCGTAATCGACGCTGCTGGGAATGACCAACGGTTTGTCGAGTTTTCCGATACCCTTGCGAGGCTTATAGCACGTTGCCACGGCATATTGGATACCGCCCAGCTTGCCTGAGCGGACAAACTCCAGTGCCGTCTTGAGGCCCGGGCTGGAGCGGGCCTGCGTTCCCACTTGGACGATCCGATCGTAGCGGCGCGCGGCATTGACCAGTTGCCTTCCTTCCCAAACATTGTGCGACATGGGCTTCTCGACGTATACGTCCTTGCCCGCCTGGGCGGCGAGAATGGCGATCCAGCAGTGCGTGTGATTTGGCGTGGCGATCGACACGGCGTCGATGTCTTTGCGGTCCAACAAGCGGCGGAAGTCGGTTTCGGTGACGATCGGCCGTTTGTAAGCGCCGGCACGGTCGGCCAGAGCTTTCTTGTCGACGTCGGCGATTGCGACTACCGCGTCGCCGAGGGCACGCAAGTGCTCAGCCCCGCGCCCGCCTGCGCCGATGACCGCCACGCGCACGGAATTATTGGCCGCGTACGCTCGCGCGCTGCGTGCCAGAGGAATCGCTACGGCCGCGGCGCCTAGTGCCGCAGTGCGCAAAAACCGTCGTCGATTGAGAGCC
>JAIOQB010000425.1 GCA_021413585.1 Planctomycetia bacterium
GATTTCAAGCTCACCTGGGCGATGTCCGCGATTTGGCCGGAGATAGCGCGGCCAGCCAGTTCGTCGACCTTTAGCAGTACGTTTTGCCCCGTTTGCACAAAGGGCAGATCGGACTGGTCGATCACGACTACTGCCTCCATCCGTGCCGGATCGCCAACCTGACAGAGGAGTTGCCCTGCGGGGAGCCACGTCCCTTCGTTGTGCCGTTCCAGAGGCGTTCCGGACCAGCCGGCGAGTCCACCCTCGGTGTGCGGCGCTCCTTTGACCAGCGGAGGCGGAAGCACCGTGCCGGCTCGGGGCGAGCGGAGCACCAGCCGAGTGAGATTCTGCTGCCGCTGGATCAGTTGCTTTTCCGCGCTTTGCAATTCCTCTTCGGTGGCGGAAACTTGTTGCTCGGCTTCCTGGCCGGGACGGTCTCGCTCCAATTGTTGACGGCGCAGCGACAATAGTTTTTGCCGCAGTTCGACCACTTGCCCGTGCAGCTTGGCCTCTTCGAGCCGGGCGTCGATATTCTCCAACTCGGCCAGGATTGTACCCGCCGCGACTGCTTGGCCTTCTCGCACATGAACCTGCTTGAGCACTCCGGCAACTTCCACATACACTTCCGCCGGTTCGCGGGCCTGCACTTCCAAGGGCCCATAAATCCGATGCGGCAACGGAATCAGCAGTGCCGCAAGCACGACGAAACCCACGCCGGCCAGAAATGTGAGCAGCCGGGGCCGCTTGATCTGTTGCATCCTTCCGGGCACGGAAAAAAACTTGCCCAGGCTCCACATAGGCTGGCCGACCAGGGCGACCAGCGACGTAGCCGCGATAAGCTGGCTCACCGCTTTCAATCCATACGGCTCCAATAACTTGTACATAAACCACAACACCGCGATCGTGACAAACCAGCGATAGGCGACCGCGCCGATCGTGTACAACGCGAACCATGCCTGATGCCGGCGTGGCAGATACCGATCGTGAGGCTCTTCCAGACCCAGCGTCCAGGCGCCTAGCTTGTGCGTCACCACCGACGTGGCCTTTTGCCGCAGATTCGGGATTTCCAAGAGATCCGCGAGAATGAAATAGCCGTCGTAGCGCAGCAGCGGGTTGGTGTTGAACATCACCGTGCTGACCGAGCAGATGAACATCACGCTCAGGCAAGTGTAATTGAGCAACCCGGGCGCACTCAGCCACCAGACGAACGTGGCCAGCGAGGCGATCACCAGTTCGACATACATCCCGGCTGCGCCGATCGCCGCCCGCCGCCACTTGCTGGGCAACATCCAGGAATCGGAAACGTCGCAGTACAGGCACGGCGTCATCACCAGCAACATCACCCCAAGCTGGTGGCATTCGCCGCCAAAATGCTTGCAAGTCAACCCGTGCCCCAACTCGTGCATGATCTTGGTCGCCGCCAGGATGACCGCCAGGTAGAGCCAGTTCTTCGCCGCGAAGAATTCGTGAAACGCAGGGAGCCGCGCGTGAAACGTGTCGAACTTCACCGCGACCAGCGAGACAGCACTGAGCCCCAGCAGCAGGCAGGCCGCGACCGCCGCCGGCGAGAAGAACCAGCGGACGTAGGGAAGCAGCCAGGTGAGAAACCGCTGCGGATCGACGCCGCGAAATCGCAGGGCCAGAATGTTGCCCAGGGCGGAGAGCATTTCACTCCGCCGCCGTGTGTCGCGCCGTTTCTTCAGTTGCGTCCCTTGGCCCGGCAAATGGGTGAGCACGAGTCCGCATTGGTGCAAGTGGCCGACGTAGCGGGCGATCTCCTCAAGAGTGATCATTTGCCCCGGGAAGCGGACCTCGTAGTGGAGCTTGATTTCGTCGAGGCTGATTCGGCCGTCGAGTTCGCTCAAGATGGCGAACTCTTCCTCGCGCAGGCGGAAATACTTCAAACCCACCGGGTCTTTGAGCACCCAGGTGACCTGGCCCTGATAGCGATGCCGCGCGATCTTCAAGTCGGGCCGCATCCGCACGTAGAGCGGACGGGCGGAGCTTGAGGTCAGGCTGTCGGTGACGGTGGCCATGGGTTGTGTGCGGGGACGGATGGTCGCAGCCAGAGTTCTTTATATGCTTCGTGATTGTTGGGGCATCACGCGGAGCGTGATGGGTACTATGAAATTCCCGGGGGGAGAGGAGATTAGCGAATCGTCATCGCCACCGGTTGCCCCGGTTGAAGTAGCCAGCGATCCTCTATCGCTTGGTTTTCGATTTCCGCCCACACGCGGTAGTTGCCGCCGGTCTGCAACAACGGGCTGACGAACACCACGCGTCCGCGCAGTTGGCGACGTTCGCCGCCGACTTCCAACTCCACCGTGACGGGTTGATCCTGATGGATGCGGGTCGACGGGTTGCCGTCCGCCTTGGCAAAACCTTCGACGCGCAGGTGGTCGAGCCGCACGACGTGCATTACGGTTTCACCCGGCTGCACCCATTCCCCCAGGTGGCGGCGCACCTCGACCACGGTTCCATCCAGCGGGCTGGTGATCCGTCGCCGCCGAATGTTGTCGGCCGCTGCCTCGACCTTGGCCCCCTCGGCTTGCGCGGCGTGCCGGGCCATCGATTGCTCCAGGTTCGACTGCTCGATCTGCAGCACCGCGCGGCGATGTTCCAATTGAAGTTTTCTGATTTCTGCCCGCGAAACGGAATTGTCGACTCGCTTGTTGGCCTCCTGCGAGGCCAGAAACTCCGCCTCCGCGACGTCGGCTGCGGCCTTCGCATAGCGGACGTTGATGTCGTTCTCCGACTTTTCGCGGGCGGAAGCGAATTCAAAGTCGGCCAGCTTCTTGTCGATCTCGGCGCGGCTGTCTTCGAGTCGGGCGAGCAGATCGCCGGCCCGCACCTTGGCGCCTTCATGCACCTTCAATTCGGAGAGCACGCCCGCCTCCTTGGCGGGTATGTCGGCCTCTTCGATGATCATGGCGAAGCAATTCGGCAGCGTCAGCGGCGTGGGTTCGCCGGGGGAAATCTGGGGCGTCTCGGCCTGCACATCATGTGATCCAATAATAATACTCAATAGCCCAAGCAGCATCACCGCAGCTACGATGCGACGCAGTTTCATAAGAGCATATCCGAAGTCACGCGGTTGGATAATTACTACAACCGAAACAAAATCTTGGAACGGATGAACGTCAGCACATCGTGAAACCAGACGTAACCGAGCGACCGCCGCCCGCAGTCAATGCGCGCGGTCACCGCTGCGCCCGGGCGGCGGTTGACGGCGGGAATCGAATCGCGATCGATCGTTGCGCGGATCAGTACGGTGTTTCCATCCTCGCCGCGCACTTCCGCGCTGGAGTGAATCTCCACCACTTGCCCGGTGCGCGGTGTGGCTGAATCCGTGGCCAGAATATAGGAAACGGTAAGCGGCGGCGCGTCGGTCTTGCGATTGGAGTTCGCCGCGGCGACAAAGCCGGCATGATCCTCCGACACGAGGAGTTCCAGCTCCCACGCGCCGTTGGGGTTGGCCACTGACAGCATGAGTTGCCCTTTGTCCACCGGACGATCTCGCAGCCGGTTCTTCAAGTCCCAGGTGACCACCTGGCCGGCGATGGGACTGCGCAGCGACAGCAAATCCCGCTTGGCCTTGAGTAGTTCCAACTGCTCGCTCAAGCTGTCGACTGTCATTTGCAGTTGCTCATATTGGCCGCTGAGCCGGTTTCGTTCGTCGAACGAGAGTCGAGCTTCGCCGCGTGAGCGCTGAAGCGTGAGCATCTGCTCGCGCGAGGAGGATCTGCGGCCGCTGAGTTCGGTGATGGCCACTTCCAGATCGCGACTGCGCAGCCGGACCAGTTCGGCGCCGCGCTCCACTTGCTGGCCGTGGTCCACCAGCACGTCGCTGACCACGCCGGTCTCTTGCACGAACACGTCGCGTCGCTCAGCCGGCTGCAGAGTTCCATGGGCCGTGATGCGGAAATCGGCCGGGATAATCGCCAATGCCAGCAGCACGGCCAGTACGACCCCGGTGACCGCCACCGTTTTCGGCAGCCGCCGCGCTTCAACCAGCCAGCGGCTTTTGGCCACAGTCCGCCAGACGGGCATCAAAAAGACCCGTTCGTGAGTCAGGGCATTGGCCAGCGCCAACGTCCCCTGCTCGACGGCTACTTCTGTTCGTTCGCAGAGGCCATCGCCGAGCCCGCTGTCGTCGAGCCCGCCAACGTCGATGCGTTCGACAATCAAGGCACCGAGGATTTTGGATTTCGGCGGCTGTTCTTCGTCAAGTTCGATCTGTTGCGGTTGCACGAGGGGGACCACGCCCACGGTTCGGCTGTGCGACTCGTCCACGTAGGCGTGCAGGGCCTCTTCAATTTGCGGCGGCAGATTCTCGTCGCTGCCGGTGTACCACAGCGGCTCGCCGGTGGCGATGACGCGCTGGGCCAGCCGGCTCATCAGGCCGACGACGTTGGCCCGGCTTTCGACCAGGTCCTGGCCGCTGACTGCTTCGATCACCACGCGCCGGCCGTGGCACACCGCCACGCTGACTCGATCGCACTCGATCAGCCGGCATGCCTCGTTGGCCAGCGTGTAGGCCGTTTCCCGGACGTCGAGGCTTTGTTGCACGGCCCGATTGAACTGCTGCAATCGCAGCCACAGGGCGTCGCGTTGCTGGAGTCGCTTGAACTCGCACGTTTTGAGAAACGCCGCGGCCACGGAGCACATTTGCACCACAAACCGCAAATGGCCCCGCTCGATGGCGTGGCCGACCGCGGCCCGTTGAAAAATCTCGACGACTGCATGGGTACGTCCTTCGAGCTTTAGCGGCCCCAGCACCAGCAGGAAAGGTGTAGGGTTGTTCCATTCGTTTTCGTCCGACGTGCGCGCTCGAGGAGGCACGAGCGTCCCTTCGCCGAAGTGGAATGCTTGCTGAATCAGTTGATCGTGCTGGCGCCGGGCGTCGGCGTCTTCCAGTAGCCCGCTCCCGGCCAGGTTGAGTTGCGAAATCAGGCTGGGCGGTTCACCGCCTGCGCAGGTCCACACCGCGCCGCCACTGGCAGAGAGCGCCGTTACGACGCGGGTAAGAAAGCCATCGTAAAATTGCTGCGGCGAGACGTCGGCCCCGGACAACTCTGAAATCTCAGTCACCGCCTGGCGAATCTGCTGCTGGGTTTGCCCGGCGGCGTCAGGAGTGAACGAGGGTTGGATGCTCATGCGGGCTTCGCGGGTGACTGATTTGTTAAACTTTGTCAAACGCAGGTTATCCCAGGGCGTCCAAGTGTGGGTCCTGTCCCATTTCGCGCTGAATCTTGCGGCGCTGTCGCTCGTAATACAGAAGCGCTTTCCGCTGCCGAAAGTGCCGTCGTTCGATTTTCCGCTGGGCCCGCTGGAACTGCCGCTCGATGGTTTGCGATGCCGATCCCGCCGGGTAGGTTGGTGGCGATTTCATGCCCAGCGATTCGCTCGGACCGAGGCCGCTGGTCAATAAATCGTCGTCCAGCGCCAGGTATTGTCGAAACGAGCCGGGGTCTCCTTGTCGGCCGCAGCGGCCGATGAGTTGTCGATCGACGCGGGCCGAATCGTGCATCTCGGTGGCGATCACATGCAGGCCCCCCAACTCGGCCACGCCGGGGCCGAGGCGAACATCGGTTCCACGCCCCGCCATATTGGTCGAGACGGTCACTCGGCCCGCCTCGCCGGCCCGCGCGATAATTTCGGCCTCGATCGCCACCTGCCGAGCATTGAGCACTTGATGCTCGATGCCGGCCGCGGTCAGCAACTGCGAAAGCTGCTCGGACTTGTCGATCGACCGCGTGCCGATCAGGACCGGCCGGCCTAGTTTCTGGAGTTCGCGAACTTCCCTGACGATGGCCGCCCATTTATCTTTTCCAGTTGCAAAGACGGCCGTTGGCAATTGCTTTCGGACTGCGGGTCGATTGGTCGGCACAACGACGACGCTGACGCGATAGATGCTGCGCAGCTCGGCGGCGCTGGTGGCCGCGGTGCCGGTCATGCCGGCCAAGTGCTGGTAGCGGAGAAAATAGTCCTGCACGGTGACTTGCGCCGCCTGGCCGGCGTCGACGGTGACCTCAACCGATTCCTGGGCCTCGATGGCCTGATGGATCCCGGCCCGCCACTTTCGCCCTTCGGCCAGCCTGCCGGTGGCTTCATCGACGATGACAATCTCTCCGTTGCGGACCACGTAGTGGCGGTCGAGATGGAAATCGCAGCGGACGCGAATCGCCCGTTCCAGGTATTCGTACAGGCTGAGCAAGCCCATCCTCCCCAGCGCGGCCGGCTGCTTCAGCGATCGAGCCAGCCGCTGCCCGGCGGCGGTGAGTTCGACAGTTTTCTCCTCGTCGTCGTAGTGGTAATGCTCCTGCTCGGCAAAGTGGCCAGCCGCGGTGGCGCAGAAGCGATACGCTTCGGCCTGCCGTTGCCGGTCGGAGGTTGGCAGCGCGCTAATGACCAGCGGCGTGCCGGCGTCGTCGATCAGCACACTGTCCGCCTCGTCGACCAGGGCAAAGAAATGCCCTCGCTGCACGATCTGGTTCACCGCAGGAGCCTGCCCCAGCAAGAGTCGCATCACGTCGGCTTGCCCTGCACCGCTTTGCCGTTGAACGAGCCGATCGCGCAGGAAATCAAAACCCAATTCTTTCGCCGTGCTGTAGGTCACATCGCAGGCATAGGCCGCGCGGCGCTCAGTGGCGGACGTTTGGCTTTCGACGATGCCGACCGACAGGCCAAGGCAATCGTATAGCGGCCGCATCCACTCGGCGTCGCGGCGGGCCAGATAGTCGTTCACCGTCGCCAGATGGGCTCCTTTGCCGGCCAGCGCCGCCAGCACCAGCGGCAGTGTGGCGGTGAGGGTCTTCCCTTCGCCCGTTTGCATTTCGACGATGCTGCGAAAATGCAGGGCAATGCCGCCGATCATCTGCACGTCGAAATGCCGCATGTTGAGCGTCCGCCGGGCTGCCTCCCGCACCAAGGCATACACTTCCGGCAGCAGCCGCTCCAGCGGTTCGCCCGACTTGGCTCGATATTTGAGCGACATGCAGGTTTTGCGAAGTTGAGAGGTTTCGACCGACTGAAACTGCGGCTCCAGGGCTGCAATGCGATCCACCAGGGGTTGCCAGCGCGCAACACGGCCCAGCGGCAGCGGCGCGAGCCGACCGATCCGGCGAACGAGTTGTTGCAGCGTATTGTTCAAAGGCGTTGCTTCCAGCAAGGGGCGTTGCTTCCAGCAAGTAACGAAGAACTTACTACGATAGAAAAGGTCGAGCGGTGCGGAGGAACTCCATTTCCGCCGCACGCGTTCGCTCGAACTGTTTTAGTCGCCGTGTCGCGGCACCGCTGGGCATGCCGGCAGTGGCACCGACATCATTTCACTGCTGGACGTGCCAGCAGTGCCGCAGTCCGTCGCGAGTCGATTCTCTCACCGCCCGCCGAAGCCGGGACCGTTCGGTCCGTCCGGCCTTGGTGACGACTGCGCCACCGAGCCCAGGAATCCAAACAACCCGCTGAACGTCAGCCGGGCCTTGGGCCTGCCGACTAGTTGCGCGCGGTCCTGCCGCGAGTTCAGCGAAAGTTGCAGCGTCTCCACGCCGTCGTACGTGATCACCTGACCGTTGAGCGTGACGTCGGATTTGCCGACCACAAATGTGTCGGCCTTCGATGTCCCCAGCACCGTCAGCATATCGCCACGACCGGAAAGCCCGCGCACCAGAATCCCTTCCGGAATCACTCCGCCGGCGTCGGTGAGATCGACCGTCACCCGATCCGACGCCGTGGACGAGCCGTCGATTTGGACTCGAGTGAGCCCTTCGAGCGCGTGCGATCCCAGCACCGTTCCGCGAACTCGATCGATAATGCTCACCGTTGTTTTGCCTACCACGACGCTTAGTTGTGAGGTTGCGCCGTCGGCTTTGTAGTACAGCACCGACTCATCGTAGAACACGTTTTCCTGCAGCGTGGTGATGCCGGTGTTGCGGGCGATCACGTCGGAAAGCGTCGTATGCTCCAGGGCGTCGAGCTGACGGCCGGAGAACGTGCGCTCGAACCACAGCCGATCGCCGTCACGCAACCGCTCGAACTGATCGGAAATGATCCGCGAGAACGTGGCGCCCACGCTGGAGCCGGCCAGGTGATCTTCGGCAATGCCGCCGACCCACAGGTCGATGTTGTTGACATTATCCTTTCCATTGGTGGTGCCGTACGCCGCTCGCAACTCCTGCTGGACCGCCGTGTCGGACGTGATGTCGGCAAAGCTTTTCACCGCCGGCAGTCCATACGCCACGCGGGTGGTGTTGTAATCCGCCAGTCCATGGTCGCGGCCGCGCTGGATATTCAGCGCCGCTAAGTCCATGCCGCCGGCTCCCGGAGGTCCGAAGAGGAAATCGCGCAGACCGTCGACGATCTGCGTATCGACCTCTTCGGCTTTGTCCGTGGCCAGATACTTCAGGATCGGATCGACTCCGCTATCCTTGACCACCTGGGGGTTAAAGAAAGCCTCGGCCAGCGGCAGGGCGTCGCGCAGTTCATTGCCGTCGTTGTCGAGGAACTCGACGTCGTTGCCCACCAGCGTGTGGCCGATGCGGAACGCGGCGGTCGAGAACTCGTTGGCGATGCCGGCGTTGACCTTGGGGTCGTAGCCGGTGTAGGCGCCCGGCGCGCTGGAGCCCAGCAATGCCGGCAGGAACTCGTTGTACGTGATCGACTGAATCTCAGCGATCACGATGCGGCGGGCCGCCTGGAAAATCTGCTCGTCGCTCAAGCCGGGCGTGGCTTGCGCGATTTGATCGGCGATCCGATTGTGCTCGCGCATGAACACCGTTTGCAGCGAGGTGAGTTCCACGTTTTCGTTCGCCCGCACGTCGCCCGCCAGGAAGAGCTGGTTCTCGGGCACCACGTGGGCGTCGTTGGCATTGGCCAACCCCGCGGTATTCAGTGGCAGCAAATCGCCGGCGCTGGTGGCGAGCTTGCCACCTACGCCGGTGCGCAGTGCCTTGGCGCGAACGGCGTCGGAGCCGTAGATCATCGAGCCATCGAGCCAGCCGGTGATCGAGTTGACCTGCTGCAGCGGGTTGCTCAGCGACTTGCCGGTGGCAGGATCGGTCTGCGATCGAGTCAGCGGAATCCCCTTGCCGTCGGCCGTGTAAATCGGATCGGTCGGCGACACGGGAACATTGAACGCCACGGCCGGGGTGCCGGCGGTGGTGAGATCCAGGTCGTGGTCGATGAACTGCCCCCAGGCGTAGATGAGCGCCGTCAGCTCGCGGTCGTTTTTCACTTCTTCCGTGTCGTGTGTATCGACCAGATTGCTGATCGTGCGGGCATCCAGCCGCGTGGCTCCGCCGGGAGTCGAGATGCCGTTGGCGTACGCGGCGGGCGCGAGTCGCAACAGATCGGCGCCGGCGCTGGCCCAAGTGGGATTCGCGAGATTGTTCCCTTTGCCGTCGATGCTGTACGTTGCCGTCACGGCCGCGATGGGCGTGGTGGGTAGCAGTGCCACCGTGGTGACGGCCAGCAGTTCCCGTCGTTCGAGTTGCTCGACGCCGAGCCGAGGGGCGCGGCGATTGTCTTTACGCTTGACGCTTTCCTTACGCTTGATGTTGCGGTTGACGCTACGATTGACGTGCCTCTTCATGGTCTGTTCTCCTTGGCTTGCCTTGAGGCATTTCGCCCGTTGCACAAGCGCACATGCGCCAGTTCCGATGACGCGAGGAACAAAGGCCCCCGTGAAGACTCACTGCGAAGACTTACTCAAGAAATCACGCTGCGATAGTTGGATCTCCGTGGAGAATGTGAACCAGGTAAGAAGCGACGCAAGCTAGATCGATATTTCAAGCACGACGAGCCGTTGCGTACCGCGACAGGCAAAGTG
>JAIOQB010000396.1 GCA_021413585.1 Planctomycetia bacterium
TGATTGCCCGAGGTATGGAAGTAACCGCTGACGGTGGCAGTGGTTGGATTTCCTTCCACCAGGGACACGCCGCCGATCGTGATGCTCGGCGGCGCAGGGGGCGTAGTGCCGCTGCCGTTGCCAATGAGCAGCAGATTGTGCGGCGCGTCGGTGCCGGCGCCGGCAGTGAATCCAAACGAGATTGTCTGGCCGACGCCGATCGTGCTGTTGTAGGCCGCGTTCTGCACGACGTAATGATTGCCGGTGTGGCTGACCAGCACGCCGTCCCAGACGTTGCTGATCGTCCGGGTGTAATCGAACTCGACTTTCCAACTTTGGATGACCGCCGGCTGATCGTTGTGGATCGAGATCTGTCCCTGCAATCCGCTTCCCCAGTCGTTCACCGCGGCGTACGTGGCCGATAGCGCGAGCCGACTTTCGAGTGATTCGATCGCCAGCGAATTGTGGCTGGATCGGCGGCGTGAGTTGATTTCGGCGCGTTTGCCGAACAGCTTTTTCCACCAGGATTTCAGCGGGCCCATGGATGTAGTCTCCAGTTGCAAATCAGTTGAGAACAGCAGTCACCCGCGAGCGCGGCGGGATAGAAAATGCATGCGACACTCAGGTTGCGATATTCCGATTGTGCCTGTGCAGCTAAATCAAACCGTTGCGCCTGCACGCAGCGACGCCGACTACCACACTGCTACGGACGGCCCACACCGTTGGTGCAGCGTGGGTTGCCGATGGTTACCGCTAATTGCGCCCTAGCGACTGCTATTTCCGGGGCTGAGGTCGCACGATTGGTACGTTCCATACGGCCGTAACCGCCGCGCGGTCTTTGACGCACCATCTGCGGCATGCCGCGGCTAGTCCAGCGGGAAACCAAGCCCCCCCTTTTTGCCTACCACGGCAACGCCGCCGTCGCGAGCCAGAACCGACGGACAATCGAATTCAAGGTCAAATTGCCCAATTTCCCGCCGATCATATCCGCGAACCATAACGGCCGCGAAGTTGTCTATGCCAGCGAGCGATGCCGAGTAAGATAGGGATCACCGCGTTCTGCCACCAAATGGAAATTCGCATGTCGGGAGAAATAACTGAAGTCCGGTCCGAGGAGGATCGTTTTCGCGAGCGGCTCATTCTCACGATTCTGGCCGCGGTCCAGTTCACGTCGATCGTCGACTTCATGATCGTCATGCCGCTGGGCCCGCAATTGATGCGCACGCTGCACATCACTCCGGCCCAGTTTGGACTGATCGTCTCTTCCTACACGTTCGCCGCCGGCGCGGCGGGTTTGGTGGCGTCGTCCATCGTCGACCGCTTTGCCCGTCGCAATGCGTTCATGATCCTCTACGCGGGCTTTCTGCTCGGCACGTTGTGTTGTGCGCTGGCCCCCACGTACCATGCCCTGCTGTTGGCGCGGATTGCCACCGGCGCGTTCGGCGGAATCCTGGGGGGCATGGCGATGACGATCATAGGCGACGTGTTTCCAGAGCATCGTCGCGGGACGGCGACGGGTTCGCTGATGACCGGCTTCGCGTTGGCTTCGGTGGCTGGCGTTCCGTTCGGACTGTATCTCGGTACGAACTACGGCTGGCATGTGCCGTTTATTGCCTTGGCCATTGGCGGCGTCCCGGCACTGCTGCTGACTCCGTTCGCCATGCCGCGATTGGACGCCCACGTTCACAACACGCCTCCCCATCCGATCCGATCGCTGGTCGAGACGTTTTCCTGCGCCAATCACCTCAACGCGTTTGCATTAATTATCGCGCTGATGGTGGGTGGATTCAGCGTCTTTCCTTATGCCAGCGCCTATCTGGTGGCAAACGTCCATCTGACAGAGCAGCAGTTGCCCATTATTTATGTCGCGGGAGGCGGGCTGACGCTGCTGGCTTCGCCGATCATCGGCAGGCTGGCGGATCGATATGGAAAGCTGACGGTCTACCGAGTGATTTGCCCTCTCTCCGTCGTGCTGCTGTTGGTGCTCACGCACTTACCGCGGGTTTCCGTGGCCTGCGCAGTGGCGGTGTTTGGCGCCCTGATGGTCAGCAATGTGGGGCGGATGATTGCAGCGATGGCGATGGTCACCAGCAGCGTCGAACCCAAGCGCCGCGGCGGATTTCTTAGCGCGAACTCGTCCGTGCAACATATTGCCAGCGGCCTGGGGGCCCAGTTGGGCGGAGTCATCATCTCTCAAGGTCCATCCGGCAAGATCGAACATTTTGGCACCGTGGGCTGGATCGCCGCCGGAGCAACGCTTGCCACCCTGTGGCTGGCGGGGCGGATTCGCATTCTGGATCAGTCGCCCACCTCGGCGGAGCAAATCAGCCTGGCCGTGGCGGCCGAAGCCTCCGCGGACGCGGGCGAGCCAATTTATGGTTCGATGGAGGAGGGTTAAGACTTCTGGTCGCGGGTGCCATGGGCAGTTTGCTGCCCTTGCCTTCGGCACTGGTGGAGGATGTAGCCCTACTGCAGCGACCGCCTCACCAACTCATACATCATCACCCCCGCCGCCACGCCCACGTTGAGCGAGTCGGCATGCCCCGCCATCGGCAGGCGGACCATCGTGTTGCACAGTTCGCGCAGTTGGGTGGATATTCCGTTTCGCTCTTCGCCAATCATCAGTCCGATCGCCCCCGCGGCAGGCAACTCACTCCACAGGTAGTCCGCATCTGGCGAGAGACCAACGAACTGGACGCCATTTGCCTGGCTCCACTGCCCAAGCTGTTCGTGCGTTGTTCGTACTAGCGGCAGGCGACAGATTCCCCCCATGCTCGCCCGCACCACTTCCGGGGCGAACGGATCGCACCGCGGCCCAACGAAGATGATGCCGCTGGCGTCCACGGCTTCCGCCGTGCGCAGAATCGTGCCCAGGTTTCCCGGCGATCGGATTTCTTCCAGGATAAGCCAACACAGCCCCCGCTTCGGCTCCACCTGCGAAAGCGGAATCCAACGCTGCCTGGCAATGGCCGCGATTCCTGATGCCCGCGGAGTCGTGGAGACCGAGCGAAACTGCTCTGGCGTGACCTTCACCCGGCGAACCCCTTGGGCTCCCAGCCGGCGAACCAGCATCTCCACCAGATCGCTCTTAAGCAGAATCGGGCTGTAGATCACCGCCTCGAACGTCAGCCTGGCATCGTAGGCCTGCACAAACTGGCGAACCCCTTCGAGCCAGAAGCACCCTTCCCTGTGGCGAACGTGCTGACTCGCCAAAGAGCGGGCGCGGCTAAGAACTTCTTCAATCGCATCTGCTGTCTTCTGATGGGCATTCATTCTCCTGCCGGTCGACGCCGGGCGAAAAAGAGAAAGGGGCGGGAATAGATTAGCGATAATTCTAATGGACCGACCGACTCTGAGGCAACATGGTGCAAGGCAAGGGCAACTAGCGCGGCTTCGGACCGCTTCCAGCAAGACAACTTGCCTCGGACTTCACACTCCTTTGTAACTCAGCAGCGGCCGCTGGCAGTTCTCCGCCGACTTGCCGTTGCCCGTCGTATTCACGTGGAATCCGCTCCAGCAACCCGTCTCCATAAATGGCGTCCATATTCAAGCGATCAAGATGTGCGTAGCCCAAGAAACAATTGCAGGTGGCTACGGGACAGGCGCGGGGCCGCAGCGCGTCCTCCCAGTCCGCAGAGTAGATGCAGCCGATCGGCTGGTCGACGAAATGACAGCGCCGCATCGTGCCCGCAGCGTCGACGGTGAATACCGTTTCACCGGTTCGACAAGAGTGCCCCTGACTGGCGTGCCGCTTGAAGTCCAACATGAAGTGCGGATCAATCCGACTCAGCGTTTGCACGTCATCATCGGCGTACTTTCTGCCCGGTCCTTTATAGGCATTGATCCAAACGTAAATCTCGTTGGGAAGCCGGCAGCGCAGTTCCTTGATCAGAGGCACGTGCTCGTGCTTGCCGACGATCCCCACGCTCAGCCGAACGCCGGCCGCGCGCAGCCGCATCACCTTGGCGACGAACCTGGCAAGCGGCACTTCGGTTGGATGAAACGTAGCCCATAACGCCAGCCGGTCCAAATCGCAGGCGTCGATCCAGTCGATGCTGCAGGCCAGATTCGTTTGGATAGCCACCCGCCAGACGTGGGGCCGGTGGCTTAGCTCGATCAAGGCATTTTGGTACCAGCGCCGGACCAGTGCTTCGCCCCATGGAGTAAACAGAACTCCGATCTGATGCCGCTCGACTCCGGCCACCCAATTGAGAAAACGCCGCAGCGAACGCCGATCAAAGTCCAACTGGCGGCGCGTATCCTTGCGCTTGGCAAAGGGGCAATAGGAGCAGCCGTAGTTGCAACTTGCCAGTTCGCCGCGGTACAGGATGGAAAGTCTCATCGGAGGGCAAACTCCGTCAGCGCGGCGCGAACATCGTCGGAGTACAATGCCGGACCGATGGCGTCGGATTGCTCCATGCCCGCGACGGTGAGTTGCAGCCGGCCGTTGGCTTCAGCGGCCAAACCGGCGTTGATCAACTCCGGCAGCAGCGGAAACTCGTCACTCGGCACTGTGCCAAAGCGATCCACAAAATCCAGCACGTCCAGCCCTTCAGCCTGCAACAGCGAGAGGATGACGTGCCGGCGGCGACGCTCGTCGGCAGACAAGCGAAAGCCATGCGTGGCCCAACCGAATTGCTCTTCTGACTGGGCAACCCACTGCTGAAGCATCTGGCGAATTGCCTGCTGGCCCACCTGAAACCGGCTCGAATAATGCAGGTCGGTGGTATAGGAACGGGCGCCGCAGCCAAGCCCCACCATGCCGTCTTGCTGGCACGAGTACGTGGCGCGAATCTCGTCGGTTATTCGAGGAAGATAAAACGCTCGCAGCGACTGTTGCCGATATCCCTGCTCAAGCAGCACATCCCGTCCCACCCGATAAAGCTCCAGTTGTCGGGCCGCATCAGCATCGGCCTTACCCGCCAGCCCCGTCATGGGACGGACATACAACGGATACAAATACAACTCCTCCGGCCGAAACCGCAGTGCCTCTCGGATCGAGCCCAGCCACGCTGCGCGAGTTTGACCCTCGGCGCCGAAGATGAGATCAATGTTCAACGTGGGAAATCCGATCGATCGAATCGTGTCCAGGGCTGAGATCACCTCGTCGAGCCGCTGCGGCCTGCCCAGCGCGCGGGTGTCAGCCTCCAGAAACGATTGCACGCCGATGCTGATTCGACTCACTCCGTGCCGAAATAGTGTGAGCAGCCGATCGCGATCCGCCGTGTGGGGCGACGTCTCGACGGAAACTGGGATGTGTCGCAGGTCGGATCCGATGAACGTCGCGGCCAATTCCAGCAATCGCTCCAATTGGACCACGTCCAGAAATGTCGGCGTTCCACCTCCGACCGCCATGGCGGCGAACCGTGCCGGCTGGATGGCGCGATGCACCTCCGCCGCTTGCCGCTCGAGGCTGGCAAGATAGGTATTGACCAGTTCGTCCGCCGGTTGAGAAGCCGCAAACAAATTACAGAACCCGCAACGCATTTCGCAAAACGGTATGTGCAGGTACAGCAGCAGCGATTGCCTGTCTTCCGATTGCCATGCCTCGGCGAGGCGCACGATCGGATCCAGCGGCGCGTAGGAGGATTTGTGCGGATAGGAATAAGCGTAGGCCGTGTAGGTGGGAGGCAGCAGGTCGGACAATGCGGTGCTCATCGTTCCCCCTCCCACGCACATTCGCCATACGGCACATTCCACACGACGGGATGAGCGAGGCGATGTCCCTGGTAGCCGTCTTCCCCATACGCCGTGCCGTGATCGGAAAACAGAAATCCCGCCCCTGGTCGTCCGCGCGAGCGCAGGGCCTCGAACAGTGGCGGCAGTTGCCGATCGACATACTCCAGCGCGGCGGCCTGCGTTTGCGGCGTGTCCTCGACGGCGCCGGGGAGATAGAAATAATTTGGCCCATGCAGCGCGGATAGATTCACGAAGACAAACAGCGGTTGACTCGATGAAAAGGAGGCGATCCGCTCCGTGGCGCGCAGCACCTGGTTTCGCGTGGAGTGCGGCTCGCTCACGGAAAACTCCGGCGCCCAGTGGCTTTCATCGAACAGCGACGGGAACACCCTCCCCAGCGGATTGAGCTTGTTGAAGAACCCCACCCCGCCGATGCAAATGGTGTGGTACCCCTTCAACTGCAAACCTTCGACGATGGACGCTCCCTCCAGAACGCTGGTCTCCTTGCCGATCGACACGCTTCCTTGAAAGCGGAGGGCCAGCGGCCGCACATGCCGGCCGGGCGCTGCCGGCGTGGGAAAGAAACCGGCGAAGAACGCGGCATGCGCGGCATAAGTAAAATTGCCGGGCGAGTGCCGCTCTTCCCAGCCGGCCCGCAACGTCTGCTGCAGAAACGGGGTGCGCCCATCGTTGAAGATTTCTACCGCCACGTCGTACCGAAGCGCGTCGAACGTGATCATCAATAAATCGGCCTCCCCCACCAGGGCGCGCATATTCAGCATAATGCATGCTCCGGACGCTTGGTTAGGGCCAGGATCTCCATTTCGTAGGTCTCTCGCCCGTCGTGCAGCAAGCCGGGCAACAAGTCTCCAAATGCGTTGGCCTCCAGGACGGCGAAGCGCCGTTTGTCCGGCCGCACGAGCAGATCGACGCCTAGATACAGCGAGTTTGGAAACAGCAAGGCCACTTGTTCGCAGATCGCCATGGCTGTCGGCCAGGAATCGCCCAATTCGCATCGCACTTTCGCGGCGTCGATGCGTTGGGAGCCCAAGTTCAGATTGGTAAACGGCCCGGGATTCGCTCGCCCGACGACGTGGCACGCCCGGCCGGCAATGGTCACCACCCGCAAGTCGAACGACATCGAGTCGATTCGCGCCTTGGGGAGCCACTCTTCAATCAATAGCGACTCGCGGCCGAGCGCATCGATCAGCGCGGCGATGTCCCGCTCGTCCGTATAGCTCTGGATGTGCTTTGACAGGAACAGCCGCGGCCCATCTTCTGCCTGGACCATCTCCACCGGCGACAGCGCCCGCGCGCGCGAACCGCGCCACTCCAAAGCGACCGCTCCCACCGCGGAATAGCCGTTCGCTATTTTGGCGAACAGCCGACGGTGCGGGTGCGGCACGAATCGGTCGCGAAGCTGTTCGTACGTTTCGATGCCGGTCCAGTGCGCCGGCACCGGAATGCCGGACGCTTGAAATTGCGACTGGCACCGCGCCTTGTCGAAGAGTACCGGAATATCATCCGGATGCGCCATGTAGTGCGGCTCCGAGCTGGACGCGACGTCCCGCTGCAACCGCTGCAGCACGCGGACGAAGCCAAGGTACCATTGGCGGGGGCGGAAGATTGCGCCGCGCTGGAATTCGAGTCGGTAAATTTGTGACGCCGACCAGGGCTGCCGCCCCTCCGCCTCCATCCCCTCAACCCCCTCTTTCAGCAGCAGCTTTTCCACTTCCCAATCCTCGCCTGGCGATTCGATGCGCAGCACGCACTGCGAATCGAGATGCCGGGCGATCTCCGCTCGTCCGGCAATGAAATCCGCATAGGCAACCACGCGGGCGGGCGGATATCCTTGGCTCACCAGCGCGCGTTGGAAACCTGCAATGCGTCGCGAACGCGGATTGCCAATTACAACGAACCGGCGATGGCGCGGCAGGATATTCATTCGGCATGCGCGATGGAACGCCACTCGTCGTCGGGTTCCTGCCGGTCTTCGGCAATCACCTCGAAGGGCAGCTTCGCACGCAGGGCATCCACCACTTCCTCGGGCACGTAATGGTGTGAGATATCAAGGCGTTTCAAGCGGCCATCGGTGGGGAGCATCATCAGCGAGCGGGCCCCCTGCTCGGTCATATTGCCCAAGGAAAGATCCAGCACTTCAATTCGTCGCACAATGGGCGAATTGACCACGATGGCCGCAATGTCGTCGGCGATATGGCTATTCCGCAACCCCAGATAGCGCAATCGGGAATACAAGCTACCACTGAGCACGGGCTGCAGGTCCGCCACGCCGCCGTCAAAGCCGTAGTGTTCTTCACCCAACATGAGTTCCAGGTGTTCGAGATTGGGGAAGTCATTGAGAAACACTTCCCGAATCGTGACGCGACTCAACCCGCCGCTCTCAATGGTCAACTGGCGCAGGTTCGGATGCGAGATGCTGGAGAAGCTTAAGTTGTTGCCGCCGCGGACCTGAAAAGTGTCGAGCTGCGGATACGCCGAGAGCAACGGACTGACGTTCGACTGGGTGATCCACGACACTTCGGACTCTTCGACAACGATATCGCCCAAAAACAATGCCCTCAGTTTGGGCAGTCGCGGGGCCAAGCCGGCGAGTGCGGACACCGTTTCGCTCGAATCCGACCCGACTCCGGTCTCGGGCCAGGCCCCAATGACCAGAGCCTGAAGTTGCGAGGCCTCAGGGTGGGCGAGCAGCGGCTCCAGCTTCGAGCCGATCGTCGCCGGCTCTTCGTAATCGATCCGCACCCGATATGCCACCGCCGGTCCACGCCAAGACTTCGGCCCCTCATATTCGACAACGTCCAGTCCGGCGAACGACTTGGCATGGGATGAGAACATCGATGACTCCTGCAAACGGCGATTTCAAGTACGGATGAGAACAGTGTGGCTGAATCGCAATCAGCATACCAGCGAACGCTGTCACGGAACCTACGTTTCCACCAACGGCCGATAGTCGTCCGGATTTTCAAACCCCGCGATCCAGGCGGCTGCTTGCCGGCACGTGACGGTTGCCGGCGGCACGCGGATGATGTACTGACGGCCGGTGGAAGGGCAGTGGCACGACAGCGCCACCAAATCCTCGTCCTCCTCCATCTTGATTCGCAATAATTCTCGTATGCCGCCAGGATCCGTATCGGCGTCGACCACTTCGGACCCGGCATCCTTCAAGAAGCGAGGATATCCGTAGCGGTCCAGCAAGGCTCGCTTGCGTTCGGCATTCCGCTCGTTAAGGATCTCGTCGACGCGAATCTCTTCGGGATGGAAGGCGATGCGCCGGTCGACGTTCACGCCAGCCCATCGCAGTTGCACGTCGGCCAGACTCTTCGGCATGCCGGCGCCGCTGGCCAGCCCGCTGTGTGCGATGTCGAGCCAACCGGAAATCTGCAAGCCCTGCGGCAGCGAGCATAAATTGGGGCAGTCGCGCACATCCAGCCAGGAGAGCCGCTGCACGTCCGACGGCAGTTGGGTGATGGCGGTGCAGCCGCGCAACGCAAGCTGGCCGCTGCGGATATACGAACGGTCCGGCCATTCACAAAACGCCCAGCAACCTGTCAGGTCGAGAAACCAAACGTCCAGGTCTTCCGGCAACGTCGTAAGCGACGAGCAGCCCCGCAAAACCAGGGAACCGACCGTCAGCCCTGGCGGAAGATACTTCAACTGATGGCTGCCGCTTAGATCGATGCGGCAGGCGACCTGAATATCGTCTGGCAGTCGCTCCAGCCCGCTGCCGCCGAGCAGCAACTCGTACGCCTTCAAGCCTGGCGGCAGTCCTTGCGGCAGCCGCTGGCCGCGCAAGTCGAGTACTTCGGCATCCAAGTACTCAGGAAGCTCAAATTGCTCGGCGCCGCTCTCGGTTGAGAGATCCAGAACGCCGGTAACCTTCATGCCGCTCCGGGCAGCGCCGGACAGAATGACCTTCCGCGCCTCGGCCGCAGTTAATACGCCGCGTGCAACTGTTTCGGATAACAAGGTCTACTGCCCCTCCAAAAGCGAATTTATACGTTCGGCACTACGCTAATCTCGGATGACGCGAATCTCGCGCGGGGCGTATTCCCGCTGCCGCCAGACGCGATACTTGCCCTGCGATAAGTCAATCGGGCCATGCTCCTGATGGATCAACGTCGCCGTCTGCCCCACCACATCCAAAAACAACTCGTCGCTGGTTCGATACAACACCGCGCTGCCGGCTTCTGAAATACGGTGGGCATGGCCCGTAAGTTCTCCCTCGGCCAGCACCAGATGCTGCACGCGCGTGGCACCGCTCGGAATCGACGCAACCGGCGCTACAAGAATGTCACCGTGGCGGTACATGGCTGGCTCCTGGAATTACTGCACGGGCTAAAACCGACGCTAACTTACCAAACCCCGAGCCACTTGCCAACGAATTTTCTCAAGCAAATTAATGCCCGTTTGACGTCGCCCGGGCGAGCCACCGGTTCAGCATCTCTCCTAGCGGTAGATCGCCACCGTCCCCATTAGGTCTGGAAAAGTAGCGAGTTTCAAGCTGAATGACGGCTTGGTCGAGGGCGCTGCGTTCATCCTCACTTAGCTTCAGCGAGGCGTCCGTGCGAATCCGCCGCAGCAGGTCCAGCACATTGAACGGCGAAGGCGCCGCGGGCCGGCGGTACGCAGCGACTGAAACTGCCGACGGCTTGCTACGCCGCTTGAGCCAGACAAGCAGCCCGGCCAGCACGATCACAAAGCCGCCGAGCGTTGCCCACAGCGCGCCCCCGTGCAGCCAGCCGGCTCCGTCACGGCCGGTGCGGGCGGTAACCGTGGCCCCAGCGTCAACGACGTCAAAATCCTCGTAGCGTTGATACTTCATTTCCGAACCCGCCACGGCGGCGGCGGGGAACTGGAATGGCGTGGTGGCCGACTCCCCCTTCGGCGTCAGATAGATCGTCCATGTCCGCTGGCTGATCGGGCGGATCTGCTTGCCCGTCAAATCGAATCCGGATACCGAAATTGCGCCCCGGTCGATCTTGGAAACTTTCGCACCGGAAATCATATCCGGCTTGATCACTAGCACTTGATCCAGATCCGTCACCAGGCCTGTGGCGGTGGCTTTGACTTCCACCTGCCACGAACCGTCGCGGGCCGTGCGATCGTCGAATATCTGCCGCAGCTTGACCGCGGAGACCTCGCCGCGCTTCGGCTCTTTGGCGGCGGAGACCAATAGAGGCGGCGAGGCGATCGGCAGCAGGACCGTGCCCGAGCCGTCTCCGAACTCCAGGTCCACGTGCAGTGGCGGCAGCCGGTCCACCGCCGGGTTCTTCGCCCGCAGAACCAAATAGGCCACGGGCTTCTCCAGCCATCCTTGGCGGCCGAAGGACCGCGGCGCGGTGGTCGGATCGTGGAACTGGACCACGTCGATATCAAATCGATCCGCAAGCTGCTCTTTCAGCATGCTTTTGATTTTCTCTTTGGGATCGAGTGAATTGCCTTGGTTCCCGGCCAGAACTTGAATGAACCCGTTCGCCTCGCGCTGCATGTTGCTGGTGGCCCGAATGGCCAGCCGGACGCCGAAAGGATGATTCGTCCCCACGTCCGCGGCGCCGTCCAACTCGGCGCTGAATTCCACCTCCGCAATCAATTCGTCATAAGTCCGCAGCAGCTTGCGGATCGGGTCGCCCGCGGGATGATCTCGCACCACGCGCAGCACCTGACGACAGCAAAACGGCTTGAGTTGTGCCGGCACTTCCCGGCTGGACTGCAGAAACGCTTCGGCGAACTGCTTGATGTGGGCGCTGGCCGCCTCGCCACCGAGCCCGCGGAGCGCCGCGGCGATCTGATCGATTTGATCGGCGTGCGGCGTGTCGCTGGGCAACAGCGACGAGAGATCGCTGGCACCGAGCGCGGCGGAGAACCAGCGCGCATAGATATCCGCTCGCTGCCGCCCCGGAGTGGTGGGCGCGGGAGACGCGGCATACAGGGCCGCCGTGTCCGCATAGTGCTTGAACGCCTTGTCGCGCATGGCGACATACGTCTTCAGATCGACCATCTGGCCGTGCAAGAACTCCGCCTGATCGAACGTCGTGGCGGCCAGCGCCAGATGCAAATCGGCGTCGTCCGGATTGCGCTTCAGCGCCCGGTCGAGCAGCTCCAGGGCCAGCGCATAGCCGCGGCGGACTTCGGCAATCTGGTCTTCCGGCGTGCGGTTGGTGTTGTTTTGCGTCTGGATTTCCATCCGCTGCCATTGGCCGGAGAGGCTCGACCGCATTCTTTCAGCGAGCAGGGCAGCGACCTTTGCCGAATGGTCGCTGACCGGACCAAACACCGCTTCGATGTCCGCGTTGCGGTAGACTTCGGCCGGCGAATGGCAACTGACGAACGCCTGCACCAGCTCTCCGCTGTAATCGGCCGGCACGCCACTGGCGCGAATCTCCGCAATCAAATTGACCAGGTTATGCAGGCGACGAACCTGCCGGGCCCGGGTGAGCGGAATGCTGCCATTGGAATTTCCCCCGCCGCCGCTCGAACTCATCCAGTTGCTGCCGGAGAATGGGGATCTCAGCAAATTATTGTTGCTTGTCTGCTCATCCGAGGAGGTATCGTTGGACCAATTGGTCACGAGCGCACA
>JAIOQB010000397.1 GCA_021413585.1 Planctomycetia bacterium
AGCGGAGAACTTCGTCGCCGAAGATCGTCAGC
Source organism: Planctomycetia bacterium (assembly GCA_021413585.1). Lineage (GTDB taxonomy): Bacteria > Planctomycetota > Planctomycetia > Pirellulales > UBA7805 > JAIOPX01. The sequence continues at coordinate 33 of JAIOQB010000397.1, forward strand.
CCAAAGGCATCCCCCTTGCGCCGGCTGGTGAATTGCTTGATCGCCTCCATCGCTCCGTCGTAGCGCGTCCCCTTTCCGAACGAGGAGCCCATGCTGCCCGAAACGTCCAACACCAGCTCGACATTGGTCAGCACGCGCTCTTGCCGCGGCACGTCATTCTTCAGCGGCGCGGCAAAGATCACGATCGCCGCCGCCAGCAGCAAAAGCGGCAGCAGGCCGGCGCCGGTGACGATCGTGGCGAGCCAATGCCACGGCCTGTTCTGGCCGCCGTCGATCGGCAGCGCGACTCTCCGCCGCCGCCGCACCAACTCCCAGGCGCAGAGCAACACGGGAATCGCAAGCAGCCACAGTCGCACAGGGTGTTCAAAGCTCATGCGACAGCCTCCTTCGCGCGGACCGCCACTTGTCCGCGTGCGATATGGTGGCGATAACTCGCCAGCAGGTTATCGACGTCGGCCGGCTCGGTGCGCTGCCGGCTATGCAGCCACAATTCAAGCTGTTTGAGCAAGTCGCCGGCTTCGGCATGGTTCCGCATTTTGGCCAGCAACTCTTCGGCCGAAGTGTCTCCCAATTCTAATCGCCGGCGCCAGATGCCCAGCAGCAATTGCTCCAGCCGGGCCTTGTCGGCGGGACTCAGTTTGCCCTCGGCCGCGGCGGCGACGAGTGGGCTGATCTGCTCTTCCAGCGATGGTTCCGTTTTCGACACAACCGCCACGACGCGCGGCCGCGCGGCAAACCGGCGGACGACATGGCGGATGCCGAGCGCCGCCCAAACTGCGCCCAGGATTACGAGAATCGTGCGATACGGCAAAAACTGCGGCAGCGGCGGGTCGGGATGCGATTCCAGATCGCCCACAAAGTTCGCGGGCAGCAAGGCCTGGACCTCAATTGGAATCGGCTGCATGTCGGTCAGCGGCTGGCCATCCTTGCGCTGCAGGTAGTCGCGCAGATCAAAGCGCCCCGCCCGCGTGCCGATGAAATGCAATTCAATTTGCGATTTCCCATCCCGCGCGATTGGAATGCCGACTCGCAGGTCAATCGCGTTCTTTGCGGTTGGCGCGACGGTGCGCGGCTCCAGGGCTGGGCCGTCCCAGCGAATGGTGGTAGTTCCTTCAATGCCGATATTCGTGCGCACGAGTTCCGGTTCTGCCGTTGCGCCCCATGCGGCAAATGTGCTGCCCAATACGAGCACAACTGCGTCCGTAAGTAGGACAATACATCGCAACCTGCGCCTCGCTTCACCGGACATTGCGAAACAACCCTCCCCGTTCGCGAAAGAAACGCCGCAGCGGGACGAGAATGTCCTGATCGGTCGACAGGATCAAGTGATCGATGGCGGAGTCCTTGAGCAGTTCCGTCGTGCGGTCGTCCAGCCAGCGCGTGCGGCCATGGGCCAGGAACATGCGGCCCGTTTCCGCTTCCACGGCTGGAATCAGGCCCGCCCGCAGCCTGCCGCGCTCAGCCGGATCCTCAAGTTTTAGCACGATCACGTCGTGGCGCTGGTTGGTGCGGCGAATGGCGCCGATTGCCGCCGGATCGTGCAGATCACTGATGACAACGATCACGCTCCGCGTCCGCAGATAGTCAATCAGTTGATCGAGCCGCGCCGCTAGCCGCGTCGGCTCGTGGTAGGTGACGTGTCCCAGCGCCTTGAGCCAATGAAAGATCGTCGTTCGCGACAGGCTGGGCTGCACGTGCAGATCGCGGCTGCCGGCATCAACCACGCCCACGGGATTAAGCCGCCGGATCGCCGAGACGGCCAGCGCCCCGGCCAGCATTGTGGCGAGCGAGTGCTTGGTCACAGAGCGCGAGCTGAGCGACATCGACCCGCTGGTGTCGACGACCAGATAGACCGCCATCCGCTTGAGCGATTCATACTGCTTGACGTGATAGCGGCCCGTTCGCCCAGTCAACGGCCAGTCGATGTCGCGCACCGCGTCTCCGTCGACAAATGGGCGACTCTGCACGTAGTCCACGCCCGGGCCGAGATAGACCGACGTGTCGAGGCCGTATTGCAGATCGTCCGCCAGCCGCCGGACCACGATTTCCAGCGCCCCGTCAGTAAGTTGCGGGGGCAATTCGTCGGGTATCATCCGCGGCTTCCTCCCGCAGTCAAGCGATGGTCGAATCAAATGGCGCGCCCTCTACCGAAGGGGGCGTTCGGCACTTCGCTAGTGCTTTGTCACGGCTCATTTTTGGAATCAGCCGCAGGGCGCTAGCCCCCGGTTCGTGCCGCAAAATCCGCGGGCTAGCGCCCTGCGGCTGATATGGGGCAATCCCAATGTTTAGCGTTCAAAAATTACTAGGTTATTGAGCCGACAATCTCGCGCAGCACATCCTGGCCCGTGAGCCCCTCCGCCAGCGCGGCGTACGTCAATCGCATCCGGTGCAGCAACACGTCTTCCGCCAGCGCAAATAAATCTTCCGGCACCGCGTGGTCGCGGTTGTGGAGGAACGCGCGGGCCCGGGCGCTTTGCACCATCGCGATGCCTGCCCGCGGGCTGCAGCCGAGTTCCACATGTTTTGACTCGCGGGTGCGGCGGACCAGTTCCACGCAATGCTCAATGAACACGTCGCTGACGTAGACCTTTTGCACCTGCTCCATCGCTTCGATCACGTCTGCGGAAGTGACCGAGGGAGTTTCCTCGACCAGATCAAACGCCGTCTGCGGCACTGCCCCGTCGCCGCGGCGGCTGAGCCCGAGACTCAGACATTGCTGCAGGATTTCCAATTCCTCTTGCCGGGCCGGATAGTCGAGCCGGTGGCACAGCATGAAGCGGTCGAGCTGCGCCTCCGGCAACTCAAACGTGCCCGATTGCTCGATCGGATTTTGCGTGGCGATCACGAGAAACGGCGCTGGGAGCGCTATCGTCTCGTTGCCGATCGTCACGCGCCGCTCCTGCATCGCTTCGAGCAGGGCGGACTGCACCTTGGGCGTTGCGCGATTGATTTCGTCGGCCAACAGCAGGTTGGAGAAGATCGGGCCGCGATGGAGTCGAAACGTGCCGGTCCGCTGGTCGAGCAGCTCGCTCCCCAAAATATCGGCGGGCAGCAGATCGATGGTGAACTGAACGCGGCCGAACTTCATGTCGAGCGTGCGGGCAAGCGAGCTGACCAGCAATGTCTTGGCCAATCCCGGCACCCCTTGCAGCAGCAGATGCCCGCCGGTCAACAGCGCGATGAGCATCCGCTCGACGACGGTCAACTGCCCCACCACGACTCGAGAAATGGGCTCGCGGATCGACCTGCCAAAATCTCTAGGCGCGGTGTGGGGTTGAACCGCGTTTGCGTTCATTATTTCCATGCGCTGCCCTCATCCGTACTGGCCGTCTGCCTGGCTACTGCCGCCAGGTGCGTGGACTCGCGACCCGATTCCACCACACAGAGGGGTGCTGTATCAACCCCCCTGCAATCGCCGAGTGCTGGAAACGGTCACCACCGATTCGCAGTCCGCTCGCAGATTTATTTCAACGGTTTTCGATTTCGCTTGACGCAACCAACACGAGATCCGCGAACGCGAGCTATAGACGTGGAACTAGCCGAAATGGTTCCTGATAGCCACGCCAGGGGAAGGATCAGGGGTCAATTAGTGCGGCTTCTTCGCCTGCGGCGACTGATAGATTCCTTTTCCTTGCCCGGCGGACCATCCTCGGCCGCAATCACCACGCTGTTGTGCGGCAAACGATCGACCAGGGTTGCCGGTTCTCCAAAGTTCGTGGCCAGCACGTCGGCGGAGTTCCCGGCGATCCACTGCGATAAATTAATTGCCTCGTAGACGCCGCTGTTGAAGCCAATCAGCACGCGGCAAGTGCCGCTTCCGACGTTTTCGATGGAGTGCCCGTATCCTTGCGGAATGTAAGCGGCGTCCCCCTGTTCGAGCGTCTCGATCCGATAACGGCCCCCCGAGCCGAACAGCGTCACGCTGATCTTGCCGGCGATCACATACTGCCACTCGTCCGCCGTCGGGTGCCAATGCAATTCGCGCAAGGCGCCCGGCTCCAGGTCCAGGATCGCGCCGGTGATCGTTTGGGAAATGGGAAACGTGGTGGAGTCGACTTGCCACAGCCGGCCTCCCTGATTTTCGACCGTGGGGGGCTGGGCCAGCAGTTGAAACTTGTGCGACTGCCGCGGCAGCTTGCTGCCTTGCAGCGGAATCGGCGGCTTCTCCGGCGGCACGGCGCCGCGGGCAAAGTACACTTCGCTTTTGGGAAAGCTATCGAACGCCGACTCGGGCAGGCCCAGGTTTTTGGCCAACAGCGGCTTCGGCGTGTGGCCGATCCAATCGGTGATGCTGAACGTGCCGAACTCGGAGAAGTAGCCGTTGTCGAAGATCAAGACGAAGTAGCAGGGCTTGTCTCCCAGGCACTGGATCATGTGCCCATGCCCGCGCGGGAAGTACCACACGTCGCCGGGCTCGAAGTCGTTTGTTTCAGACGTGCCCCGCGGGCTGACGACCGTGGTGCGGACGCGGCCGCCGAGTACGAATCCCCATTCGGCCGCGGTGGCGTGCCAGTGTAGCTCGCGCATCGCGCCGACGTCGAGCTTCATCGACACGCCGGCAATCCCGGTGGAAATCGGCAATTGCTTGACGGTGACTTCTTTGCCAAAGCTGCCGCCAATCACTTTGCCCTGCGATTTTTCCAGCGGGAACTTGAAGTTGGGCAAATCCTTTTCGGACAGCAATGGATCCGGCACGTTGTTCATGAAGCTGGAATCGCCGCCGGCCGCCTGCTTGCTTCCAACCAGAACCGCGGTCGATGCCGCCGCGATCGCGGCACTCTCGGCAAGAAACGCCCGCCGCTGAATTTTCGACATGCGACTTTCCTCCTGAAAGGCCACTGGATCCGCCTCGTGCTGGCGACGGAGATTCTACCCGGTTTCGCGTGCGGTAGGTAGAATGGGGCGCGGAACTTAACGGTACAAACGCCTTCAGAGACACGCAGCAAAAAGGGACGAACGATGCCTGAAAGAACGGCGAAGCCGAAGGCCAAACGCGCGACTCGTGCAGCAGCAGCGCGTGCAACCGCGGTGCGCAAACCCGCGGCCAAAATTAAGAAATCCGCCAGCGCTAGCACGGCCAAGCCAGGCGCAGATTGGCGCGAAGGGACGCTGGCCCGCATGCGGGCGCTGATCCTGCAGGCCGACCCCGCGATGATCGAGGAGCGGAAATGGCGAAAGCCGTCGAATAGGATGGTGGGTATCCCCGTCTGGTCGCACCACGGCATTGTCTGTACCGGGGAGACATACAAGCAGGTGGTGAAGCTCACGTTCGCCTACGGGGCCAGCCTGCCGGACCCATCGCGGCTGTTCAATTCCAGCCTGGAAGGGAACACGCGCCGGGCGATCGACATCCGTGAAGGTGAAACGGTCAACGCCGCCGCGTTCAAGGCGCTCGTCAAGGCCGCGGTGGCCCGGAATGCGGACAAGAAACTTTAAACCCTGCGGCGCGGCCCAAGGCCCGTCAATCAGGCATTCCCAGCAGGAGGTCCCATGAGCAAGGCGAAGTCGAGCGCCAAGGGGAAGCCGCGCAAGTCGGCCAACAAAGCCAAGCCGGTGAACCTACTCTCCGGCGGCAATCCGCAAATCGCCAAGGCCGACGGCGACGCTCCGGTGCGGGCGTACATCGCCGCAATGCCCGGCTGGAAGCGCGACCTCGGCCAGCGGCTCGATGCGCTCGTCGTGCGCACCGTCCCCAACGTCCGCAAGGCCGTGAAGTGGAACTCCCCCTTCTACGGTCTCGAAGGCCAGGGCTGGTTCCTGTCGTTCCACGTTTTCACCCGTTACGTCAAGGTGACCTTCTTCCGCGGCACATCACTGCGTCCCGTCCCACCCGGCGGCACGGGCAAAGACGCGCGCTGGATCGATCTCCGCGAAGATGACCGGTTCGACGAGGCAAAAATGGCGAAGTGGGTGAGGCAGGCCGCGGCGATTCCAGGTTGGCTGCCTTAGGATTGCTTGCTCTCGTCCATTGTCTTAGAAGTCCTTTCGCATTAATCCCCGGCGGACAAGAGTTCCTGGACGGCACGCTGCATCGCCGCGGCCGACTCGTGGCCAAAACGCTTCTGCATCCGGCGCGCATAAGGAGTTCCCAATCGAACAAGAAGATGCCTGGGCCGGGAGAAGGCGAGGATGTCGTACCAGACGTTCCCTTGTGGATCGATCTCGATCAGGAAACGCTCCTCGCCGGATTCGGCATGATCGGGGAGCGTGCCATAGGCGAAGCCGAACCGCCGGCTTTCGTCGATGACGTAGACGATGCGACAGCAGTTAACCCACCATCCAAAGAAGCACGCCACTACGGCAATCACTTCATGCTTTTGGATCGGCGTATCGGTGGGGCAGGCTTCGAGCCAGCCAAGTTGAAAATGCTTCCATTGGCGTAGCGCGCGCTTCGCGGCGGCGAAGGCAGGCTCGCCTTGCCCTAGCTTGATCCGGGTGCGATCCACGTTAAATCCGGCCGGTGGGGCACCGGCCGTGGCACCAACGTCCGCATACGTCAGTCCCAGGCTGCGTTGAGAATTCAAGACTTCCTGAATCGTGCCACTGGATGGCTTGCGATAATGGATCGCCACTACTTGACCTTCAGTTGCTCGCTCAATCTGGCCTTTTTCCAAAGGAAGGGAGAGTCAACACCCACTCACGGTTTGCCGCGGCGAATCACTTCGAGCGCGTTGAGAATCGGCAATTTCTCAAGCGTGGGACTCGGATCGGCGGCGATGAACTCGATCACGGCCTCCCGCTCCCCCGTGAGCAGGAACTCGCGCCAGATTGCCCGGTCCGGACCGCCGGCCACCTTCAAGGCGTCGAACTTTTCTTCGACCGTCTGGCCGTTAAGCCGGATATCGAACACGCGCTGGCCCACCTGCTCGCCCGGCAGACCGCAGAATCCAAAGCGAATCTTGAAGTCCCCCTTCGGTCCGTCAGGGCGCGAGAGCGGAATGACGCACCGCTGGATGCCCCGCTCGCCGCAGGCGAAGACGAAATCCACGTCGGTGTTTTCAATCTTGGTAAAGACGTTGCTGCGGCGGACGAACGAGTGAAACTCATTCACGCCCGGATAACGCGTCCACTTGGCCGAGACGGCGAAATCGCCCCCGTTGAACAACGTGAGCGAGGGCTTGCCGGGGCGAATCCACAGGTTCCCGTCCCGGTCGCGGCGATCCCCCTCGGCACCGAAGTTGAATCTCACATGGTTCACCGGCGCGGCGTTGCCGGACAGAGCCATGTCGAACGACGCTTCTGGTTCATGATCCGACGGCGCCAGCGCAATCGTGAATGGCAGCGACCAAGGGCAGATACAGCCCAGCGCGTACGGCGGCTTGATCATCATGCCACCGCCGGTGGCCACGTCGGTCTCGCAGGCGATCCGGCTGTGCCAGAAGGTGTACATGCCGTTGTCGCGCAGCGTGTCGTAGTAGCCTACTCCCATGTTCCGGCCGAAGAGGAAGTATTCCGAGCCGTTGTAGCCGCCGCAGTGCTTTCCATTGCGCGTCCAGCAGAAATCGGAATCCAAGCCGTTGGCCGGGTCCAGGCGTTTCGTATGCTGGCCCGTCTTGAGGTCGTACGCCCACGGTTCGGCAAAGATGGTGGTGCCGGTGACGACGGGTGTGAAGCTGTGCGCCCCCGGCCGCTTCCAAACAAGCTGGCCGGTTTTCCCTTCCCAGACGCCCAGACCTTGCGTCGGCGGGCCGCCGAGCGGGTTTTTCCGGTGGCGATCCATGTGATCGGTCGCCAGACCGATGACATAACCCGCGTGGGCCGCGAACAGCGCGTTGTGCGTCATGTCGATGCCGTGGTCGTACAGATGCTTGCCAGTTTGGGCGTCGAGGGCGGTGAGCGTGCGCAGCGCGCGCTGGTCGGCCTTAATCTCCTTGTCGAAGCTCTCCAGTTGATCGGGAGACTGCTTGGCGAAATAGGCGCGCGTTTCGTCGATGGCCTGTTTGCGCGTGGCGTCTTCGATCGGGCCGATGATATACATCCGGCCGTCGCCGATCGCGTTCCACGATTGCCAGAGCTTCACTTTCGTCATGCCGGCCTTGCGGGCGTCGGCAATCGCGTCGGGGCCGCTGAGCTTCCACAGCGGGCGATTTGTCGGCACGTCGAGCGCGAAGATGCCGGCCCATAACAACTGCTGCTTGTCCCCCATCTGGCGGGCGGCGCCCCACAGGGTCTTGCCGTCGGGACTGACGGAAACGGCGGCCCACTTGCCGCCGCCGAAGGGAGTGGGAACCTCCTGCGGCTCGCCCCCTTCGTAGAGCTTGATGCGCAGGCAGCGGCCATCGTGAATTGTGTATAAATAGTCGCCGCCCGCAATCCCGTTGGCGAAGACGCTACTGCCGATCCCCGCCGCGGTGTAATTCCACAGCAGGCGTCCGTTGTACTGGTCGTGCGCGGCGAGCGTGTCTTCGTCGAGCGGGCACAGCAGCACTCCATTGACTACCAGCGGCGGGGCATAGTTGCCGCTCTGGACCGAAGGGGCGCCGTACCACACCACGCCGAGCGGGCCTTTGAGCGCCGCGTCGTGGCTGTTGTTCGTGTTCGCCGGACCGCCGCGCGGCCCCGCCCAGCCGCCGGAGTTCGGCACCGGCGGGCGGACGAACTTCGCGCTCCAACCTTCCGTGTTTGCAACCTGCGTCCACGCCTCCCCGCCGTCGGTGCGCTGCTTTAGAGCCGGTTGCCAATCGTGGGGCGACTGTTTTTGCTGCAAAGAATAGAACAATGCCGTTCCGCGGATCGGCTTGAGCATGCGCGTGACTTCATCGAGCGAAGCGGGAAGCGGCCCGCCAGTGAGCGTCGCCTCCGACGTGACCAGATCCGCCACGCGTGAAGGAACCGGCAGTCGCTCACCCGGTTGGCCATGCCAGACGATGACGCGCGAGCCGTGCAGGTCGGCACTGGCAAAACGTTCGCGCGCGGCCTGGGCCTTCTCCGCATTGGCAAACACCGCCACGACGTACAGATCGGTCGTCGTGGCCAACTGATATGCTAACGAGCCATCTTCGCAATCCAGCACGACCGCATAACCCGCCGTCATGCCCGCGGCGCTGGCAATTTGTTTCGCCGCGGCCTTGCTGGCTTGCAGGCGTTGGCCCGGCTCAAACGGCTCGGGTTTCAGCGGCTCTTTGACGACTCCATGGGCCTGTTCGCCCGGCGGGGCAAAGCAATAAATCGTGCCGTTGCGGGTGGAGACGAACAGCCGTCCGTTGGCGGCGATGATATCGTGCGGCCGCTCGGGGATGTCGAACGACCAGAGTTGCTGGCCGGTGGCCGCGTTGCGCGCGATCACGGCCCCGCCCTCGCCTCCTTGCGGAAGGGGAGCGCCCCAGATCGCTTTGTCGTCGGCAAGATAGAACAGCGTGTCTCCGACCAGGATGCCTTTTGACGGATCGTACCAGCGATCGACCTTGATCGACCACAGACTCGTCTCCTTGCCGTTCGCCGCGCGCTTTTTGGCCCAACTGCCCAGGTATTGGACGCCATCGCGGAACACACCCAGGTCCTGCGTCTCTCGGCCGTCCCCTTTGCCGAAATGAACCGACTGCTTCTCTGGATCCGAGCCGGTCCAGTCGTACACGCCGTCGCTACGGCGAAACACCGGCGAACGATTAAATCCCTTGAGATCGACAGGACAGCAATACAAGCTGGTGGTCAGGACAGGATAGCCGGAAATTCCGCAGCCCCCAAATGGCACGCCCCCTTGCTGCCAGACGGATTCTCCTTTGTCCGCGCGCAGCGCGTGAAGATAAATTCCGTCGTGCGGGAAGACTCCGGCGGCGAAGTATGCCACGCCGGCGTCGACCATCACGTCGGTGCGCACGGGCCAGAGACTCGCCATCCGACCGTACGAGATGAGCCAGCGATCGGCCGGCGCCGCCTTGTATTTCCAGGTCAACTTGCCGGTGTCCGCGCTCAGGCAATAGACATAGCCGTCGTCGCTGCCGGCATAGATGCGGCCATCGTAATAGTTCGCCGCTTGGGTGATCGCGGCCGCGGTCAGATATTGCCAGCGGACCTCGCCGGACTTGGCGGAGAGGCAGACGATCCGGCCGTCGTGGCTGGTGAAAAACAGCGAGTCTCCGGCGGACGTGATGGGCAGTGCCCACCGCGATTCGTCGGGCGTCGCCGGCGCGGACCAGGTGTGCTTGCCGTTGTAGAGCGCGTTGGGCGTCTCGCGATCGACGGTGCTTCGCTGCACGGCGGGCGCTTTCCAGGAGACGCGCGATCGGAACAGCCACACATTGTTAAGGGGGAGCTTGAGCTGTTCGGCGGTGGTTGCGGTCCGCAGCCGATCTTTGCGATAGATCGGCCAATCCTCAGCGAGGAGTTGGAAGGGGAGCGAGAGCAGCAGCGCCAGTGCAAAGGCCGCGGCCAGGATTCGCGCCGCAGGGAGGCGATTTCGGATGTGTGTTCTCATACCCGTCGATTATACAATGAATCGGTGCGGCAACGGCACGGGGCCCTTCCGCTTGCGAACCCGCGCTGGGCTGAGTATCCTGGCGAGACCCGTTGTTGGAACTGTTCATTAGGAAAGGCAATTCCGTGCAAAATATGAAATTATTGACCCAGGTGGTGTTTGGCGTGTGGCTGGGGATGTTCGTCATGTTGCCTCTAAGCGTAGCGGCCGAAAAGGCCCCCGCGAGCAAACCGGCGCCGGCGGAAAAACTGTATCACGAGGCGCTGCGGCCGAATTTCCATTTCACAGCCCGCTATTTTGACGACTACCGCCTCAACCCGGGGCCGCGCCAGGAGGGCTGGATCAACGACGTCAATGGGTTGGTGTATTTCGACGGCGAGTATCACCTGTTCGGCCAGCGGTGGTGGGAATGCTGGCTGCACGCGGTGAGCAAGGACTTGATCCACTGGACGGAACTCAAGCCGGCCTTCGGCATCGACAAGCAGTTCGGCGGAACGCAGTCCGGCAGTTGCGTGATCGACTACAACAACACCTCCGGCCTGGCGACGGGCAAGACGCCGGTGATGGTCGCCTTCTGGGCCGCTCAAGACAACAAGCGGCAATGCGTCTCCTACAGTAACGACCACGGCCGGACCTGGACCAAATACGAGAAGAATCCCGTGCTGGCGCATGGCGAGCGCGATCCGAAAGTCTTTTGGCACGAGCCGACCAAGCAATGGATCATGGTGCTGTACGGCCCGCCGGGAAATCAGTATCTGATTTTCACGTCGAAGAACCTGTTGAACTGGGAAAAGCAGAGTGCGATTCCCGACATGTACGAATGCCCCGACATGTTCCCGCTGCCGCTCGACAACGACCCCAAGCAAATGAAATGGGTAGTGATTGCCGGC
>JAIOQB010000398.1 GCA_021413585.1 Planctomycetia bacterium
CAAGTTGCGGGCTAGGTTGGCGCAATCTGTTATAGTCGAACCTGGTGGGTCTGCGACCCACCCTACGCCGGTGAGCGGGTCGGCGCTAGCCGCCGGTAGTAGGTTCCGCCTGCCGGGCGGTACCTTTTGGGTGCGGCCTCATTCTCGAACAAAGGTACAGTCGCAAAGGCGTTAAGACGCATAGACGCGCAAAGACGAGTATTATCTGAGACAACCGGCCGTCTTTGCGCGTCTTAGCACCTTTGCGCCTTTGCGTCAAAAGACTGGCAATGCTTGCCCGCGGCTTCTGGCCGTGAACTGTGGCAAGGTACCGCCCGGCAGGCGGAACCTACTTTGCCCGCCCTGTGTACATCCGATCATCATTTGCTAAAATACCCTGCATGCCCCCGGCCACTTCCCATACCGACGATCGCCCCACCGGCGCCGAGCGGCCCAAGACGCCGGCGGAGTTGCTCGCCACGCCGGTGCAATTTCTCAAGGGCGTGGGGCCCCAGCGGGCGGAGTTGCTCGCCCGGATGGAGTTGTTCTACGCCAGCGACGTGCTGTTTCAATTCCCGCGCGACTACGAAGATCTGAGCGACCTGCGGGCGATCGCCGACCTCGAGCCGGACAAGCCGCTGAGCGTGCGGGGCGAGGTGGTCGAGGTCGAGTTGCGGCAGACGGCCCCCGGCCGGTCGATCCTCGGCGTTCTCATCCGCCAGGGGCACGACCACCTGCGGGCCATCTGGTTCAACTCCCCCTACATGCAGCCGCAGTTTCGCGCCGGCCAGCAGGTGCTGCTGTTCGGCAAGTGCCGGCTGCGAGGGTTGCGGTGGGAGATGACGCATCCGCGCGTGCAAGTAATAGAGAACGACGAGGAGACGCAAAAGGGCCTGATGCCCATCTATCCGCTTACCGCCGGCCTGAATCAATCGCAGATGCGGCGGATCGTGCGCGGCGTGCTGGAGACGTGCCTCGACGCGGTGGACGAAGTCTTCCCGCCGGCGTATCTGGCCGAGCATCAGTTGCCGACGATTCACGAAGCCCTCAGCCAGATTCACTTCCCCACGGACGCGGCGTCGCTCGAGCGGACGCGGCGTCGGCTGGTCTACCAGGAATTGCTGGTGCTGCAGTTGGCCCTGGCGCTGCGCCGGGAGGCGATCGCGCAGCAGGGGAGCGCCCCGGCCCTGGTGATCAATGCGAAGATCGACGCCCGCATCCGCCGGCGGTTTCCGTTCGAGCTGACCAAAGGGCAGAACGAAGCGATCGCGCGGATCTCCGCCGACATGGCCCTGCCTCGGCCCATGAATCGCCTGCTGCAAGGAGAAGTGGGAAGCGGCAAGACGGTGGTGGCGCTGTACGCCACGCTGCTGGCCGTGGCGCATGGCCATCAGGCGGCGATCATGGCGCCGACGGAAGTCCTCGCCCGGCAGCATGCACTGGTGCTGGGCAAGTTTCTGGAAGCAAGCCAGGTGCGCACGGCGCTGCTCTCCGGCGGCTTGACGGGGAGCGAGCGGACAAAAACGCTGGCCGACATCAAGGCGGGCCGCGTCGACGTGGTGATCGGCACGCAGGCGATTGTCGAATCGGGGGCCGAGTTTTCCAAGCTGGGTTTGGTGGTAATCGACGAGCAGCACAAGTTCGGCGTCCGCCAGCGGGCACAGCTTAAGCAGGCGGGGCACAACCCGCACTATCTGGTGATGACCGCCACGCCAATCCCCCGCACGGTGGCCCTGGCCCTGTTCAGCGACCTGGATGTGTCGAGCCTCCGCGACACGCCGCCGGGGCGGCAGCCGGTGCATACGTATCTCGCGGCCGACACCGATCACGCCAAGTGGTGGGAATTCTTCCGCAAGAAGCTCCGCGAGGGGCGGCAGGGTTTTGTCGTGGTGCCG
>JAIOQB010000399.1 GCA_021413585.1 Planctomycetia bacterium
TTTCTGGCCGCCAAACATCGCCACGGCCCAGAACACGCTGCGGTTGATCGCGGCGAAGATCGCGCGGCGGAAATAGGCCAGCGTCATCAAGATCGCCGCCGTCCAACAGGTGGCAACCGTTTGTTTGCTGAAGATTTCCCCGTCCAGCCACGACCCGGCATCCAGGTCCAGCGGCAGCGGATTAGTGGCCAACGAGTGCCCCGCCAACTCGCCGGCCGTTTTGGCCGCCGGCTTGGTATCAACAAGGTTGGCTGGATTGAAGATCGCGCCCGGCTGATCGGCCGAGGGGGGCTCGACGACCGTTTCGTCCCGATCAAGCGAACTAAGCGCTGGATCCTGCAATCCGGCCGACGTAGCGCCAAAGCGTTCGATTCGCGTGATGCGACTCACTTTTGACGCAGTGGGAGCATGGGCGGCGGGTAGCCCAAGCTCCACGATGTGCGGCGCCACAATCTGCGGAGCGGCAATCTGCGGAATGGCCGATTCGGAAATGGCGGCCTGCGGGGCGCCTGGCGGCAGCGCGTCGTTCGCGCGCAGCGGAGCGAAGCCGCCCACCGCCAGCAAAATTGCCGGCGTGGCAACGCTCAACGCCCACTTCAGGAGTGATCCGCGAAACCGCATGTTGAACCCAAGTTGGAACAAAACCGTCAATTCAAACTGCTCAATACTGCCGAAAAATAAGCGCTACAGCGTCACCGGCACCTCATGCCCTCGACGTCGGAACAGCCACTCGCCCTGCAGCGGCTTGCAGAAATACATCGTCGCGCCGCTGCTGCGGGCCAGCACTTCGTCGGACGTCGAATACTCATCCGCCACCAGGTAAATCGGCACGTCGGGAAAGCGGGCCCGGATCATGGGATACAGGTCGAGCCCCGACATATCGGGCAGCCGCAGGTTGATGATCCACAGGTCCGGGTCCAGCTTGGGATCAATTCGCAGGGCCGCTCGGCCGCTGGGGACAAACTGCATTCGTCCTTCGTGCAGCGGCACGGCATCGCAAAGCGAACTGTAATCGCCCGGCGCGGCGTCCACGACGCAAATCGTCGTCGACTTGGGGCTCATGATCATGGCAACACTCCCGAAAGCATTACGGACTGAACGTGTGAACTACTGCACGACTTTTCCAACGCGAATCAATCAACTCAGTCAAAGCCATGTGCCGCCCGTTGAGCCGCGCAGGCTCTCACGAGCGCATCCTCAGCGCACGCAATTTCGCAACGCACAACTTCACAGCGCGCAACGCGATACGGGCGCCGGGCGTGAAATACGCATATTCAGCACCATTCGACGAAGTCGCCGACCCGTACATGGAGCACGCGTCAGCTCTCGCCACTTGGAGCTTCAGCGACCACTTGCAATGCAGTCCGCATGCCACAAGGCGAGAAGCTGCTGCCAGCAACGCTGCTAAGTCCACTCCTCCACGGGTTTAGAAAAAATCGCCGCCACCCGCGCGCACGGAACATCGTCAGAACGCCCCGCGGGGCATGATCCAAATCGGGGCCGAATTGGAACGACTTGACCCAATTACCGGGGCGCGAAAGCGGGCAAACCTGCGGCGAATTCACCCAGCCGCCCGGCTTGGCCCTATTTGCCCCAATTGGGACAGTGGTAGCCGTGAGCAAGGACGTATGAGCCCGAGCCGATTGACGCTCCGCCGCACAACTGGTACCATCGTCCCTTCGCCGTCGCGCTCGGCCCGCTGCGGCATCAAACTTGTTTACCCCGGCCGACTTACGCATCCTTGCCCAACGCCGGACGCCCGGTTTTCGCGCCTCGCCCCTTTCCGGGCGGGTCCGCCAAACCAGGACCTAGCCGGTGTGCCCCAAGTGAGGAAATGAGGAACTGATGTCTGAACCGTTAGTGAAGGAATTGGTCGAAGCGGGCGTTCACTTTGGCCACCGTGCCAGCCGCTGGAACCCCAAGATGAAGCCGTATATCTACGGCCGGCAGAACAAAGTCCACATCATCGACGTCCGCGAGACGATCCGCGGCCTGCTGCGGGCACGCAAGTATCTCCGCAAGGTGGCGGCCTCCGGCAGCCTCGTGCTGTTCGTGGGCACCAAGAAGCAAGCGGCGGAAGCGACCGAGCGCGAGGCCCTGCGATGCGGCATGCCCAACGTCAGCGAACGCTGGCTGGGCGGCACCTTAACCAACTTCCGCACCATCCGCAGCCGGCTTGCCCGCCTGGAAGACCTGGAAAAGATCTTCGCCGGCGAAGAGCTGCAGACTTACTCCAAGAAGATGCAGTCCGCCCTAACGCGCGAACGCCGCAAGATGTTTCGCAACCTCAACGGCATCCGCACGATGAACCGGCGCCCCGAGTGCCTATTCGTCATCGATCCGCGCAAGGAGCACAACGCGATCAAGGAAGCGGCCAAGCTGGGGATCACCACGCTGGCGCTGATCGATACGGACTGCGACCCCGACACGGTCGACCTGCCGATCCCCG
Organism: Planctomycetia bacterium; assembly: GCA_021413585.1. Taxonomy (GTDB): domain Bacteria; phylum Planctomycetota; class Planctomycetia; order Pirellulales; family UBA7805; genus JAIOPX01. Next base: position 2,450 of record JAIOQB010000399.1, read on the forward strand.
GCAATGACGACAGCATTCGCTCGATCGAGTTGATCCTGCGGCTGTTGGCCGACGCTGTGATCGAAGGGAAGCACGACGCCGCCACGCAGCAGCAAGCCAAGGCCGAAGGGGCCATGCCGGCCGCCAAAGGGGGCAAGTCGGCTGCCAACGGAAATGCCAAGAATACCGCCAGCGGCAATCCCGCTGACAGCAATCCCGCCGACAAGGATGCAGACGCGGATTCGGACGCGGGCTAAGGTCACCCCAAGCACTGCGGCCACTGCTCGCTGGCATCGCTGATTCCCCAGGAGTCAGCGGATATTGCTGGTGTGCAAGCGGCGGCGGACTTTGATTTTCAATCGGCTGAAGCCCGTTTCGCTGCCCGCCAATTTCGTTGATCGTGGCGGCCGCGGATCGCTCGCCGTCATTCAACCAATTTTTTAG
>JAIOQB010000394.1 GCA_021413585.1 Planctomycetia bacterium
TTCCAGGTCGACGCCGGCGTCCTTGTAAGTCGCTTTGGCCATTCAAGTTGCTCGACCCGGCAGCGGTGGGAAACATGTGATTTTAGGGCCGCTGCGCAAAGGTTGTCAACGTGCTGCCGCTGGCGGACGAATTGGCGAAAATCGCGCGAAGTTGCCACCATCCTTCGAGTTCGACGCGCTTGACAGCTTCGCCGCGGCGTCGACAGACTGGGGCGGAGATTGTTCCTGCCCGAATTGCCTTTCCGGTGAACCCATGTCGCAGAGCCGCCGATCACGTCCCCGCAGTCATCAAGCGTTTGCCCGTGCCTCGCGGCTCATGCCGGGCGGAGTGAACAGCCCCGCCAGGGCATTTGGCGCGGTCGGCGGCGAGCCGCCGTTTATCGAGCGGGGCGAAGGGGCGTATCTGTATGACATCGATGGCAACAGGTACATCGACTATATCGGCTCGTGGGGACCGATGATCGTGGGGCATTCCCAACCGCAAGTGGTGGCGGCGATTGAAGCCGCCGCACGGCGCGGCACCAGCTTCGGCGCGCCGACCGAAGCGGAAAGCGAATTGGCCGAATTGATCATCGCCGCGGTGCCGTCGATGGAAAAGGTGCGGCTGGTCAGCTCGGGGACTGAGGCAACCATGAGCGCCATCCGCCTGGCGCGAGGATTCACCGGGCGGCCAAAAATTGTCAAGTTTGCCGGCTGCTACCATGGGCATGTCGATAGTCTGCTCGTTGCGGCGGGCAGCTCGGCGGCGACGCTCTCGGCCCCCGACTCGCCAGGCGTCACGCCCGGCGCGGCCGCCGACACCGTGGTGCTGCCGTTCAATGACCCGGCCGCGCTGACCGCCGCGTTTGATCAGCACTCTGGCGAAATCGCCGGGGTGATTGTCGAGCCGGTCGTGGGGAACATGGGCTGCGTGGTCCCTAGCCCGGAGTTTTTGTCCGCTCTGCGCGAGCAAACAACGCGGCACGGCGCCCTGCTGATCTTCGATGAAGTAATGACCGGATTTCGCGTGGCCTATGGTGGCGCACAAAGCCTGTACGGAGTAACGCCCGATTTGACGACGCTGGGCAAGATCGTTGGCGGCGGGCTGCCGGTTGGCGCCTACGGCGGCCGAGCGGAGATCATGGATCACATTCTACCGGTGGGGAAGGTTTTTCAGGCCGGCACGCTCAGCGGAAATCCATTGGCCACCGCCGCGGGCATCGCCACGCTCAAGCTGCTGCGCGACCAGCCGCCTTATGAGGAGCTTGAGAAACTCAGCGCCCGGCTGGCCGCAGGACTGTCAGAAGCCGCCCAAGCGGCCGGCGTGCCGCACACGATTGCCCGCGTAGGGAGCATGATGACGCTGTTTTTCAACCCTGACGTGGTGACCGACTGGAGTGTGGCCGATCGATCCGACCGGCAGGCCTTTGCCCGCTACTTCTGGGGGCTGATGGACCGCGGGGTCTACATGCCGTGCAGTCAGTTTGAGGCTCTGTTCGTGTCGGCGGCCCACACGAAGGCGGATATTGAGGCGACGGTGTCGGCGGCGCGGGAGGCGCTGGCGGGTTAATGACCAATGACCAAGATTCCAATCACCAATAACGCGCGCAGGTCCAATATTGGAGATTGGAATTTCGTCATTGGTCATTCTGCCGCGTCCGTCTCCCCACACCGAATCGCCTCCGCTCCCCACTCCAGCAACTGGTCGACATCTTCCACCACGTCCACGGGCACCTGGTAGAAGTCGCTGAGCGCCTGCTTCGGATGCGTTGCCAGGGGCTTCATGCCGCTGGCGGTGTAGCGGTCTCGCGTTTGGGCGTCGGTGCGGAAGTACAGAGCGCCGCCGGAGACGACGCCAAACAGCTTTTCCTCGCGGTGCAGTTCGTGCCCATCGGGCATGGGGCGGCAATCGACCGTCCCCAAGCGGCGGAGTTGATCCAGCACAAACTCGCAATAGCTGTCGTCGTCCATGATTAGTCCCGCCGGACAGTAGATGATTGGTCCTGTCGGACAGTGAATGATTGGTCCTATGGGACGGCCGTGCCCCTGGAAACCACTCCCGATAGTGTAACGTGAATGCCCATGAACCGGAAAGGCATCCCCGTTGGTCGCCCGCAATTCCAGCGCGAGCCAAAGAAACGGTCCAGTTGCGCCACGCGTGACGACTGTTCGAGCAGTCGCGCCGCGCCGAGGCGTGTAAATCCAGGCCAGGTGAGTTCGCCAGGTAATTCGTTGCGCTGGTTTGGGCCGATAAGATCGTAGCGGCGCGCGATCCGGCCGCTGGTTTGGGCTCGGCGGAAAACATTTCCGCCGAAGACTGTTTGCCGCGAGGCGGTCCACAGTTCCCAAACGCGACACCTCCCGCCACGATCGCTCACTCATCGGCAGCCCACCCGCCGCATGAACTCGACCTTGCCGGAACTCAGCCCTCCCCGCTCCGCCTTCGCGCGGCTCAGTCCTGTTTCGGCCCGTTGCGTGTTGTGGAGTGCGTTGGGAGCGGTCGTGCTGTTTGTAGCGATCACGGTCTCTCCTCGCGCCAAGGGTTTTGCCGACAAGCCCAGCCGCGGCCCCGGCGACGTGGCCCTCTATCGAGCCGAAGTGGACCGCATTCAGGCGGGCGAAAGCTACTACAGCGCCGCCTTTCAGGAGCTGCACGCGCGGGGCTATCCCACGCGGAGCGTGTTCAATTGGCGCACGCCGCTGCCGATCTGGCTGATTGGAAGCCTGCCACGGCCGGAGTTTGGGAAACTGCTGCTGGGATTGATCGCGCTGGCGACACTCGGCGCCGCGTTTGAATTGCTGGCTCGCGAGGGGGGAACGCTGGCCGCGCTGCCCGGCACGCTGGCGATCGCGGGGGCGATGTTTCCGTGCTTGCTCGGGGATTTGTACGTGATGCCCGTGCTGTGGGCGGGCGTGATGATGCTGTTGTCGATCTCGCTGTTGTCGCTGGGACGGATGCGGTTGGGAGTAGTCACCGGCGTGGGGGCGTTGTTCCTGCGCGAGTTGGCGGGGCCTTACTGTCTGGTGGCACTGTTGCTGGCGTTGGGGCGGCGCCGGTTTCGCGAAGCCGCCTGGTGGACCGCAGGGTTGGCGGTCTACGGCGCGTTTTTTCTGTGGCACATCTCGCAGGTCCACGCCTGGCAGACCCCGTACGACCGGGCTCACCAGGATAGTTGGATCCAATTCGGCGGCGCGGCGTTTGTCATTTCTCTCGTGCAGATGAATGGTTGGCTGTTGTGCCTGCCGCAATTCGTGGCGGCCATCGCGCTGGCATTGGCCCTGTTGGGCTTTGCCGGCTGGTCAACGCCCGCCGGCGAGCGAGCCGGCATGACCGCCGGGGCGTACGTCCTGCTGTTTGGATTTGTAGGGCAGGACTTCAACCAGTATTGGGGCTCATTGATCGCCCCATTGCTGGGATTGGGGATCGGCTGGTCGATCCCGGCTCTGCGTGATTTGATTCGCGCCGCGCGGGCTCAGTCGCGCGGATCGGTCAGCACGCCGCGCGTTGATGACGCGGCGTCGGCCGCCGCCGGCGCCTGATGCAGCCGGGTGTACGAATCGCCGCGAACGGATGTGGCTTTTCGTCGTGAGTATTCGCGAACAGGCCACGCGGGTTGGCGGGCCTCGCTCCCCGCGCGATCGTGACGCCCTTGCGCGGCCCCCAGCAGCGCGTTGGCTTCTTCCAACAGTGCCAGCAATTCCACCTCGGTGTAGTCGACTTCTTCGTCCAGCCGGTCGGCGGCTTCAAAGGCCGAGAAACTGGCCGCCAATTCGGCAATTTCTTCGTCAATCGCCGGCGCGGCGGCACGATGGGGCTCGGTGGTTTCTTCCGTCAGATTCACCGTGCGGGCCACCAGATAAAGCGGCCGCTGGCGCACCTGGTCGTAAATCCGAGTCACATATTCACCCAGGATGCTGATTCCCAACGCGTTGAGCGCGCCAAAAAACGTGGCGGTCAGCACATGCGTAGTCCAGCCGGGAACTGCCAGCGTGGTGAACAACTTGCAGAACACGGCATAGCCGCTCAGCGCCAGGAAAACGGCCATGGCGCTGATGCCGATCAGGTAAAACGCGGCCAACGGCACGGTCGAGAACCCAAAGATCGCCGTTTTGGCCAACCGCCACAGGCCGCCAAGCGACACGCGAGCATGATCGTCGTAACGGGCTCGCCGTTCGACCTCGACGCCGATCTGGCGGAATCCGACCCAACTCCTCAGCCCCGGCAGATAGCGATCGCGCTCCGCCAGATTGGAAATCTCGCGGGCCACGCGGGCATCGACCAGCCCAAAGATGCCGGCGTCGGCCGGAATCGGCGTGCTGCTGATGCGGCCCAACAAGCGATGGAAGCCGGCGAACAAGGCCCGCTTGAGCACGTTTTCTTTGCGCTGGGTCCGCACCGCGTACACCACGTCGTAGCCGGCGCGCCATTGGGCGAACAATCGCGGCACGGCCTCGGGTGCATCCTGCAGGTCGGAGTCCATCAGCACCACCGCGTCCCCCTGAGCACGACACAATCCGGCCTGCACGGCCGCCTGGTGCCCGAAGTTGCGCGACAGATGAACGACCTTGATTTCCGGATTTCGCTCGGCCAGCTCGTCGAGCAGTTGGCCGCTGCCGTCGCTCGAACCGTCGTCAACAAAGATCATTTCATACCGCGCGCGACAGCGGCGGGCAGCGTCGGCCAGCAGCGTGGCGAGCGTGGCCAGCACCTGCGCTTCGTTGTACACCGGCAACACAAAGCTCAACAGCGGATCGGTGACGTCGCGCCGGTGGTTCAACGGCTCGGCGGTTTGTGCCGGTTCGGGTGTCGTCGGATTCATCGCGCGGTCTCCTGGAATCGCTAGAAAGTGTCGCCGGAATTACTTGATCGAGGTGGCGTTGAATTGAGCGCGCAGGCCGACGGGCGCAGTTCTGCCGCGCCAGAGCCACGCGAAACCTAGTACCCACAAGCCTAGGCCACAGCCGCTGAGCCACAGCCCATACCGCAGGCTGGCCGGCCGGAACGCCAATTCAACCCGGCTCTGGCCGGCCGGAACGAGACAACCCATAAAATCGCCGTTCACCTGCTCGACGGCCGCAGACTGGCCGTTAACGGTGGCCTGCCAGCCGTTGTGCCAGCGCTGGCTGAGCACCAACAACTGTGGCGTGGCGGCCTGCGTGGTCAGCGTCTCACGGCCCGGGCGGTTGGTTACGATTTCTACATTTCCCGGTGCGATGTCTTTCGATGGGCCGGACGGCAGGGCAAGTCGATGGGCAACTGCCGGCGATGCCAGCGCAGTGGTGCTGGGGTCGATCTCCGGCAAGTCGAGTCCGGGCTGCTTGCTGGGCCGAACTTGCGTGACGAGCCGCGCGTCGTCCAGCGGGTGCTCCACTCGCAGCAGCAATTCGTTGTACGGAACCAGGCCGGGCATGGCGTCGGTTTGCGGCGTGCGGCAAACCCAACCGACGCCGGCGACGCGCAGCGCGGCGAGTTGGTGGTAGTCGAGCGTGGAAGCCGGTTCGAGCCCGGCATAGCCTCCCACGCGGCTCCAGCCAGATAACAGGGCCCGGTTGCCCACGCGTGCCGCTTTGAGATCGAAGGCGGGGGGCTCGGCCAGCAGTCGCGGCGTCGCGCCGGGCGGCGGCGGAGCGCAGCGGTCGACTAACTGCGTCAGCTCGGCGGTTTGGCCGTAGGTCGAGTAGCTCAGCCCATAGAAGCCCAAGTCGGCCGCGGCCAGCAGCGCGAGCGCCGCCAGGGCCCAACGGTGATTGCGATCGGCCAGCCACACCAGACCCACCGCCGCGCCGATCAGGAGTGGCCCCGCCGTGACCGCTTGCCACCCTGCGACGTACGGCCGCCAGAAGCACAGCGCCAACATAATGGTTAACAGGCTGAGGACCAGTATCCCCCACAGCGCCGAGAATCGCTTCCAGCCCAACCGCACGCGCGACGGATGTTGCATGGCCAACAGGGCCAATGCCGCTGCCGACAGTACGGCCGTGGCCAGATGAAACAGCACGATCGCCCGACACGGAAAGCGAAACTTGCCGACGACCGGCAGCCAAGTTTGAAAGCGATAGATGTATCCATATTCTCCGGCGGCCCACCACAGCGACAGCACGGCCAGCCATGCGGTGACGATCACTAGCGGCCGCAAGGAGCCCAATTCGTTGCGCCGCACCCACAGCCAGGCGCACAGGGCCAACGGCACGCAGCCGGCGTAGAGCCCCAGTTCATGCGTATTGAGCCCGACGACGCGCTGGCGGAACAAGTAAGGGGCCACCAGTTGCAGCAGATTCCAAGGATGGAGCGAGCCCCATTCGGCGAACGAGCTGTCGGCGGTGCGGCGCACCGACGACTGCAGGGCATCGAGCGTCGGCAGCAATTGCACGCCGGCGATTAGAAACCCAATTGCCACGGCCGCCGCGAATTGGACGGCGACCTGAACTGCAGTCGGAAATCCTTTCGATTCGCCCGGGCGAATCGTTTCAGATGGCGCGATTCCTGCCCGGCGCATTCTGTGAAGTAGCCACCATGTGTAACCGCATTCCGCCAGCAGGGAGAACCAAACGTACTGCGGATAACCCAACAGCAGTTGCGACGCGGTGAGCAGCGGCACGGCAGCGGTGGCCACGGCCCGCGCACGGCGGCGCGGATCGGTCACCGCCACGTCGATCGCCATCAGCAGCCACGGCAGATGGGCCATTACCGCCACGGCGTTGAGATGGGCCAGGTGCAAGAGGTTAAACCCGCTGAACGTCCACAACAGGGCGCCGAACAGGGCCGCGTCGCGGTTGGCAAATTGCCGGCGCAACCAGAGCCACGCGCCAATAAACAGAAACGGATAGCTCAGCAGCAGTTCCAGATTGAACGCCACCGGGAGCGGAAAAAAGCGATACAGGACCAGATGCAGAGGGTGATAGGTTCCCACCTGCCCTTCACCCGTCAGGTAGAAACCGTTGTACAACTGCGGCCACCAGTCAAAACGGTCGCCGTGGTGGAGTGCCTCGGAGTAAAACGCGCGGGCAGGGAGGTGAAACGCCCCCAGGTCGTCGGCAATATAAACCTTGCCATGCATGGCGGGCCACGCCATGGCCAACAACAGCAGTCCACTGGCCAGCCACAACGTGGCGGTCAACAGCCGCGGTCGCGCAATGCTGGCGGTCGCCACGGGAGCGACCGCTGACCTCACCATGCCGGACATAGGCGCCATCGAGCCAAAAGGACGAGGACCACGAATCGGGTTATAAGTCGTTGTCTAAACCGGCGCCAAAAACGCGCAAGTGGGTTGCCCCGCCACACGATGCGCCCACATCGAACCATAGCTTGCCGCTTGGAATTCGCCGGCCTAGTCCGGCGGCAACGATTGTGTCGAGGATGACGTTTGCGCCGGTCCCGCGGCCTCTTGGTGATCGATGTCACCACTTTCCGTCCTACGCTTTATAGAGTTGATGGACCACGCTGCCCGCCGATGCACCAGAAATCCCTTCCCGCCATCTCCGCCGCTTGCTTGGATGCGCCTGTCGAAGCGCCGGGGAGTGCTGCGCGCGATCTTGCGTCGCCGCGATTCCGCCGCCGGATGTGGCTGGTGATGAATATCGCCCTGCTGCTGCTGGTGGCCACGTTCTGGCGCGCTGTGGCGTTGGATCATGTGCCGGGGGTCAATGGGGACGAAGCTTGGCTGGCGGTGCAGGCGCAGCGCTGGCTGGGGGGAGAGGCGGTGACTTGGCGCACGCCAACCGGCAATCCGCTCAATGTGTTTAACTTTCTGCCGCTGGCCGCGTTGCATTTGTGGCTGCCGCCGTCGGTGATTGCGCTGCGGTTGACGGCGGTGCTGTGCGGCGTGTTGGCGCTGGGGGTGAACTATCTGCTTTGCCGCTGGGTGTTCGGCCGCCGGCTGGCGATCGTGTCGACGATTGTCCTGGCCGTGCTGCCGACGTGCATTGCCTACAGCCGCCTGGCCTGGGATTCCAGCCAGACGCTGCTGTTCATGCTGCCGGTGATCTATTTGCCGCTGGCCGCGATAACGGACAACCGGCGGCGAGTTCGATGTTTGCTCGCCGCAGCGGTGGCAATGGCAGCGGCAGCGATCGTGCATCCAACGAACATCTTTGCCGCTCCGCTGTTGTGCGTGGCGGCGATTTACTGCTGGCGAGAGGAACTGCGCCGGCTGTGGCAACGGCCATTTTTCAGACAATGCAGCGTAGCGGCCGGACTGCTGGTCTTCGCGGCGTTGGGCTGCGGATTGCTGCTGGCGCCAAGAAGTATTGTGGGCCCGCCGCTGTTGCGGTTGGTGCAGCCTCGCACGGCAGGGCAGTTTATGTCCAACTTGATTGATCTGCTCTCAGGAACGACTGTGTATCGCTATATGGCAGGTTCACAAGAGAACGGTGCCGCACCTGACACGCTGGCGTATCGACTGGCAGCGTGCGCACTGCTCGCCATAGCGGCTTTCGGCGTATGGAGCACGCTGCGGTGCGCTAATCGGAGCGTGTGGCGCGTGTTGGCCATCGGCTGGGGGCTGGGGTTGGCGGCTTTCTATGTGATTGGCGGGCCGGCGGCGATTCAGCCGCACTATGAGCGCTATGGGATGTGGCTGATGGCGCCCACCGCGCTGCTGATTTCACAAGGCCTCGCGTGGTGGCTGTTGCGGCGCGATGTTTGGCGCATTCGCCCTGCCCTGGCGTTGCTGCCGGCGTGGGTGCTGTTGGCCGGATTCTCGTGGAATTACTTTGACGTGTTTGCCCGCACGGGGGGCGAGTCGCACGTGGCGTTTCGCACGGCGCGGGTGGAGCCCAAGGTGTTGGCGTTGCAACTAATGGAGAGCCGCCAGCCAAACGGCCCGGTGCGAATCGTGGCCGAGGACTGGTGGAGCTATTGGCCGCTGGCCTATCTGGCAGGCGGACAACACGACGTGACAGTGATTCCAGCCAAAGGAGTTGATCCTCGCGCGGTGGATCCAGCAGATCAACGCGACCAACCGCCTGCACCGGCCGCGTGGCGCGTGCGGCTTGTTGACGGTTATGACGGTGCGTCCGGATGGATGGGCACAAAGCCTGGCGCAGTCATTCTTGACGACGCCGGAGGCAGGCCACTGATGTTGTTGACCCCGCCGCAGGGAGCGGATTCCAAGGTGAACTTGTCGAACCTGCGTCGCGGCCAGCCCGCTGCACTGTCGGTTGCGCCGGTTGTGCCGCCGGTACGGTCGCCAGGGCGTATGGTGAAGGGAAGTCTCTGAGGATTATCTCAAGAATTTCTCAAGCCCCGTTTGACACCCGGCAAAGTCGACCTAAGTTTTCAATGTCACAGCAAAGCCTTTTGGGGCGGAGCGGTGACGGGGCCGGCCGAAAGGTTGGTCTCTCGCAGCGTCTCATCTGCCGGATTCCCGGTCATTGAAGAATGCCGCCTTTCGGCGGGTGAGTTGGCGCGAAACAGCCTGCAAGTCTCACGAACTGACCCCATGCGGAACTTCCCACCGGGACGACCGCCTGACACGGCCAGATCACTGAGGCTGAATCATTTTTAACCGTGGACGCTTGGTGGTGCTCTGCAGGCAGGTGTTGGTTTGAAAGACCGGCACCGCACCACTGGGTATCCAGCACCTTGTAACAACGGCCTGTCGACGCCAACCGGATCGTTCCGCAACGCTCGGCTTTAGGCCCCTGTGGAGGAATAAGATGAAGACTTTCGCTAAGAAGATGCAACAGTTCCTCGTTTCTGAAGACGGCCCCACCGCGGTGGAATACGCTGTGATGCTGGCGTTGATCGTCATCGTCTGCTTGACGGCGATCACCTCGCTGGGCACGAACGCCAACGCGACGTTCACCAAAATCGCCGCCTCGATTAAGTAGTAGGCGGGCGGCCGCAGGGCCGCTGTGCAAATCCTCAATCCTCCGGCGAGCCGGCATGCGGTCCCGACTTCGGTCGAGCATCGCAGCCTTCGCCAGGGAAACGCACTCACCCTCGGTGCCCGGCCTCCGGCCGGCGCCGGGGGTTGTTTGCGTTTTTAGAAGGCGAGAAACCGCGCCTCTACTCGGACGAAGATTCCGTCGGCGATTTCTCCCGGCCCAGTGGTCGATTCACGACCACTTCCATTCTCAGGTTAGAACGATTTTTCGGCTTTCCCCGCTCCCTTGCCCACCTGCGGAAAAGCCGATTAAATTTTTATGTCTCCATAAGTCAGCGCCCGGGGAAAAGCTACATTCGCATGAGGCGCAGTCGAGGTGGCGTTTGATCCAGTTCGCAGGCTCGCGCCTCGGACTCAACTGCTTCCGGGGGAGGATCCGCGGCAAAAATGCGGCCAGACGGCTCGCAGTCGCAGGCTCTCTAGCGAGTTGATTTCCTGGAACGGGCGCGTTGCCCGTGGGGCACTACGATTGGGGAGATTTTGAGATGAAGAAGTTTGCAGCAAAGGTCGGTGCATTCCTCGCCAGCGAAGAGGGACCGACCGCGGTGGAATATGCCGTGATGTTAGCGCTGATTGTAGTGGTTTGCTTGTCCGCCGTCAGTACGCTGGGGACCAAGGCGAAAACAACCTTTACCAACGTCGGCTCATCGATCAAGTAGACGCGTTGGCGGGGTCGCCGCCTCAGCGTGGAAAAAAAGCTACAGTTGATTGGGAACCGAATGCGAGCCGGCGTCGCGGGCCTTCGTCCATGGCGGTTGGCGACCGGTCAGCCGAGCGCGCTGTGCCGCATAAGCTAAGGTTCTCAGGGCGTCTCCATGTGGCGATAAACCGAATCTGGACGTTAAGCGTAGACGCGTTAAGAGTAGAGGACTCAGCCATGTACCCCAGCATCTCGGGTGAAGCCACGTACGCCGTGGTGCAAATGGTGGCCCTGTTTTTTACCGCCATGGCCGCATTCGTCAGTTGGTTCATGCTGCCGCGCGGCTAACGCTCAACAACAAAATTCTTTCGACAACACATCCATCGAATAGCGAATCCATTCGAGCAGGGAAAGGCAGACACCAGCGATGTTTTCAACTCCCGCGTTTGGCGAAACCTGGTTGCATCATTGGCCCGTCTGGCTGGTGTCCGTTGTGCTGGTCGTGGCGGCCGTCATCGACGGATACCGCTTGAAGGTGCCCAATTGGGTCACGTTCCCGCTGGTCATCAGCGGTTGGGTTTACAGTGTGGCGGCCTTCGGGTTGCCGGGGCTCGGTTGGAGCCTGCTGGGTACGGTGGTCGGACTGGCGTTGCTGTTGCCACTGTACTGCGTTGGCGGCATGGGTGCCGGCGACGTGAAGTTGCTGGCGGGCGTCGGGGCCTGGGTATGGGCCGGCGTCACGTTCTGGGCTTTCTGCGCGTCGGCCGTGGCCGGCGGCCTGATCGCCGTGGCGATGGTGCTGTTGCGCGGCGTGTGGGCCAAGCATCAGGCGCAGTTCTGGGGAATCCTCAATGAGTTCGTCACGATCCGCGACCCTAATGAACTGGCGACCATCGCTGCCGAGCGCAAGAGTTCGATGATGTTGCTGCCGTACGGCATTCCAATCGCGGTCGGAACCATCGCCTACTTCGCCTGGTCGGGAATGTTGATATGACAGCGACGCTGGCACCGGAACCCGCGCGTGCGAAGTCGGCGAAGCGATCGTCGCCGCTAGCGCCGCCAGCACCGGCGTTGTCGAGTGACGGGCTCCAGGCCGCTTCCCCAATCTGCCGAAGGAGACTGTGGCGGAGTCAACGCGGGCGAATCGCGGTATTTGCGTTGACCGTGGTTTTGCCGGTGTTTTTGCTACTCGGCCTGGGCGGAATGGAGATCGAGCGGGCAGTTGCGGTGCAGCACCAGCTCGCCGACGCATCGCGCGCGGCAGCACGTCGGGCCACTGTCGACGGGGCGAGCGCCGCTGAGGTAATCGCGTTTGTAAATGATTTTCTAGCGAAGAGTTCCATCCACGGTGCGAAGGTTTCGTTTCCGCAAGGCAACCCCGACGCGGCGAGCTTTGGCGCTCCGGTGGAGGTTGACGTTGCCGTACCTTTTGGTCAAGTAAGCTGGCTTCCGGCGCCAATGTATGTCCAAGGGCAGATGCTACACGCTGCCACCGTTATGCGCCGCAGGGCCGGGCAACACCCTTAGTGTTGCCACAATCGGCCTGGCCGCTTGAGAGCGGCACCGGCCTAAGGGGGAATCGATGCGTCCGAAATCGTTGATCTTGTTGGCTCTGGCATTGGGCTGCGGACTGGTCGCCTCGATCGGCATCAGCCAGGTCATGGAGTCGCGCCGCGCGCAACAAAACGCGTCGGACGAGAAGACCGAGATCCTCGTGGCGCTGGCCGACATCGAACGCAATACGGAGCTGTCGCCGAAGAACGTCGGCCTGAGGCCGTGGCCCAAAGCCCAGTTGCCGGAAGGGGCGGTCACGAAGATCGAAGATATCGTGGGGCATCGCCCCAATGCTCGCATCGTCAAAGGAGAAGCGATCCTCGAAGGGAAGCTGGGGACCGGCGAAGGAGTGGTCCGCGCCACCAACGAGATCCCCAAGGATTTCCGCGTCGTCTCGGTGAAGGTGAACGCGTCGGACGGAGCAGGGTTGATTTTGCCGGGCGATCGCGTGGACGTGCAAGTGTTCATCAACAAGGGCCCCAACGTAGCCGAGGCGGGAACCTGGACGTTTCTGCACGATGTGAGCGTGTTTGCCGTCAACTCGGAAATGCGGCACGAAGCGAATAGCGACGCCAAGATCGACGCCAAAACCGTATCGTTGCTGGTGAAGCCCGAGCAGGCCGCCAAGGTGACGTTGGCCGCCGAGGTGGGGACGATCCGGCTTGTGATGCGAGGCTCGCACCCCGACGAATCCACCACTGAAGGAAACGCCAGCATCACCGGGATTCTGGGAAGTGGCGGAGAACAAGCCACGCACACCGAGGCCAAAGCCGGCGACAAGGTGGCTGCGGTGCTTGAACCCGCACCGGTCAAGAAAACAGAACCCGTCGTGGACGACGTGATCCATCGGATGCTGGTCGTCAGCGGCAGCGAATCCCATGTGGAAGAGTTTCACAAGGGCGAGTTAATGCCCCGCCGGCAACATACGGAGAGCAACGGTTCGACAGGGACGCCGGCCAATACCGATTCCGGCGCCACCGCGCCGGCAACATCCTCCGGGCCGGCAACACCAACGACCGACGTGCTTGCTCCGTTTAAGACCCCTGCTCCGGTGCAAACCGGCGCTACCCGCGACCCTGCCCCAATTCCCCCGAAGAGCACCACGACCCCCGCCCTGGCTCCGGCCCACGACTAATTCTCGCCAACGCCGCTGCCGCACTATCACAACACACTCGCCCACCGCACGTACTCCCAGCACGAACTGTTTTCGGAATGAACCGATGAAATGATCGCGGGTCGCGGCTGGCCAATGGGGCCAGTCGTGTGCGGCCCGCTCCACCCCTGACCCCAACAACCGATTTGGATCCCCTGCCCTCGACGCACTGCGGCATGATGCCGCGGGAACGATCACCGTCGCCGGGCAGCACTGACATGGATGCCAGGATCCGCCCTCGCTGAGGGCAATTGCAAGGAAGCATACGGATGTTCAACGCAACGAAGCGGCGCCAGGGGGCGCTACGGTTATCGCTGTTTGCCGCCTGCGCGGTGTTGGCCGGGGCTCAAGCTGCGCTGGCTCAGCCGGCCGGCAACGACCCCTTGCAGATCGACGTCGGGCCCGGCTTGCAGCGGCTCGAGATGACGGTCAGTACGAGCCGCATTCTGTCGATGCCGCGGAAAATTCCCCGCGCCCAGGTCAACAATCCTGAGATTCTCGAGCTGCAGCCGCTCACGCCGAATAAAATTCAACTGGTCGCCAAAAAGCCGGGCGTGACGCAGATCATCCTGTGGGATGAAAAAGAGCAGGTGCAATCGATCGACGTGTTGGTGTACGCCGACGCGCGGGCCCTGGTGATGCTGCTCAGATCGCAGTTTCCCACCGCCTCACTGCACGTTGTGCCGCTGGCGAACAGCGTGGTCATCTCGGGTTACGTGGCCCGCCCGGACGAAGTCAGCCGCGTGATCGCGATGGTCAAGGACTTCTATCCCAGCGTGATCAACAATATCACCGTTGGCGGCGTGGAGCAGGTGCTGTTGCACGTCAAGGTGATGGAAGTCTCGCGCACCAAGCTCCGTACGCTGGGCTTTGACTTCGCCGCCCTGTCAGGAACCAACTACCTGATCTCCAGCGTCAGCGGGCTCGCCGCGCCGGGGAGCCTGGCCAACAACGTGGTCAGCGCCGCTGGCGACACGGTGCGGTTTGGCATCGTAAACGGCGACAGCGCGTTCTTCGGATTTCTCGAAGCTCTGCAGCGCAATGATCTGGCCAAGATTCTGGCCGAACCGACGTTGGTGACGGTCAGCGGACGGCCCGCGCAATTCAAGTGCGGCGGCGAGTTTCCGATTCTCGTGCCGCAAAGCTTGGGTACGGTCTCCATCGAGTACAAGAATTACGGCACGCAGGTGGACTTCGTGCCGATCGTGCTGGGCGAAGGGCGGATCCGCCTGGAAGTGCGGCCCCAGGTCAGCGAATTGGACGAGAGCCACGGCGTAATCATCAACAATATCACCGTACCCGCGTTGCGCGTGCGGCAGGTGGATACGGGCGTGGAAATGCGGGCCGGGCAGACGCTGGCCTTGGCCGGATTGGTGCAGAAGCGGACCGAAGCGCAAACCAAGGGTTTGCCGATCCTGGGCGACATGCCGTATTTCGGCGTGCCGTTTCGGCGGGTGACGGAAAACACCAACGAGATCGAACTGTTGATCATGGTCACCCCGGAACTCGTCTCCGCGATGGAACCGCACGAAGTTCCCCCTTGCGGACCGGGCATGGGAACCGACAGCCCATCGAACTGGGATCTGTACTGGCGCGGGCACATCGAAGTTCCCAGTAGCGGCCCCTGCGGCGTGGGTGGCTGCCAGGCGTGTGGTCGCGGCGGTTCGCAAGGCGGCGGGCCGGAGGAAATCGGCCTGCCCGATCAAGCCCGTCAGCAAGGCCCGCAGGCCCGCTCGGTCGACCGGACGGCCAGCAACAACATGCGGCGGCCCCAACCCTCCCCTGCTCCGCAGCAGCGAGTGGCGCCGGCACCGCGTAACGATTATCCGACTCCGGCATATCAAGAGGCTCCGAATTACCAGGAGGCTCCGGCTTCCCCAGCGGCGTCGGAATATCGCCGGCCTCGGGTGCAGCAACAGGCTCCAGCGCCGCCGGAAACGCCCGGCTTTATCGGACCTTTGGGTTATGACGTAAAGTAGCAATAACGGGGGCTGAGGCGGCACGGCGGGAGTAATCCTGCATTTGTGGCCGGGGCACTTCCCCAGATGGGTTGAGAGAATTTGCCCCGGCTACCCCAGCAACGAGCAATCCGTTGAGACCTTCACGATGAGAAATGTACTCCGTCTGGCAATCGTCGATCCTAGCGACGCCACGCGCGATGCGCTCAAGAGCATGCTCTTGGGCATGGACCGCATCTGGCTCGAGGCGGAATGCTCGCGCTATGAGTTCTTTTCCGACGTCGTCGCGCAGACCAAGCCAAACATCGGCATGGTGGCGATCGATTCCAATCCGGCCAAGGCTTTGGAACTGGTGGCCCAACTGCACGAGACGTCGCCCGATTGCAGCATCCTGGTGCTCAGTTCGTCGACCGACGGAAACCTGATCCTGCGGGCGATGCGGGCCGGGGCCAAGGAATTCTTGAACCAGCCGGTCAAGCTGGAAGACCTGGTTCAGGCGCTGGAACGAATCGGCAACCGGGCCGGCGGCCGCGGCGACAAGCGAACCAAAGGCTGCACCGTGATCGCCCTGGCCGGCGCCACTGGGGGCGTGGGCACAACCAGCGTGGCGGTCAACCTGGGTTGTGCTTTGGCGGCCGACGAGCGGAACTCGGTGGTGCTGGTCGACCTGGATCTCTGCCTGGGTGATGCCGACGTCTGCCTCGACGCGATCCCCGATTACACGCTGGTGGATGTGGCACAAAACGCCACCCGCATGGATTTTACGCTGTTAAAGCGCTCGTTGACGAAGCACTCGTCGGGGCTATTTCTGCTCCCCCGGCCGGTGCAATTGGACGAGGTGGCGCTGATCACCACCGAGGATCTGCATCGCGTGATCGGCCTGCTGAAGGCCACGTTCACGCATTTGATCTTCGACCTGTCGAAGTCCTATGGGCCGCTGGATCGGGTGGCGCTGTCGCTGGCCGACCAAGTGTTGCTGGTTACGCAGCTCGATCTGCCGTGCCTGCGCAACGTGGTGCGGCTGCTGATGTCATTCAGCGAAATGGACGGGTTGTCGAACAAGATCAAAATCATCGTTAACCGAGCCGGTCTGGACAACGGCCAGATCAGTCTCAAGAAGGCGCAAGAAACCATCGGCCGCGAGATCTTCTGGCAATTGCCGAACGACTATCGCGTGATGGCCGAAGTGCGCAACAACGGCGTGCCGCTGTTGGAGCAAGCCCCCAAGGCGGCGATCACGCTCTCGATCGGTCAACTGACGCAGAAGCTTTCCGGTGAAGAGGTGACCGAGAAGGCGCCCGCCGAAGAGGGGCGCACCGGCCTGGGACGCCTGCTGAACTTCTGGCCGAGCAAGGCAGAGGCCAAGAAGCCGGCGGCCGAAAGTCATTGAGCGGAAAATCCCAATGACCAAATCCCAATGTCCAATGGGATAGGGCATGCTGGGTGCCTGGGGCAACGCCCCAGTGGTATCCAATCAAGCTTTCCGGGGTGTTGCCCAAACCACCCTCTCATCCGTATTTGGGCTGCTGCGCACTCTCCAGGCGATTCCACGCCGCCGATGTTCTAACCGTCACAACCGTTACCAGCGGTTGAGCCGTTCATCGAGTCGCTGATGCTTGTCCCGTTGGCTTGCCGGCGCGCCAGGTGAGCTATCTTTTCCCGGGCACGTTTCCGAATTGCCACGTTTCCCATGTATTACGAGGCTGGTGGCGGTGCGACACGAAGTTCGCGCCCCAATCGGCCCTGGATGGTGTTGACCGGTCTCGTTCGGCGGCGCGCAAGCGGCCGCGAACAGGCGGGTCCGACTCCTTCCACCTACAGCACAGAGTTGCCAAAAGGATTTCCGCGATGAAAAGCCCGGCCATGTCGCC